>JAOAHH010000089.1 GCA_026415325.1 Thermodesulfobacteriota bacterium | reverse complement strand
TTAATCCGTCAACGGATTGGTGTTCCTATTGAACTCAAGCGCGTCGCAGATATCGACATCCAACGTAATCGTGGCGTCACCCTTCCCGACGGTGTCCTTACCAAAGACACTGTATCGTTACTCCATGACCCCGACATCGATATCATCATTGAGCTGATCGGCGGCATAGAACCGGCGCGAAGTTTCATTCTTGATGCAATCAAAAACCGCAAGCACGTTGTCACCGCAAACAAAGCGCTTCTATCTGAACACGGACACGATCTGTTTCGCACGGCAGTACACGCAGGCGTTGATCTTGCATTTGAAGCAAGCGTGTGCGGCAGCATTCCCATTATCAGGGCCGTGCAGGAAGGATTCTCGGCAGACCGCATCAAGAGTTTTCTCGGGATCTTCAACGGCACCGCAAATTACATCCTCAGCCGCATGACCTCAGAAGGTGCCGCGTTTGAGGAAGCATTGCGAGATGCACAAAAAAAAGGATTTGCTGAAGCAGACCCCACGCTGGATATTGAAGGCATCGATACGTTGCATAAACTGTGTGTTCTTCTGAGTCTGGCCTTCGGCAAACGTGTTCATCCCCGACATATTTATACTGAAGGCATATCCAAAATCACTCCCCTTGATATCGAATTCTCCCGTGAACTCGGTTACAAAATCAAACTGCTCGCCATCTGCAGGAAATCAGGTAATCAGGTCGATGCGCGGGTGCACCCCACCCTTATTCCTGAGCAGCATATGCTCTCCCGGGTTGAAGGCACCTTCAATGCTGTTTTTGTTGAAACCGAAGATGCAGGGCCTGCTATGTTCTACGGCCGGGGTGCTGGTATGATGCCTACTGCAAGCGCCGTTGTTGCCGATGTCATCAGCCTCGCGCGCAATATTACCAAGGGTATCTCGCAGAGAATTCCCTTATTCTCTTCCGAGGCAGCCATTCTGCAGCCGATTCGCATCCGGCCTTTTAAAGAAATCATATCGCGATATTATATGCGGTTTTCTGCTGTTGATAAACCGGGCGTGCTTTCGAAAATATCCGGGGTTCTTGGCCGCAATCACATCAGTATTCATTCAGTGGTGCAAAAAGGCAGACAAACACGGGGAGGCTCTGTGCCAATTTTTATGCTCACCCATGAAGCCCGGGAAGCTGACATGCAAAAAGCGCTCGCGCAACTCGACCGGCTTTCGCTCCTCCGGCAAAAGACCATGGTCATTCGCATCGAAGATGCGCTCCCTGACGCATGAATGAACAGGACCGATGCTGTGGTGGGAAAAATTTAGAGGGCAGGAGTTCGAAGTCACGATTTAAGGGCAGAAGCCTTCTTAAATATCAGGCATGTCCAATTTCCCTCGTGCATCTTTCTCAAAAAACGCATATCTGTTGAAAATGCATCAATAACATTGTCCGCCTTTTCCTCAAGAATGCCTGATAGTATAAGTACCCCCTGTTCGGCAAGCCGTGCAACAAGTTGCGCCTTCATATAAATCAATGTGTGAGGCAAGATATTTGCGACAATAACTGAAAATGAACCGTTAAGCTCTCGAATCGATGTTGTGTTCAGTTCAAGGCGGGTGCCAATACCGTTTCGTTCAGCATTGCTCTGAGCACACGCAATCGCAGTGTGGTCTATATCAATACCGACAACATGTTTAAACCCGAGCAATACACCGGCTATGGCGAGAATGCCGGATCCTGTACCGACGTCAAGCAGGCTTTCCCGAAGGTGCGGCTCTCCATGCAGAGCAATGTCATCAAGTGCATGCAGACATAACCGTGTTGAAGGATGTGTTCCGGTGCCGAAGGCCATGCCGGGGTCGAGCTCGATAACGATCTCTCCTTCCTGTCGGCGGTATTGATGCCATGACGGCTTGATGACAATACGTTCTGTAACGTGTAGTGGCTGAAAAAACGATTTCCATGTGGCACTCCAATCCTCATCCGGTATGCTGGTGACTGATACATCTGCTGCAGGCAGGGGTTTCCCTTCACGTTCGGCGGAACGGGCAATATAGGTTTGCAACTCTTCGGCAATATGTGCACCATCCTTTTCGTTGAGGAAATATGCTTTCAGGCACGCCGTTGAGCCCGCACGCTGCAACCGGAGATCCTCCTGCGCAATACCGGTACTCCCCCGCTCCAGCAAAAAGCTTGCTACAGCATCTGCATACTCATGCGCAACTCTTACCGTTATTTCTATCCATACATTTCTCTTATCCATGACGGCACACCGTCTCTCCACAAATAAAATCGGTTTCCTGCTTCTGTTATTAACAGCGAAAATTAAAAATCGTAATCTGCTTCATAGCTTACGCTTTGCGTTTCATAAACCGTTACGCCCGTGTCGTGAGCCTTGCACCGTTTTAAATTATTGACCCCTGTAATAACCTATGGCACCATGAGCAGCCATGGTGGAACATACACTGTCACTGCTGATTCCGAAAGAAAAAATCGAAGTGCGGGTAAAAGAACTTGCCTGGCTGATTTCATCAGACTATGCAGGCCGTCGTCCCGTTATACTCGGGGTGCTAAAAGGATCGTTTATGTTTTTAGCGGATCTACTTCGCCATCTTACCGTCGATCCACTTGTGGATTTTATTGCCGTATCATCATACCGCAATGGGACTACATCTTCCGGTCGGTGTTTTCTCACAAAGAACATCTCCTGTGATATCTGCCATAAAGACGTTCTGCTCGTCGAAGATATCGTTGATACTGGTACCACGTTTCGGTTTCTCATCGGGCATATTAGGGATCATGCTCCCAGCAGCCTCAAAATCTGCACACTTCTTGACAAACCATCTCGTCGAGCTCATGCTATCCCCATCGACTACTGCGGTTTTACTATCAGTGATGATTTTGTCGTGGGCTATGGTCTTGACTGTGATGAACAATATCGTTCATTACCCGGCATATATATATTAAAAAAGCAATAACCTCGTATGATCCGCTTCATTAAAAACCTTCTGTATCTTCTCAGCGGTAAAGCCTGTGTGCCTCAATCTGTCCGGCAACATGAGCTTCTTGCCTGCATAATTGATCGGCGGAGCTGCCGGTCATTCACCGATGAAGAAATCAGTCCCGATGCTGTTACCACCGTTCTTGAAGCAGGTCGGTTTGCCCCAAGCGCCGTAAATCTGCAAACATGGTCATTTATAACATTTTCACGTGCGGAGTGGCGCAAAACGTTTGAACGGCCAATACCCTTCAACGGCGCCTATGCAATCATGATATGTGCCGATATCTTCAAACTCAAGGATCTTTTTCCGGAAATGCACGATACGCCGTATGTGAATATCATGCTTGCGGTTTTTAATGCAGGGCTTGCGGCGATGAACATGACGATTGCAGCCGAAGCGCTGGGGCTGCGCAGTATTTTTCTGTCTGAAACCGGTCGAACAGGCCTTCTTGATATCGATTTTCTCAGAGATCGCCTGAGTCTTCCCAACGGCGTTTTGCCGCTTACGACGCTTGTGCTCGGTAAACCGTCATTCTCTGTTCCCGGTATTCCTCCCAGGCAACCTTGGGATGCTGTGGTGATGCAGAACCGTTATGAAAAAACGGCGGGCGACCGCCTTCGGAACTGGTATGACCAAATGCTCCTTGGTTTTAAGATCACCCACCCTTTTTCAAACCTAAAGGCACAACTTGCCATGTATCGCGCAAAAATGGCAATTGCTGAAAAAACGCTTCGCAAAATCTTCCATGATTGCTCCCTATAAAAAAGGCTTGCCGAAACTACAAGATATGGCAAGCCTTATACGTGGGGCAAAAATAATAAAACTGTTATTTATCAAGCCCAAACATAACGGTCCGCACATAGTCCTTCTGCCCTTCAGGCCCGAGGATTTTTTTAAAAACCTCAACCGCCGGCCCGCCCTTGCTGAGCAGTGTCGTCACGTAGGCTTCAACACCGTCTGCGACGGCAGTCGCCTTCTCTTGAGGTAGCGGCCGTGCGTTTTTCGCCATTTCAAGATACGCATTCAAAAACGTCCGATAGGTTTCGAGCAAAAGCTCATCCTGTGAACGGTCGGATTTGACATGCAGGCTGAAATCTGTGATAAAGTCTTTGTACCAATCACGCACACCTGCCTGTTCAAAACCTGCAAGTTTTTCTGCTGCTGCCTTCATGGTCTTATAATGCACTGCCTTGTTCTCGTCGTCGATCCTTGCCGGATCGATAATCTCGATAACGAACACACGCTTTCCAAACGGCATAAAGATAAAATCAACCGAAAACACTGGGAGGTTGTAACTAAAATCAGGACGAATCATCAAGGTAAACATCTTCATACATTTGAACATCGTAGCATCTATGGAGCTGAGCCGCGCAAGTCGATCTGATTGCTTACAAATCACCTTGAAATCAAACAGCCCCAGTCCCTTGGGGTACGTTATATGCCGATATTCCTGTTTGATGGGAAAATCCTTAAGCGCATAGCTTTTTTCTATCAACTCTTTTGACAGGGTGGCATAGCGATTGTACATTTTCTCGCCTTCCTGCAGCGAGAAGATCATGATGCCCGCAATGATGACCACAAGGACGATAATGACAACGAGCAACGCTTTGATAATCTTCATAGACAATCTCCTTTCCCTGAAACGCAAAAGACACGAGGCGGGTTGCAGCCCGCCTCGGATAAATATCTTAATAAACGATTTCGTTAGCGACCTTCGATTTTTCGACCGTCTGCCCAGAGGAGCTGTTCTGCTTTAGCAATGGCATCCTCAAGCGGCTTGCGCACATCAGGCTTATCAAACGACCTAAATGAAATATGTGTATTGCCGGGATCTTCGGTAAGGTCTGCGACAACGATATGGATTATCCGCTCTTTGCCGTCAATAGTTTTAACTGCATGGTAGTAGGTGTTAAAAAACGTCTTCCGCTGCTCTTTGAGCGAAAATCCTTCCTGCTGCGCCCATTGCTGAATCATTCTGATCGTGTCATCAAGCGATGCTTTTATCCGCGATCGGGTATAGAATATTTTTTCAGTGCTGTGATGCACCGTATATGGTCGTGGTGTATACTTAACTTTAGAAGGATCGCTCAGGGATGCAGGTTGTAGTGAATTCCAAAAACCGCGATATTTTTGTACGTCGGCAAGAGGTTCAAGACCAAGCACTTTGACTCTCACCTCGTTGCCAAATGCTTCAACACGCGCCGGATCCAACGATTCCCAAATATCGAGGCCGACCCATGGAGCTCCTTCTTTCGCGAGTTTTTCAAGCATCCATGTCATAAACTTGTCTGTTCCCTGAAGTGCTGGCATGACTTGTCTGCCGCCAAAGCCGCCGATAACAACGGGCTTAATCTCAGGATGTTTTTGCATGATATCATACAAATAATTACGGCCTGCAATAAGATGTGCTTCTTTACCCGGTGCCTTAAGAATCTGGGTTTCATCCATATCACCACAGGTCAAAAAATAGCAGACCTGTTTTTTTGCAAGTTCCGCTGCATGCTGTTCGACGAATTTATAAATACGGGGCGAAGGTTTTTCCCATTTTGAATAACTCCCGATAATGACATAATCATAAGGCTTGACGGTAATAACCTGATCGATCTTCTTAACGTCAAGCGGTTGCTCATTGCCGATAATTGCCTTGATCCAATAGGCAACTTCTACGGTTGAGCTGTAAATGGAATCATACACCAACAACCCTTTTTTTGTTTCGGCACCTGCATATCGCGGTGATAAGAACAACAATACTAATGCGATGTATCCAACGGCAATTCTTGTGTATACTCTTTTCATAGCTCATGCCTCCTGCGTATTATTAATTTATTTTCCTGTTTCCCCAACTACTGTAAAGACATTTGCTGCAGTGGCAAGCAAATGCCTACTATATATATACCGGTTATGTGGTAAAGGTGCAGCTAAATCCTGCCCTGATGGTTTTGCGCAGTACCACCTCAGGAGGAAGCGAAGAGAAACCGGTTAGTTTATTGAGCAATTCAGGCCGCTCTTTTTGAATATTGGGGATAACCTTTATCATTGCCTTTCCCATTGCTTCGGGCACTTCATATGGATCGAGCACGGTGGGCAATGTTTCCTTGATCATGCTGAAAATGTAATCGATTTCCTCATCCTTGCACAAAATCGGCATATAAAGATTACGCAGGAAGACGTTATAATCCAGTTTTTCAATATGATAGCGGCGCCACCAATCAAGGTACGAGCCAACCCCGTTTTCGGTACGGATACCTTCAAGCATGGCATACACAACTGCCGTTCCTGCTTTCCATCCGCTCATCACCGCACCGGTCATCTCCGCCTCCTGACACCAACCGGAATCACCAGCAAAAAGAACATTATCCTTAAATGGATGAATAATCGGTGAATACATTACCCCTGCACAACCACATTTGCGAATCTTGCGTCCGTTTTTGAACCACGGCGCAAATCTGCTTTTCTGGGTAAACAGGTCAAAAAGGCTTTCATGGTCGGTTGTCGGATCAACGTTGGTGATCATAACCAACCACGTATCTTCACCCTCATGCTGCCATGCCCGCGGAACGATGAACCCAAGCATCGGCGGATCACCGCTTTGCACAAGCGGCATATGCAATGCATAAGGTTCTGGCAAATTGAGATTGGTCATTTCATAGCCGATCGACGTCACTGATCCGTAAAAACCGCGTTGTTTGTTCATACCCATCACACGCGCGATTCGGGAATTGCGGCCATCCGCAGCAATAACAAACACCCCATTAAAATGCTTTCCACTTGCACATTGCACCTCAACGCCCTCGCCTTTTTTGCGGACATCGATCACGTTTTCCCCGGTAAATACCGCTACCCCTAGCCTCTGACACTCTTCGAGCAATCCGGCAAGAAAGCGGCTCTTGTCGTATACGGCGCTTGCCCTGCCTTCGGTGCCGCGACCGCTGTTAGCCGCATAATCGCCGAACGCAATCCGCTCGCCGCCTGGAGAATAAATGTGCCATGCAAAAAAATCTTTTGTTGGCCCATCATAGTGAAGGCTGAAACCATGATGGGGAAACGAAAGCAGCTTTGCTACTGGGTTGTGCACCACGCGCTCTCCCATGTATTTACCGGACAGCGTTACAATCATCATGCCGCACATGCGGAGAATCTCCGCAACATTCTGTTTTCGCTCGATGAGTGCAACCGAAAGCCCGCTCTCCGCTGCTACCTTCGCCGCCGTGAGTCCTGCTGGTCCTGCTCCTGCAACAATAAGATCGTAACTGGTTTTCACAATGTTCCTCCTCTGCGATGCTGATGGTTACAAACAAATTTCTTGACTTAAAAGATTAAAAAGAGATAGATTAAACGAACTTTACTGTCAAGAAAATTTTGCGTGCGAAACACTTCACAGCAGCACTCGTAAACTCCGTAATCAACCTGCTGTGTAAAGCTGCTTGCAATGGCAGATTACCATAGAACATCCACAACAGGAGAGGATCTGCGTATGAAGGAGACATGGCAACGACTCGGGGCCGCACTCGCAGTGACATGTACTGCCTGCATAGTATTGGGATGCGCAGGCGGCGAGCGGAAGGAGCTCGCAAAAAGTTCAAAAATCAGCATCAAAATGGTGACATCCGAAAGCGTCCACGGTTGCATGATTCCCGATGCTAAAAACATCTGGGTTTGCGGCAGCTACGGTATGATCTGCCACGGTGTTGACAACGGTACGGCATGGCAGTGGACGACACAAAATTCAGGAGTTGACATACTTCTTGTAAACGGGACTTTTATTAACGACAAGCAGGGCTGGATTGCTGGCCTACTCGGTACAGTTATCCACACTTCAGACGGCGGGTCCACCTGGGTGAAACAGAACACCGGAACGGATCGCCATCTGTTCAACGTCGTCTTTGTTGATGAACGGCATGGATGGGCGGCCGGTGACGGGAATACGGTCATCCACACCAGCGACGGCGGCAACACATGGATCCGTCAGACCCCTGAAGAAGATAAAATCCTGAATGATATCTTATTTGTCGATGCAACCAACGGTTGGGTGGTTGGCGAAAGTGGCATTATTCTTAATACAACAGATGGAGGTGCCACTTGGAATCAGGTTATGCCGTCGTTTTTCGAAAGAAAAACGGTCGAAGAAGAATTTGAAAATCCCCGTCCTGCGCTCTTCAGCATTGCGGCAACCGATAAAAACAATATATGGTTGTGCGGGATTGACGGAACCATCATCAAAACAACCGACGCAGGTGCTACATGGACGCAGCTTTCGGTTCCGACCAAAGAAGGTCTGTATTCACTGTGCATCAAAAACGGTAAGGGATGGGCGGTTGGTGACAAAGGCACGTATCTGATGTCACCAGACGGCGGTACGACGTGGCAGTTTGTTGATGATGTCATCACCACAAAACAGTGGCTGGGGAAAGTACGTTTTACTGATTCACAAAACGGTTGGGTGACCGGGGCCATGGGAACAATTGTTCGGACAACTGACGGCGGCACGACGTGGCAATTCCTTTCAGGTCTTTCATACAAAATGGAATTTTTTCAGATGCCGAAAGCGCTTGAATTTAAAGGCATGGTGTTTGAATAATATTTTTGGAAAGGGATGGCTCGATCATGAAAAAAACCTACGGTGATTTTATTATTGATAACCGGAATTATTTTCTTGCATTGATGATTATTCTCACGCTCTTCTTCCTGTACATGTGTTTCACCCGCCTAACCGTAAAAACAATCTTTCCCGACCTTCTTCCCAAAAACCACGCTTACATTAATCTGCATAATGAAGTGCGTAACACATTTGGCGGCGCAAATGAAATCTACATCATGGTGCAAGTCCGTGATAAAGAGGACGGCGGGAAGTATGATGATATCTTTAACACCGAAACGTTAACCATTGTGAAGAATATCGAAGATGATCTTCTGAACTTTCCGGCAGTAGACCGCAATAAAATCTTTTCACTTGCAAGTCGTCGGCTCAAAGATTTCAAGGTCGATGCAGCCGGCTTTTCATACAAAGAAGTAATGTTTCCCGATGTTCCTACCACCCCTGAAGGCCTTGAAGATCTGCGCAACACCGTCTACGGCAATCCGATCTGCTATCCGGCGCTCGTTTCCTTGGATAGCAAAAAGACACTGATCACGGCTGATTTCTTTGAAGACCAGATCGACTATACCGCCGTATTTAACGAGCTGCGCAAATTACGGGCAAAATACGAGAATCAGAACAACATCATTGCCATCTCAGGCGAACCCATGCATCTGGGGTATGTGGCAAGCTATGTTAAGGATGTGCTTAAAATCCTTGGCCTGACGCTTGCCGCAATGGCAATCGTCTTCCTGCTGTTTTTTAGGTCAAAACGCGGTATGCTCATGCCCATAGTAGCAGCCATTATCAGCTCAATCTGGGGGCTTGGATTCCTCAGCCTGCGCCGGTTCAATCTCGATCCGCTGGTACTGGTTTTCCCGTTTTTGATCGGCGCTATGGCTGCTTCGCATACCGTACAGGTCGTCAAGCGCTATATGGAAGAAGCCTTCAAAACCGGTGATAATATACAAGCCTGCAAAAATACGATCAATGCATTGCTTGCACCTGGATTTGCGAGCATTATAACGGATTCTGCAGGCATTTTTATCATTTCGCTCACGCCGATTCCGGTGCTCTACAAAATAGGTCTTTCCTGCGCCTTCTGGGCATTTATCACTGTTCTGGTTGCATTCGGTTTCATCCCTGTCCTCTTCTCCTATATGCCGATCCGTGTTGCCGAAGAGGGCAAAGGGTTCATCGACCGCGTGATGCGCGGTCTCGGCATGTGGATCTGCTCATGGGGGAAATATCCGATTCTGGTGCTTGCAATCTTTCTGGTAGTGTGGGGCATTAGTTATATTCCGAAAATCACGGTGGGCAGCGCAGTTCCCGGGTCTGAAATTCTCTGGCCATGGCACCGGTATAATGTCGATTCGTTCAGAATCACCTTTGCCATGCCGCGCCTCAATCCACTGTTCATCATCGCACAGGGTGATGAAGCACAAGCAGTCGGCCATAATGTAGAGTTATGGCGAGACGTTGATGCATTGTCACGATACCTTCAGAAGACACCCGGCATGCGGGTCATCACTGTGCTGCATTGTCTTATGTCCATCCCGCAGCGCAACCGTGCAACCCTTAATAATAATCCTAACTGGTATTTCTATCCGACCGATGTCTCCCAACTGCGCATGCTGTATAAGACCGCAGTGTATAATGCACCGCCCGGAACCATGGATAAATATATTGATACCGACGAAATGGCGATGAATATCATTGTGTATTGCCGTGATAAAACAACGGAGACAATCCGCATTGTCATGGACAGAACCATCGAGTTCATCCAGAAGCATTCGCGGTACGGCATCCGTGAACAGGATGTCCAGCGACAAGGCGTTGACCGCTTCATTCACTGGCTTAACGGCCTTTTCTTCAAAGCACCGCCCCGCCTTACGGAAAAGCCACCTGTTGAGGGTATGCCGCGCGCTTATTTCCGGTTGGCGGCGGGTGCTGTAGGTGTGCAAGCCGCACTCAACGAGTGCCTGCAGGTCTATTCACGTTGGACGTTTTTCTTCTCCCTGCTTGCCTGTTATCTGATGGTTGTGTTTGTGTTTCGATCATGGATGTGCGGGTTTGTGTGCATCCTGCCGATTATCATTTCCAATTCCATGTCTTTTGCCATCCAGTGCCTCAGCAAGCCGCCGATTGCACTGACGACAGCAACGCTTCCCGTTGCTTCGATCGGTATCGGGCTCGGTGTTGACTACGGCATTTATCTAGTGAGCAGGGTTATCGAAGAAATGAAAAAGCAACAGTGCTCGATCAACGAAGCAGTTATCGAGGCGCTCGGTAGCACGGGAAAAGCAATTCTCTATATCGGAATCACCCTGTGCTGCGGCATTATGTTCTGGTTCCTCTCGAAAATGATGTTCCAGGCGCTGATGGGAATGATGCTTGCCATTATCCTATTCTTAAATATGGTCGGTGCGCTGTTGATTATTCCATCATACCTTGCTCTGTTTAAGCCGAAATTTATTATTGAGGCTGCGAAAAACAATAATTGACGGAAACGGTTTTTACGCCGTCGTTTGTTTGGCTGGCATTGCATAGCCCCATGCTTCTGCATGGGGTTTTTCTTGTCTTGGTGTTGCGGTGTTGCTGTTTTCTTCTCAACCGCATTGCACACCGCACAGCGATGATCATACATCACCAGATGCAACCCTCGTATAATACAAAGGAAAAGACTCATGGACTCAATACATGGCTGGACAGGAAAAATTCTCCTCGTTGATCTTACCAACCACACTACAACGACAATACCGACCGCACTATATAACGGCCGGTTTATCGGTGGGCTTGGCATCGCCGAGCGTCTGTACTGGGATATGTCAAAACCCGAAAGCGCTGCCTTTGATGCGGAAAGCCCTCTTATCCTGATGACCGGGCCGCTGTGCGGCACAGCGGCACCTGCAGCATCGCGCATGGTTGTCTGCGGAAAATCACCGTGCACCTATCCTGAGCGTTTCGTCCATGCAAATATCGGCGGCTCATTCCCGGCGGAACTCAAACGTGCCGGATTTGACGGCATCGTCATAACGGGTAAATCCCCTGCCCCTGTATATCTTTCCATAAACAATAATAACGTAGCGTTTCATCCCGCGAACGCGTTGTGGGGTAGCAATAATCATGCGACGTGTATGCAGATCGAGCAAGAACTGCGGCTCACACCCAAAATACTATCAATCGGTTCTGGATGTGAATACGGCACACGTATTGGCAACCTCATCGGCGATATGGGCAGCAGCGCATCGATGGGCTTTGGCTCGGTCATGGGCAGTAAAAATCTGAAGGCGATCGCAGTTCAAGGTTCAGGGACGATTCCCGTTGCAGATGCCGACGGCATTAAGCAGATACGGGATAAACTCAGGAAGATGACAGGCAGCAGCTACTATAATGTATATGGGCAAACAGTTCCCCTGCCAGGAACGACAACGGTTAAGAAATTGCACTGTCCTGGTTGTCCTCAAGGATGCTGGCGGTCGCTGCAGCGGAGGGACTCGGGGATTGAAGGCATCCGTAAATGTCACATGGGGACATTTTATGCGAAATGGGACATAAAACGTAACGGTTCGATCACCGATATCACTTTTCGTGCAGCCGATATGGTGCACGATGTTGGATTGTGCACAGATGAAATCATGTTTTTGCTCCTGTGGCTCGAAGCATGTCTTGAGCAGGGGATCATCACGGAACATGAAACAGAACTCCCTATTTCAAAGCTGGGAAGCCTCGAATTCTTATCAGTCCTGCTTCAAAAAATCTCCCGCCGTGAAGGGTTTGGAGGTATTCTTGCCGATGGTGCGATTCGGGCAGCAGCCCACTATGGCGCAGCGTCACAAAAAATCGTCCGCGATTTTCTTACCGCAAGTGGACGACCTGCCAGAACCTATGGACCGAAAACGCTTATCATCTCCGTTCCCGTTTTTGCCGTAGAGCAGCGTCCTGCTATCACGACACTTCACGAAATCTGCCAGCCGCTTGCAAAATGGGCTCTCTGGCTGAAAAGCGCAGGACAAAACAGCTATGTTTCGACCGATGTGCTACGGGCTATTGCCGCGCGGTTCTGGGGCGGTGAAGATGCAGTTGATTTCTCAACACGATCCGGTAAAGCACGGGCGGCAAAGATCATACAGGATCGGCAGTATGCAAAAGAGTGTCTTGTGTTGTGCGATCTTGTCTGGCCGGTCATGGATGATGCAAGCACCCCTGATCATGTGGGAGACCCCGAACTCGAGGCAGCGCTTTTCAGCGCGGTGACCGGTATAACCGTGCATGAAGAAGAGCTCCGAAAAATCGGCGAGCGTGTTTTTAACCTCAATCGTGCAATCCAAATCAGGGACGGCCGCAGGGGGCGGATGGATGATGTCCTTTCGGAAACATATTTTATTCCGCGGGAGGAACCTCCGGCAGATATATTTGACATCTACAATCCTGAACGATTATTGCCGGGATCAGGACATGAGCTCATCTCGCTCAAAATGAAGGCGCTTGACCGCAACGATGCTGCAGCGATTATGGATGAGTACTATGCCCTCAGGGGATGGGATGTACAGACCGGTCTCCTGCTGCAAGAAACCGAACACGAACTATTCAGATAACGGTCGATAACCGTTGTCATTCTCCCCGTTTATCGGAGATGAATGCTATCGTTTTCTGTAGCGCAGTTTCGGTGTTGCACATATCGGCCCATACACCATTGTTGTGCCCTTTGAACCAATTGCCTCAAGCCGGTAATAATACCGCTGCTGATTCTGCAACCCCGTGTCGATGAATTGCGTTGCATCGCCGTCCAGCTCTTTGATCAAAGCATAGGAGCCTTTTTGACCACATGCTCTATATACCTTGTAGCCGCTGACAGCCGCATTTTCGTGGAGCCCCCATGACAGAATAACTTGCCGTGAGAGCGGTTGCGCTGTATATGAGGCTACCGGATGCTCCGCAAGATCGGCATATCGGATAAGCGGCGGTTCCCCGAATTTCTTTCGATACAGACTTGGCGGCCCCATCGTGCATTGAATTCCTTCCCGTGTCATCACCAGACCGAACATCGTGCCGCCAGAACTCATTATCCGCGAAATCGTGTTGGGACCTTCCTCACCGCCTGCAGTGTCGCTTAAAACATTCCAGCAGGCATCGCGATCAAATACTGCTGTCTGTTCGATAAGTTCAAGTAAACGGTCATACCGTGCAAACGATGATTCGTACTGGAAATCCGGGTCTGGATTGAACTGGCCGGTATAGTGATTGGCCGAAGCAACATACCTGATGCCGAACGCTGATTGTACTCCGTATGTTGTTTCGTAGAAGCGCGAGCGCACCTGGATCTTTGCCATCTCATGAGTGTTAAAATCAACGATATGTACTAATGCGCCACCAGTGCCGAAGTTGTTCCCTTGATCGATATAATCCTCAATATATCTGACTGCCTCATCCAGTGTGGCCGCATGTTCCATAATAAAGCGCAACATAAAGTTAATCGGCAAGCCGATTTCGGCATCAATGTTTGGGCTTCCGGCATTCATCGTCACCCCAATACCTTTCTCATTCAACCCATAGGCAACATCAGCCCAACCGGGAGGATCCATGGTCATGTAAGCATAATCGCCGTTTGTCGGCTGCCAGAGCATGAGCACTACAATGTTGTCACCGCTTGCCGTCGCATCTGTATTATGACATAGAAACGTTCCTGCTGGTGAAGTCACGGCAAAACCTGTGCAGCCCCTGAATCCGAGCGCATCGGGTATTGTAGCCATATTGTCCATGTTCAAGAGTTCTGTTGCAAAATTCTGTGTCAGGACGAGATGCCATGCAGTTTCATACCGAAGGTGCAGAACATCAGCCACACCTGACGCCAATCCCCGGAGATGATCCTTGATGCTGTGCGGCACTTTATCCTCAATTGTTCGGTAGTAGGTTTCGGCATTCCATCCATGTCCGGGACCTGCCATCAGAAGGACAAATCCCATGATTCTCCCGAAATCGACAATATACTCCGGGTATGTCAACCCAATCTGACGCCCGATCTCCTCCCAGCGGCCTGAAAATCGAGCGACCGATGTGGTTTGTACCAGCATGCTGTCTTCGGGTGAAGCAAGCGAATATTCTGTGGCAAAGCTTAGTGCAAGAATAGAGATCAAAAATGCCTGAAGAATGTTTTTCATGATATCACCTTTCGTACATGTATTTGATGTTTGAAACATCTCTATAATCCACCAGAGCGTATCTGCCAACAGAAAAGAGTATGGGGGCAAAAAGAGCACCCTCTTCAACTAACATCATGTTTGAAGTTCGCGTAAACGCTTGATTGCAGCAGCGATTTCATCGGTTTGCCCCTGAGTTTGTGAGAGGAGGGCTTCGATGGTTGACAATTCGTTTTCGACATATCTGAGTGCCTTGTTCTTTGTTTCATCGATTGCCCGATTTACCGCGACTTCCCACTGGTGGGCAAGTCGTGAAATATTCACCTCAACAGCCCATGGAATCTGATGCAAAAAATGGCGTTCAAACGCCCTGCGGAATATGCACATGGGGATAACAAACCACAGGAGATCAAGGTGAAAATCAAACGAATGGGCAAATGCGATGTCGGGATGCGGGGGCTCTTCCACGCTGATATCCCATTGTGCTTCGCCTAATTTTGTACCGAGAACCCGTTCGATATTCTGGTCAAGCATGTTTTTAAACAGCCCGACCGCCCGCGCAATGCCAGCGCGCGCCTTATACAGAGTCTCAAAAAAATGTTGATGTTCAGCCTGTGAGAGAGCCTGCAGTTCTGCGGCCATGGTCTCGGCAATCCATCGCTCGTACTGCCGGGTAAACTTCCAAAGATTACCCTGCCATGTTTTCATCGCCTCCCGGAGTGCGGCCATGATTCTTCGGGTGAGTTCCCGACTGTGCTTTGTGTGGAGGTGTGCAATGATATGGTCGCGGGTTTTGATCATGTGCTCACGTGCAATCAGAGAGAGTTCCGATCGGATGAGTTCGTAATTTACCCGTTCATCAAAAATGAGCTGTTTAATTCGCTCCCGGTCTTGGTCAGCCTGCTGCGACGCTTTGAGGGCGATTTCAAGATATTCGATGCACGCGTTCGCCAACGAGTTAATCTTATGAATCGAGATCTTGTGCAGTTCGCTGTCGCGGTTCTTAACCAGAGGGCAAAAGAGCTCATCGTCAAGCCGTGCCCGATATCGTGATGTATCAACACGAGTTGAGTAGAGGAATATAGGAAATTCCGCATTGAGTTCCTGTTTAACGGTCTCCTTAAGAAACTGCACTACCTCATCCTGTTGTGACGGCAGCAGAAGGTCCGCCTTGGTGAGCAACAGGACTATATCCGGAGTATAGGCCATGAGCTCACGCAGAAGCGAGAGGTCACTTTCGGACAGTGGCCTGTCTGCACTAATGGCAACAATCGCTGCGCCAACCCGTGGGAGCCAGTCTTCAGAAGTCGCCGTGTTGTATTTATATGCGCTCCCGAGGCCCGGTGTGTCGACAAAGCGCAACCCCTGATAGTGCTCAAACACGGGGAGCTCGAGGTCAACAACAGCAACATTTTTGCAATTTGCCGGATTATGCGCCTCGGATATGTACTCCTCCACTTTATCAATGGGTATATCCTTGTGCGTTCCGTCAAGGAATGTCACAACCGCCCGCTGCGTTTCACCGTATTGGACACGGGTGATGCGGGTAATAACGGTCGTAACCGGAATAACGCCGACCGGCAGGACGATGTTTCCGATAAGGCTATTGATAAACGATGTCTTTCCTGCCTTAAACTGGCCGAGTATCGCAATATCAATATACCGACTCTCTGCAATAAGCTCACGGGCCGCCTGAAGGTGTCG
>JAOAHH010000136.1 GCA_026415325.1 Thermodesulfobacteriota bacterium | reverse complement strand
GCTGCAGGCATCAGCAAAAAAGCAACAACGCTGTGGGGATGTCAGATCGTCTGTAAGGTTTCAGATCCTGACGTGGTGCGTAAAAGTTTAGGAACCGGTATGACGCGTTCTGCAACAGCGCTTCGCCTTGCGGCACGGCAGTTACACGGAGGCATTGTTGCGATCGGCAATGCACCGACCGCATTGCATGAAGCAATTACGCTTTTTGAGAAAGGGGTGCTCAAACCGGCGCTTATTGTCGGTATGCCGGTAGGATTTGTTCAGGCACGCGAATCAAAGGAGCGCCTCAGCCGTTGCCCCCTGCCGTATATTACCAATATTGACCGAAAAGGCGGAACACCGGCAACGGCAGCAGCTTTAAATGCATTGATACTGCTTGCCGAGCACCATGCAGAAGACATAAAGGAGTATCATTGAAAAATCAGCCTGCAACCACAACCACACCCGTGACAACCGCATGCGGCACCTGTTACCTTATCGGTGTCGGCCCGGGGGACCCGAGCCTTATGACGTTTAAGGCAGCAGAAGTTCTCAGGCATGCGGATACCGTTTTTATTCCTCGATCAGGTCAGGAAAGACAGAGTCTAGCGTTTAGGATTGCACAGGCGCTGATCCCTCATGGGGCTTTGCTTGAAGAACTTGTTATCCCAATGAGTACAGACCGATACGTTCGCGATCGTGCGTATGACGATCATTCTCGAAGGATTGCAGCGATTCTCCGAGAAGGTCGTCATGTGGCGCTGCTCACCCTCGGAGATCCAGGTTCCTACAGCTCGGCGTCACAGATCGTGAAGTTCTTGAAGGCATCTCATCCCACAGTGGCAATCGAGATCATTCCGGGTGTGACCTCGTTTGCAGCTGCTGCAGCGCGGGCAGGCTTGGCGCTTGCCGAAGGCAACGAGGTTCTGTCAATTGTATCATCTTATGATCGTCCCGAGCGCATCGAAGCAGTGCTTGATGCGGCAGATACGGTTGTATTCTTAAAAACCTATATGCGCCGCAACGAGTTGGCAACACTCCTTGAACGAAAAGGTCTTCTTGCTCATGCGGTATATGTGAGCAGGGTCGGGCTTCCCGGGGAGACGGTTATCCGTAATATTTGTGATGTTCCTGATGAGCCAGACTACCTGTCGATGATCATTGTAAAAAAGAATACCTAAAAACGACAGCATAACGCGTGGTGGCGGTTTGAAAAAAAAACTTGCAACCGGTTATACCACAGGGACCTGTGCAGCGGCTGCGGCTCGCGGTGCGCTTTTGTATCTTTTCAATAACGATATGAAAATGATTATTGTACGGCTACCTGACGGTAGCGATGCCTATGTGCAGCCGCTTAACTGGGGAAAAACCGTAACCGGTGCATTTTGTGAGGTGCAAAAGGATGCCGGCGATGATGCCGATGTTACGCACGGTGCAATTATCCGTGCCGATGTACGGTTGATTTCGGGAAGCGGCGTTTATGTTGTTGGCGGCACAGGTGTCGGCGTGGTCACGCAACCCGGGCTTCCGGTTCCGGTGGGCATGCCGGCAATCAATCCCGTCCCCCGACGCATGATACAGGAGGCGGTTCAGTCACTCCTGCCCCGATCTTCAGGCATTGAGATCACCGTAAGCGTGCATGACGGGGAACGGATTGCCCGGAAAACGTTCAATCCACGGCTCGGCATTGTCGGCGGGATTTCGATCCTCGGCACAACCGGTATTGTGATACCGTATAGCACCGATGCCTATCGGGAGACGATCCGTTGTGCCCTTGACGTTGCTGCTGCCGTGAAAGTACCCGCGGTGGTACTCTCTACGGGTCGGAGCAGCGAACGTGCTGCACAGAAGGTGCATCGGTTCCTGCCTGAACAGGCGTTTATTCTCATGGGGGATTATGTTAGGGATTCAGTGGCAGAGGCTCTCCGACGAGGGATTGATCGCATTATTATCGCCTGCTATCCGGGAAAACTGCTTAAGATTGCTTCAGGAGTTGCGTGTACGCACGTTCGCTCAGCAAAAATTGATATGGAATTGCTTACTGAAATCGGAGAAGCAGCAGGAATCGGTCCCCGCATCCTCTCACGATTGAGGGCTGCAACGACGGTTCGGCATGCCATAGAGCAACTCACGACTAAAAATGCCAAACGATTATGCAGTGTGCTTGCATTAAGGGCTTTGCGGCAGTTCACCGAATCAGAACGCCAACTACGTGATATGGAAATCACCGTAATCAGCTATACAGATGACCTATTAGTACGGGTGTGCATGGGGCCATGCAGGTAGCTCAAGACAAACGGCAGGGAAAAATCTTTGTCATAGGCATTGGCGTTTCAAAAGAGGGGCTTTCTTCTTGCGGACATAAGATCATAGGCAGTGCAGACGTTCTCTTCGGCGGCAGACGATTGCTTGCAATGTTTCCCGAGAGTGCTGCACAGAAGATAGAAATAAAAAGCAATATTAATGAATTAATAAATAAGCTCAAAACAATATCTAATAAAAAACGCGCTGTCGTTCTTGCCTCGGGTGACCCGAATTTTTTCGGCATTGCAGCGGTCCTGTACCGTGCCTTCCCCAAAAACCGTCTTGAAATTATCCCCAACATCACCGCCTTTCAGGCAGCGTTTGCCCGCATTAAGGAGTCGTGGGATAATGCCCAATTTTTTAGTGTTCACGGAAGACCGCTTGCCTGCCTTGATGCCATTTTGAGGACATGCGGTATGTTTGTGGTGTATTGTGACAATGTCAATACACCTGCCAAAGTATTGCGGTATATGGTTGGCAAGGCGCCGTGGCTGCGGCATGAACAGGTATGGATATGTGATCGGCTTGGCGAAAAGGAAGAACGTATCATTGCAGGGAACGTTGGCACCCTTACCGATATACAAACATCTGATCTCTCATTAATGATTATTAAACAGACACAAAACGCTCCGACACTGTCCTTTGGGATACCAGACAATATAATTCCACATGAACGGACTATGATCACAAAGCGCGATATCAGGCTTCTTGTGCTTGCGCGGCTGAACCTTGCACATGCAGCGGTTTTATGGGATATCGGGGCGGGGAGCGGCGCAGTATCGGTTGAGGCGGCGAATCTCTATCCCCGGCTATCCGTGTTTGCCGTAGAAAGGGATAAAAAGCGATATGAGAACATTGTTAAAACTATTCAAAAATACAGATTAGTTTCACTCACCTCTGTATTCGGTGAAGCCCCCTCATCGCTCAAGGAACTTCCTGCACCGGATGCCGTATTTATTGGCGGTTCAGGCGGCAGGCTGTCAGGGATCATGGCGGTTGTCAAACAACGGCTTGCACCAAAGGGATCTCTTGTCATCAACTGTGTTACCCTTGAAACCCTTGCCGAGGCGCTAGAGCATCTGAGACGATGGGGGTGGCAGTACGAGGTCGTTTCTGTTCAGCATGCGTATCTTTGCTCTGATGACCGACCGGCATTGTTTCGGCCCGCAACTCCGGTATATATTGTACACAGCGTCCGGAAGGCTATACGCCGTATAAAAATAAAGCGTGAGGCGCGTTGTGTGAATAAGTGATGCGTGAAACGCAACATGGTTATGCTCTACAAATTACCAGTCGCGACACACGCACCACGTTTCTCGGGAAACACCTTTGTATTACAGCTGATTGTCGTTTGACAAGCAGACTATGTACCGTTATGATACGGTACATTGTCGGGTAGCCATATCAATGTAAAGGAGGCACAGGGGGACACCATGGCTGATGTGATCGTCATTGACGATGACCACAACATACTTGTGGTACTTGCGGGCATGCTGAAAAAAGCAGGCCATACGGTGCGAACAGCGCATGACGGCAGCACCGGGTTTGCGCTCTTTAAAGAGCGCAAACCAGACCTATTGATCACGGACATCGTGATGCCTGAAAAAGACGGTATGGAAATAATCGCAGAGATCAGGCGCAGTGCGCGTGACGTGAAAATAATTGCGATTTCAGGCGGTTCTGATTTCATCCCCGATCACTATCTTGATACCGCGCAACTATTCGGTGCTGACCGTATCCTAAAAAAACCATTCACCCTTCAGGAGCTCACAGCGATCATCAACGAACTGATGGTGCATAATCGACCTCTGTAGGTAAGCATATGTGCCCATATATACCGTTTCTGCTTGACACGTTGGTTGCCGTTGTTTTATACAAGAGTCCTAACAATATGCGCCATAAATAATTAGACAACAGGAGGTTGGCATGCTGCACAAACTTAGAAACTTTTTTAAACCAATGTGGCGAACCATATGGATTGCGTTGGCAGGGCAGGGTGTATTTATTTTTTCGGCTATTACCATGTCTCCCCTGCGAATGTGGGAAAATCCTGTTGTGAATTATAACCTTTTTTATCTCCCAATATTAACAGTTCTGTTCGGCTATTTATTCTACCGGTGTTGCACCGAACAGAATGAAAGCAGGTCGTATCTGTACGGATTTTTTGCTGCGCTGTTTGCCTGGCCGGTGATCGGCGAGATGTCTACCCTGCCGGTTGAAAAGGGCTTAATCACCCAGTTTAGCGATGTCGAGATCAAGAGCCTCGGCGGGTGGTATTTTGTGCTGTTCGGATGGCTTGGATTGAAAATACTCTGGCTTACCGGTGCCCTCAAGCGTTCAGTATGCGTTTTTATGCTCACGTTTTTAGGTATCTGGACGTTTGAGCTCTACATGGATAATTATTCCTCGAATGTCCCCATCCATATGATGCCGGTGATTGGAAATTATATTGCAATAGCATCGCTGTTCGTGATCATCTTTTTATTGGTATTTTCGTACCGAACAACTTCACTCGAAAAAAAGACAGTCTTGGGATGCATCCTGTATATCGTTTTTGCCGTTTTTCTCATGGGCGCCGATCAGTGGAAAAGGCCTTCAAAGTTTTATGTTACCTATGAGGCAGCGCATCTTGACGACGAGATACAAGAGTTGCAGCAGGAAAAATTTAAACTCGAAAAGCTAAAACTCTATATGCTTAACGCCGGACTGCTTGACGGCAAGTCGATTAAATACCTGCTTGACCGAAATCTGGTGAAGATGGAAGCGGTGAAAGAGGCGCTGGCAGGCGGCAAGGTGCCGGGCAAAGAAATTAAATACCTTGTCGATAAAAAGATTCTCACGGCGCAGGACGTGCAGGATGCCGTTGCGCAAGGACGCTTCAGCGAAAAGGATATACAGTTTCTAAGAAATAAAAAACTGGTTACCCAATAAGGAATAAGGAGACCGGTATGGAAACAACCTATACGACACCCCTTGCAAAATGGGCGCGTTTTTTTGAAATCATCATTCCCGCATATATGTTCGGAAAGTCATGGGCAATCGCCGATTCGCAGACCGTGGAGTTGTTCAGGGCAGAGTTTCCGCCTTTTCTTATCGATATGGCCGAATATCTGAAAGGGCTTGCCGGCGCAGGCCATGACAGCCCCCTTGGCCGTTTTTATGCCTCCTATGCAGGAGCAGCCATCGGCATCGGTGTTGTAGTGATTCTGGCAATTGCCATGCACCTGATCATGCGTGACCGAAAGTTTATCGATACCCTGCGTTTTACCTCCGTCACCCTGCTGCCGCTTGCCATTCTTAACGGAACGTTGTCACACCTTATGAAAACACTGCTCAAAAATGTGTCAGCGGCAACGGCAACCGAAGAGGCGCTTACCCAAGCTGCTTATACCACGCCGATGAACCAATCGATGATGTTTTTCCTCTTCTATATAACGTCACTTTGGTTTATGGGCCGCAGATCTGGTTTGCCACGAAAAAAACGCATCGGTGTGGTGATTGTCGGCATTCTCTTTATTGGTGCATACATCGGTGCCGGGCTTTTGATCACCCCGTCGGAATGGCAAGTACTAATGCCGAAACTCATGGCATCGTTTGCCACAAAGTAAGTAGAGGAGAATCGGTCATGACTATCACGAAGAATACCTATTTGAATATCAATAAATACGTTTTGGCTGCCGCAATCATTTTTTATATTGCGGGCATATCGATTACCAAAATGGTGCATCCCGGGCTTTTCTTTGTGTTTGCTGCTGGGTTTTTCTGCCTGTTCCATGAGCGCTTTTTTATCGGCAGGCTGAAACTTGCAGCCCACATCTGGATGATTCCGCTGCTGCTGACCGCAATTACCTTTCCGCTGGTTATCGAGCAAACGATTGTAGCGGACGTTGAAGAGATGACCATGTCAACCACTGCAACTCTGGTGGTGCTCATAACTATAGTGCTTGCCGCTGTTCCGTTTGCGCTTTTCATGATCGGGAGAAGCGAGGAGCAGCCCAGTAAAAAACCCCGCCTTCGCATTGTGAGCGTGCGGATTGTCGTGCAGATTGCAATTTACGTGATCTGGCTTGCAGTGTCTGCCTACGGCTATATCCGGTATCCGGATGTAGATGAAGGACGACCCGACCTGTTGTTTTGGGGCATGTTCCATGTTTTCAGCGTGGCGATTCTGCCGTACCTTTTCGGCAGGGTGCTGTGCAGCTGGATGTGCCCGAACGCCACAATGCAGGACGCCCTGTTTAAAAACATGCACCACAAACGCCTCCCTGTGCCAAAGGTAATCGATGAACAGAGCCATGTAACTGCGATGTCGATTGCCGGCAAGGCTGATAAATCAGCGCCGTATCTCCCCTTTACCCTGATGCTGGTTTGGTTTATCGGCTTTAACATCGAAACCATCTGGGACCTGACGCCGAAAATCTGGTGGCCGTTTATTTGTTTTATGGTGCTTCTGATGACCGCTTCAGTGCTCTTTCCGTGGCGGAAGATTTGTACGCATTTATGCTGGCTTTCCGGATACCGTTGCCTCAGCGCGCATAACAGCATGTGGCGGATCCGGTACAACCGTTCGCAGTGTAAACAGTGCAAGGTGTGTCAGGCAGAAAAAGTATGCCCGTTCTATATCGATATCCGCAATCAGGACAACGAGATGCCCGCAACCTGCTGTTTGTGCTTTAGCTGTATGGAAGCATGTCCGTTCCCGGGCGTAATAACATTTAGGCGTAATCCTGAAGATAAAAAGAGAATGATCGAGGCTATCGAAGGAAAGGCTGCATAAGGCAAAAAAATCGTGACGCGTATCACATGAAAAAAGCACAAGATTTGGTACCAGAGAAGGGAGACAAGAAAATGAAAATACTCGGTATCTGCGGCAGCTATCGGGAACAGAGCAACACCAATAAACTGGTCAAACGGATTGCCGAGGCATCAGGGAAGCCGTTTGAGCTTGTGTATCTGGGAAAGCTTGACATCAGGCCGTGTACCGGCTGCGGTATGTGCATGATGCAGGAAGGGCAATGCCCGATACAGGATGATATGCAGCAACTCTATGATAAGCTCCTTGGTGCCGATGCGCTTATTTTCGGCGCGCCGACCTATTTTATGGATATCTCCGGCGCCATGAAATGCTTTATCGACCGATGCATGGCACTGTTCTACCGCGAGGTCGGTCCCCCTTATCATCCTGATATGCCGTGGCTGGGCAATCGGCCGCATGCAGGAAAACCTGCCGTCACGGTGACAACCGTTGCCGGTGCAGGCCATGAACGGAGTAAGGAAACACTGAAGGTTGCCGTTGATGACTGCATGAAAATGAAGCTTGTTGCAGAGCTTGCCGAAGTCGTCGGCATGAACGATGTTGACGATATGCCTGAGGTACTTAAACGGGCTGATGAGGCAGGGAAGAAACTGGGGCAAGCGCTCGGCGGATGAGTCTTGCCGATAAGTCACGTTAAGCAAAATAATCACGGCTAAAACCGTACCGAGTCTTCCGGAAGACTATTCTTCCTGCGCGGTTTTCACAAACCTCATGCCTTTTTGATAAGCTCCCTGAAACGGTTAAAAAGATACCGGGCATCGTGCGGCCCAGGAGAGGCCTCGGGGTGATACTGCACACAGAAGAGCGGTTCACGGCGGTGGCGGAGGCCTTCGATAGTATTGTCGTTGAGGTTGATGTGGGTCACCTCGACCTGCGAGCGGTCAAGGGTTGCGCCGTCAACGCTAAAATTATGATTTTGCGACGTAATTTCGACCTTGCCGGTTTGCAGGTCTTTGACGGGATGATTGCAACCGTGGTGGCCGAACTTGAGGCGATAGGTTTTTGCACCAAGGGCAAGCCCGAGAATCTGATGCCCGAGGCAGATCCCCATGAGCGGTACCTTGCCGATGAGCGACCGTGCATTCTGGATTGCATAAGTTATTGCGGCAGGGTCGGCAGGTCCGTTTGACAAAAACACACCATCTGGTTTCATCCTTAAAACATCTTCCGCAGGCGTTTTGGCCGGGACGACGGTGATGGACATGCCTGCCAGTCGAAATAGCCTGAGAATATTCCATTTGATGCCGAAATCGTACGCAACGATACGAAGGTCGGCAGGCGGTAATGTGTCTGAAATGCCCCACGTGCATGTTATTGTGCCGTCGGGGTCGAACGCGAAGGTTTTTGTGCACGATACCCGATGTGCATAATCCTGCCCATCAAGCCCCTCCCATGAACACGCCCGTTCCACAGCCTCTTGTTCCGAAACTCTGCCTTCAACAGAAAGATAACCTTTGAGGGTTCCCCGATCGCGCAGTTTTGAAGTGAGCGCGCGCGTATCGATTCCGGCAAGACAAGGAATGTTGCTTTCGGTCAAAAACTCTTGAAGGGTTTTGTCGCAGCGCCAGTTGCTGGGGCGGTTGATTCGGTGCACGATAAATCCGTTTGCCCAACATCGATGTGACTCCATATCCTGAAGGCTAATGCCGTAGTTGCCGATTTCAGGATAGGTCATGACCACGATCTGACCGTTATACGAAGGGTCGGTGAGTATTTCCTGATAGCCGGTCATGCCGGTATTAAACACCACTTCGCCAAGGCTATCCTGAGCCGCGCCAGCGCTGAAGCCCCGGTACACCGTGCCGTCCTCGAGCGCCAAAAAGGCTTTTTTCTCGCGCTGTGCTTTCCAATGATAGTTAAGCATAAGGCTCCGTATATCGTGGTTTGCGGATTATGTTTTAACGTTCACGCTTTACGATATTTATCTTTGGTGCATGGCGGTGGTATTCTTGCAGGCTGCAGAC
>JAOAHH010000091.1 GCA_026415325.1 Thermodesulfobacteriota bacterium | reverse complement strand
GCCGTTTCCCGGCGCATCAGCAAAGATTGACGAGGGCAAAAATATACTGGTGAAATTTGATCCGGAGCGCATCACTACAGGGCAGGAAACCGCTGTTTTGAAAATTGCCTCGCGCGACGGATCAAAAACCGCTGAAACAAGCATCAACCTCAGGGCAGCGCAGAAGGTGAAGATGTCCGCGCTGTTCGTGCCGGTGCCGGGGATTACCGATACGCCGGTTGCGGTATCGCTTGCAGATCAGAACGATACGATGATTGAACCGGTAACGGTTACCGCTGCAAATGACACGGTTGACAAAGGCAAATACGGAAACAAGATTACCATTGATCTTGAATCCGACAACGGCACGGTTGATGGTTCTAAAGAAAAATCCGTTACGGTAAAAACCACTGCCCCATTTGCTGTTATTAGGGCAAATCCGGATACCGGCAAGAAAAGCATGCTCATTACGGGGGAAGCTGATGATTTTGCGAACGGCACCCTGCTCTTGTCGTTTATGCCGGATTTTGAAAAGCCGGTTGTCGGAGATATTATCGCGGGCAACTGCCGGATCGATATCGAAGTTACGGATAATCAGCAGGTCGATCTCGCAACTACACAGGTAACGATTTATAACGCTGCAGGTGAAGATATTACCGCAACCCTCACCCGCTTTGAATCAGGCGATGGAACAACAGCCGGCACCATAACGTACAGCGGTTTTCCGAAAAATGACGAAGAGGTAAACTACTCGATCCAAATCACCGCACGCGATGCGTGGAACAACGAGCGAACGGTGACGAGAATCATCGCACTGTCCTGCGTTGAGCTGCCAACTTCATGCCTCGAGGTCGATCCCTCATACGCCATAAAAGGCGAAACTAAAGAGGTAACGATCAAAGCGGAAAATACCAATTTTACACAAGGGAGAACGCAGGTTTCCTTTAGCTGTGACAATGCCACTGTTACTAACACTCGCGTTGTGTCGCCGACCGAGCTTGTGGTGACGGTGCAGATCGGCGGCACTGCACCGCCGGTATCTTCAGACATTGCTGTTGTAATGCCGAGCCGCGCGCAGGAAACAACCGGCACGACCACAACGACAACAACACCGGAAGAACCCGGCACCGAGATTTGCGACATTACAGTAACGACCGGATCTGAAACGGTCGCCTGCGAAAACGCTTTTGAAATACTCTCCGAGCCGAAAAATCCGCAGTGCATCGGGGTTACCCCTTCGTCGGTTCAGTCTGGACAGGCAGCGGATGTTGTCATCACCGGAAGTGACACGTCATTTACCGATACAACCGCGGTATCGTTTGGCTGTTCTGAGATTTCTGTAACTGGAAAACGTGCTGATAGTCCGACACAGATGACGGTTTCAATTTCTTCGACACCGGTTGCCGCAACCACAACCTGTGCGGTTACCGTGGGCGATCTGTCGTGCGGTGAGCTAACCCTGTTGCCTTCGGCCGGGGGACTCTGCAGCTTGTCGTCGCTCAGCCGTTCGAGTATCCGTGCAGGGATGTTCTTGCCGCGGATATTCGTTTTGACGATTCGCGGTTCAAGTGGGTGCTCGTTCACCCGTACATCGCAGGTAAGTTTCGGTACCGATTCAATCACCGCGCGGACGATTTTTGCGCTCAACAATACCTTGTACTGCCTTGTCAGAGTTAAGCCGCGCACGCCTGCAGGAACGTATCCGGTGACGGTTGACGGAATCGGCGGTGTCTCGTTTACGGTGCAATGAAAAAGAATTTTTCTTGACAAGCATTGCGCTTTTTGATTTTACCTTTTACAGGGTAAACTAATGTACGAGAAAGGAGGCGTGCAATGAGGGTGGTAAGCAGGTTAATGGTTTTAGCATTTATCGTATGCTGCATTATGCTGTATGGAGGCACGGTGCAGGCTGCCGGCATTGCTGTAAGCACGGCAATCAGTTCGATGGCAGCGCAAACAACACCGACCGACGGCGGGGATGAAGAAGAGCCTGAATCTCCGTGCGCCGCTGCTGCAGCACTTGGCGCTGATAGCGCTCAGCTTGAGACCCTGCGCGTGCTGCGCGATAATGTGCTTGCAAAAAGCCCAGCAGGCAGGCAGATTATAAAAATCTATTATGCCAAGAGCGACACAATCGTTGCGGCGTTAGAAGCAAATCCTGCCCTGAAAAATGCTGCAAAGGCAGTATTTGATGCACTCATTCCTATTGCCGGTGCGCTTGCCGGGAAATAAAAACTTAAAAGGGTTGAAGAAGCGGCAGCGGTTTTTTACGCTGCCGCTTCTTTTTTGAATAATGCTTTTCATACTATTGTTGCCTCAGCAACCCCATTGCATACCTTAGTAATTTTTACCTTTACTTCTCGTCCGATACATGATGCGGTGCTTGCAACCCTGACTGGAATATAATTTCGTGTGGTTCCAAAAAAGATTCCCGGATGGCTTTGACGGCTGCGCTCGATTAAGGCAAACTGCTCTTTCCCGAGCTGTGTGGTCATGAACGCCTGTTTTTTTTGCGCCCCAAGTGTTCTCAGTATCTGTACACGCTGTTTTTTTACCGGTGCGGGGATTTGATCGGAGAAGTTGGCGGCAGGGGTACCTTGTCTTCGGGAGAACGGGAACACATGAAGATAGCCGATATTATGCCTTCTAATGAGGGCTTGGGTGTTCTCAAACCGCCTATTGGTCTCTCCGGGAAAGCCAACAATAACATCAAGGCCGATGTTGACATCAGAAATTTCGTGCGCCACTCTTTCTATAATTTTTTCAAACCCTTCCGCGGTATACGGTCTGCGCATGGCCCGTAACATGTCGTCGTCGCCGCTTTGCAGAGGAATGTGGAGATGCGGACAGATGACATGCGTATTGCCTGCGATCACTTCCATGAGTTCGTCGGTTAATTCGTTTGGTTCAACGGAACTTAAACGAATGCGCACCGGCGGCGATGTGCATAACGGCACAATGTATCTGAGCAGTTCTCCCAGTGTAAATCGGGGTGAGAGGTCAAGACCGTATGATCCGAGATGAATACCGGTCAGAATGATTTCCCAATACCCTGCACTGATGAGATCCTCGATCCGACGCGCCACTTCTTCAGGCGGCAGGCTTCGGCTCGGACCGCGCACCGAAGGGACAATGCAGTAGGAACATCTGCTGTTGCAGCCGTCTTGAATTTTTAGAAGTGCCCGTGTTCGTGCCCGAAAAACAGAGCATGCAGGTGTTGCAAACACACTCTGGCGTGAGATGTCTGATACCTGCCGGATGATCTGCACGTTGCTGTCATCTATCCGGGCAATCCATGCAGCAATTTCGTCTTTCTCTACATTGCCGAGTACATGAATGTGCTCAGACAAATTCGCTATGTCATCAGGCGCAGCCTGGGCATAGCAGCCCGTGACGATGACCGTACCGTGACGGTTTTCACGGAGCATTCGCCTGATAAGCTGGCGTGACTGTGCTTCACTCGTCTGTGTCACAGCACATGTGTTGACAATGCATATTGTCGCTTCCCGTGCGGAGGATGCGGGCATATATCCTTGACGCTCAAGGTGCAGGCCTATTGCTGCGGATTCGTATTGGTTTGCCTTGCATCCGAGCGTTATGATGTAAAAACGGTGGTGCTGGTTAAAATCTCGCTGCATTGTTGTTGCCTGTTTTAAAACGTTCCAGTCTGCGGGATTTTAAAACTGCAAGAGTAGTTTGGTTTTGTAAACAGGGTGCCGGGCATCTTGGATTATTAGAAAATGCACCTTGCACTACAAAACATGATACCCGTTTCAAAAACGGCAAGTAGTGTACCATAAAAAAGAAGGCTCAGAAAACGGTTCTGAGCCATGGGCATAACGGAGAACAAGAAAGAATATATTTGTTGCAGCGTTATTTTTTGCCTGCCTGCTGGTTTTGCGTATCAAGATCGTTCTTATCCCGTCCAGCATCAAGCTGCTCTTTGCGGATTTTTTTAAGAATCCGCTTGATTTCTTCTGCCCGCTCCGGCGAGAACGCCTGCTGATATTTGCTGAGCAGCGCGGAGCGCCGCGCCGGTGTCATTGCATTCCATGTGTTGAGCAACTCCTGCTTTTTTTCGGCAGTAAGACGCTTCCAGGTTTCGTAGTTTTCGTAGAATTTTGCCTGTTCTTCAGGGTGCAGATTCAGCAGCATCTCAAATCGCTTGCGCAGCAATTCCCGCTGTTCGGGGCTCATTGCCCGCCATTTTTTATACCGCTCTATAACGACGTTTTGCTGTGCGGGATCGAGCTGCTGGAAAAGCCGATAGTTGTTCAGCACCCGTTCCCGTTCGTTTGAGGAAAGCGATTTGAATTTTTTATAGTTTACAAGGATCTGCTGCTGTTCCTCAGATGTCAACCCTTTCCAAAGCCGGTACGTCTGTCTGATTCTCTCTTTTTCTTCGGGTGCAAGCGCCTCCCACTTTGTTCGATCCTCCTGTCCGAACACATCGGCAATATGCATGCCAACGCTTGCCACCGTCAAAAGCCATCCAGCAACGGTGATCCATGCTATTTTGCAAAGGATATGGTGCAATGGGTTCATACGCATGGTCCTATGAGTTTGCGAGAAATATATCAAGGTTCTGAAACATCTCTATATCGTCCTGCAAGAAAAGCTCAAGGTTTTGCAACAAGTCAAGATGCTGTATGATGTCACGGTCTTCTTCGCTGATCCCCTCTTCGGCCTGCGGTTGCTGCCGGGGGGATGGCTGTTGTTCCTGTGCCCAACAAGTGTATAATGGTGCACCATTAAGCACGCTTGCAGCCAAGAGCAGCAGCAGTGATGACACAACGCGTTGCTTCACTTGGTATCGTCCTCGACGAAGGCATCAAGTACTCTGATGAGCTCAAAATGCTCAAGCGCATCACTCTGCCGGATAATATCGTAATGGGCAAACAGATCAAGCTGCTGCGCAACGGCTCGTTCTTCGGGGTCAAGCTGTCGCTGATGACGGACGGCAAACAACGCAGCAAAACACAGACAGACACACACCCCGGCTGCTGCAATGAAAACAGGTCGTTGAAAACGGATAAGGCTCAATACCGCGCGAACGCCCCACCATCGGTGCTGCTCTCTTGTGGCGCGAACAGCCCTGATTTTTTCCCAAAATGTACGGTCGTAATCAGCCGATGGCTGAATCTCCGGGAATGCGGGCACGGCACTTAAGGTTTCCTGCAGTACCGAAAACTCATCGGCACACGTGGGGCATGCGGCAATATGGTCTGCAATTTCCCGCATTCGTTTTGCCGAGAGTTCCCGGTCATAATAAGCGACAAGATCTGCCCGACACTTTTTGCAGGATTTATTCATACAATTTCCTTTTTCGCAAAAGGTCACGTAACGCCAATTTTGAGCGATGAATAATCGATTTTACCGCTGCCTCGGAGCATCCGATACGCCGGCCTATTTCTTTATATGGCAGTTGTTCATACACACTGCAGATAAGTGCAACACGGTGTTTGGGGGGGAGGGCAGCCAGCGCATGGCGTACCCGTTTGCCCCGTTCTTCTTCATCGAGTTTGTCTTCCGCGTTTATGCTCCTGGTATGGTCTGGCGCTTCAATGAATTTATCACCGTGGTCTGCGTCAACGGTTTTTAGTTCGTATTCAAAACGGTATTTGCCGGATCGCAGTTCGTTGAGACAAATGTTGATTGCAATTCTATACAGCCATGTTGAAAACATGGCATCAGGACGATAGGAACCAGCTTTGGTATATACCCGTAAGAAAACATCCTGTGAAAGCTCTTCGGCAATCCGCCTATCCTGACAATACCGAAAAATGAAATTCAGAAGCGGAATTTTATATTTTTCATAGAGCTGCCTAAATGCCGCTTCATCTCCGCGCTGGAACCTGAGCATTAACTGGACGTCAGGATCATGAACCATAGGATTTTGCTACTGTATTAAACACGCAAGGTGCGAAAAAGTTACATCATATCGCAGCATATAGAATGGCGACTATTTTACCCATAAATGTATAGGAAACAAATCCACACACCGAAATGTAATTGATATTAATTTTATATTAATCAGTCATTAAATAAAAAATTTATACCAAAAAGAAATTCTGTTATAACCCGCTCACGATTTTCCGTCAGACGCTTAAAATAACTGCCCGGTCGCAGCATGTTGAGTTCTGCAAACAACTGAATGTTGCTTCTGATCATATAGTACCCAGTCATATCGGTTTCCCATCCGTAATCACGACCATCCCCTGCTGTATGGCGATGGGTCAGCAGCCGTGCAAGGATGTATTTGAAATACAAGCTTTCACAAGCTTTGACATCAACGGATACCCCCGGCGCAATAATACCAGCGGGCTGTATGCCGCCGAGTCCGACATTATCCGAGGAGTACCGGCTGTCAATGCCACCGTTAAAATAGATATTGGTTTTATCGATATAGGGATCGATTGATAAAAATGACTTTAACGTGCCGCTGTGGGGATTACTGTCGCCGCTTGCAAGGTAAAAAAAGAAGGTAAGGGAAAGTTCTGGTTTAATAATATAGGCGGCACTTATATCAAGGGCATATCCCCGCGTGTTTAAGCTGGTAACTCCTCCATCTTCTTTTTTCAGGCGTGTTGATCCGTGCTCAAAGATACCGGTGGTTTTTACCAGCATATTGCCAACGAATGTTGTTGCCGAAAGTCCTATCCATCGGATGTTGCCGCGGCTTGTGTAGAGGTGTTGCCGTTCCAGAGCATTAAAAATCCGTGCAACGCCGCTCTCATAGTCCCGAAACCATCCGTACAGCAACCGCACGGACTCAAGCAGTGAATAACAATATTTAATGTCAATGTTCACATACGGACTGCGGTCTTTTATTTCAGTCACCAGAGCGTCTAATTTAACCGGCAGGGAAAAACCCCGCTCAAAATCGGCATTGATCCGTATGGTTGGTGACTCATCATCGTATACAATGCCGTCCATGGTTCTCAATGACTGTTGCCCAAAGGTGAGCATGAGCCATGATGCGTTGGGAAGCGCTGTCTGAATATAGGCATTCCGGAGGTCGATATCGCTGTCGTGCTCATCCCGGTTGAAGTCAAAGGTGAACTGCCCTTCTGTCTCAAACACAATGCGGATGCGCGGCGAGAGGGAAAAACGCACCGCGGGATTCACGTACAACACGTGAAGGTTGCGCGTGTATGAAAAATCCTGTCTGCCGCTTGTGTAAAAGTTGTTGAGCAGATGGATGCGGTCGTTGACAAAAAGGGAAAAATCAATATCCGCGGCAGACATGCCTGCATCGGCCTGCGGAATCTGCACCATCAGGACGAGGGTAATGCACCCTGCAAGAGATCGTATAACATATGGACGGATATAGTTTTGCCGGAAATGCAGGAGGCGTTTTTGAAAAATGTTTAAAAGAGCTGCTCTGCACCATGCTAATTTTGCCACATGAAAGCCCCTTTGTGCGCCGTTTTTACCACGGAACTGTAATTCATGTATCATACTTTATGTGTATGTCGCTATACATTATTTGGTCTTGACTTTGTGTGTGTGGTGCGGGTATGTAATGACGCACGAAATTCAGGTGGAATACCTCAAGGATACAGCCGGTGGAGAATCGTATTCCCGATCGTGATGAATGTTATGCGCTCATCACAGCATATCGCATGCTTCCGCATATCCAGCAGCACAGCCAGGCCGTCTGTGCTGTTGCTGTGTGCATTGCCCGAACCCTTAATACCAAAGGGTTTCATTTTAACCTTGCGGAAGTGCAGGCAGCAGCGTTGCTCCATGACATCACAAAAACACAAAGCCTTCAAACGGGCGAAGATCACGCAATGACCGGTGCAGAGCTGCTTGCCAGCCTTGGATTCCATCGGATTGCCCATATTGTCCGGCAGCATATCAATCCAGACAGCAGCCCGGACACGATCAGCGTTGAAGAACTCATCAGCTATGCTGACAAGCGTGTATTGCATGACCGGCCAGTCAGCCTGCGCGAACGCTTTGACTACCTGCTGCAGCGTTATGGGAAAACAGAATCAGCAGTGCATCGTATCAACCAGGCATTCCGGCGGACCCGTGAAATCGAGCAAAAAATCATGCACGCTTTGAACCTCGAGAATCCTGATGATATCTGTACTGCTGATACGTTGATGGATACACTGCTATGACTGAAGAGCGCATCAATGCACAGACAATATTGTGCTGTCTTATCGGTAATCCGGTTGAGCATTCATTATCGCCTGCTCTGCACAATGCCTGCTTCAGAGAGTGCGGACTGAACTGGGTATATGTTGCATTCCGGGTTACAGACATTGCAGGTGGTCTTGCCGGTATCAGGGCACTTGGCATCCGGGGTGCGAGTGTTACCATTCCCTATAAAATAAGCGCACTAAAATATCTTGACGATATTGACCCTGTAGCGCGGACTATCGGCAGTATCAACACGATCGTCAATCAGGACGGATGCCTTATCGGATTTAACAGTGATGGCACCGGAGCGCTGCAGGCGCTTCGTGAACAGGGACATGACCCTGCAGGAAAACGCATTCTTGTTCTCGGATCAGGCGGTGCCGCACGGGCAATTTGCGTCAGCCTTGCACTCCATGCTCCGCCGCAGATACTCACTATTATGGGTATTGTTCAGGATGAAATGGTAACACTTGAACGGGATTTGCGCACGGTATCAGGTTGTGTCGTGCAGACCCAACAGCTGGACACCGATACCCTTGCCAGAATCTTGCCCGAAACCGATATTGTGATAAACTGCACTCCGGTCGGCATGTATCCGAACATACACGCTTCCCCCATACCGGCAGCCTTTCTGAAACCTCGGCATGTTGTTTTTGATGTTGTGTATAATCCGCTTGAAACACGGCTGCTTTTGGATGCACAAAAGGCCGGTGCTGCCGTTGTTCCAGGTATTGGGATGTTTATCAATCAAGCAGCGGTCCAGTTTCAGCTTTGGACTGGCAGAGAAGCACCGCGCCACATCATGCATGAGGTGGTCATGCAACATCTGAGACCACATGATCAAAAGAGTGGGGCATAATGAACATTGTGCTGGTCGGCTCTCGGGGAAGCGGCAAAAGCATTGTTGCCAAATGTCTGAGCCGTATGCTCGGCATGGCCGTGATCAGTACCGATGAGTTAATTGTTACACGAGAGGGGCAATCAATCCCCGACATTGTCCGGAATGCAGGGTGGGATTACTTTCGGGATGTCGAGGCTGCGGTTGTCGCAGACGTTGCCCGCCACGATCATGTGATTGTGGATACCGGGGGCGGTGCAGTACTTAGGCCGGAAAATCGTACCGCGCTGAAGAAAAGCGGGATTGTCGTGTGGCTCAAAGCCGAACCGACGACCATCGCTGCGCGGATTAAAAACGACGATAATCGGCCAGCACTGACGCCAGGAAAGACTTTTCTGGAAGAAATCGCCGAGGTGCTCGAACAACGGCGGCAGGTATATCAGGAAATTGCTGATATACAGATCCAGACCGATGAGAAAACACCCGAAGAGATTGCTGCGGAAATCGCAAGACATGTGCCCAACCACGGTAGGATGCAGAGCACATAGCTGGTGGGAAATGACGTTACCGATATGACAAGGCCTGCCAAACCGGCAGGCCTTGTGCTTTATTGTTGGGGATGTTTTACCTGATTGTATCGTGCTTTGAAATCAAACGGCGTATAGGTTGGGCTTTTTTCGTTATGGCATGCAGTGCAGGTCTTTTCCTCAGGATGTACGATCAGACCGGCAGCAATTGCGCATTTTCGCTGGCCTTCAGGATCAGTGTTCCATTTGCTTTTGTTCATAATCGCGACGTTTGAGTAATTTTTGCCCGGACCATGGCATGCTTCGCACTGCACCCCCGGGAACATTGTTGTGTTCCCTGTGGTGTGGCATTGAATGCATGAGGAATCGTTCGTATAGTCTTTTCCGGGATCAAGGCCAGCTCTTTTCTTTACATCAGCCTGGACGCCGGGTCGGAGGACGTCAAATGCGGTTGCATGCTTTGTTTCGCTCCATGATTTAAATATCTTAATATGGCAGACTTTACACTTAGCCGCCCCCACGTATTCTTCCGAGGTGTACGCAATAAACGGAAGACCAAAAAGAGCAAGGGACAACAAGCTGTAAAGAATGATTTTTTTCATGCACATTCTCCCGCATATTGTGTTTCAGTCGACTACTGTATCGGTATTTTGTGGGCATGTCTTAACAGAAACAGAGCCGTGGTGTCAACAAATTTAGCAGTTTTGGTTGCATCAGTGCGCATGTTTTGCTATGGTGCTTGCTCATTACGGTTATTAACATAACCGGCACTATTTTGTCGTGGCAGAGAACGATGTCTGTATTTGCAAAAAAAATATGGCGATTTTGGGTGTCCCTTCGGCTGACGATTTTTCTTCTGATTCTGTTATCGGCGGTTTGCGTCATTGGCACCGTCGTCCCCCAGAATGAATCCGAGCAGTTGTATCTGCAGGCATATAAACCATCGACCTACGCAGTGCTCCGCGCAACAGGAGCGACCGATCTCTATCATGCATGGTGGTTTCAGCTACTGCTCGGCGCATTTACCCTTAACCTGATCGCCTGCTCGCTGCACCGCCTGCCGCGCGTCCTCAGGCATATAACACGTATCGACCCGGTCCTGACTGACGAACGTATGGGCACGCTTGCTCATGTCAGACAAATCCGCCTTTCACGGTTTACCCCGGATGATAATGCCAGATTCCAACATACCCTCAAGACGCATGTTGCTTCGCCCCGTGTTGTTGATCAAAACGGTACGGTGTTTTTCTTTGCCGAGTCAGGCCGCTTTGCACCCTTGTCGTTTTTTGTAACCCATGTCGGCATTGTTGTTATTATTATCGGGGTGCTTGTCGGGGCTTTCGGGTTTCAGGGGTTTATGAACCTTGCCGAAGGGGAAAGTTCATCGGTGGTCATTGACAAGCAAAACAAAGCGCAGCGCCAGCTTGATTTTATGGTGCGCTGTGACAAATTCGATGTTCTTTATTATGAAACAGCCGGGATGCCGCGCGATTATCTGAGTACCCTGACGATAATCGATAACGGACACGAGGTTCTGACAAAAACGATCGAGGTCAACGATCCCCTGACTTATAAAGGTATCTATTTTTATCAGTCAAGTTACGGGATAGCATCCGGTGGGGGAGGTGAGGTGCTGTTGCGTTTTGTTCGGCCAGGGCAACAAGAAGGAACAGAGCATCGGGTCTCGGTCAATCAGCGGTTTACCATTGCGGGAACACAGGATGAGGGGGAGGTAGAGATGATCGTTCCTGATTTTGCCATGGACGGCAATGGCCAAGTATTTTCGCGCTCGCAGGAGCCGAAAAATCCTGCGGTCAGAATTGCTATTTACTCGCCAGGCAGGCAGCCCTACCGTCTCTGGTCATTTGCCAATTTTCCGGATTTTCACCAAAAACCGGACGCTCCGTATGCCGTTCATTTTCTCCAATACTACCCACGATACTATACCGGATTGCAGGTCACCCGAGATCCGGGGGTGTGGATTGTATGGGTCGGCTGCTGCGCCCTAATTGTCGGTATCTGTATGTCATTCTTTTGGTCACACCGGCGGGTATGGGTGAGGGTTGAAAAGAAGAACGATCGCCTGTATGTGGTAACGCTTGCCGGTACCTGCTCAAAAAACAAGGAGGCATTTCACAATTTGCTTAACCGCCTTGCCGCTGTGTTAACGCACAAAGGAGCATCATCATGTTGAGTTCAAAGCTTCTTGGCATCGCAACATTTCTTTACCTTATCTGTATGGCAGTTCATTTTATCTATCTTTTTTTTCGCACCGATTTTTTCAAAAAAGCAGCACTTATCCTCATCGGCACAGCCTTCTGTGCGCATACTGCGGGGCTTGGTCTTCGCTGGTACGAGTCATATCAGCTTGGTTATGGCCACATTCCAATTTCAAATTTCTATGAAACGCTTGTTTCACTGTCATGGACAACCGTCATCATCTACGGAGTGATTGTGCTGCGGTACAAGATTCATGTTTTTGGCGCGCTGCTTTTTCCGATTGTATCAGCAGCAATGGCCTATGCATCCCTGTCGCCGAATGTTCGTGATGAAATTGCGCCGCTCATTCCAGCCCTCCAAAGCAACTGGCTGACCTACCATGTGCTTACCTGCTTTTTTGGATATTCTGCCTTTGCGGTTTCTTTTGTGACAAGCATTGTCTATCTGGTCAAAACCCGCACTACTGGACAGCGTCAACACGATGCGTCCGGGGAGCTCATTCCGTCTCTTGCCCTTATGGATGATATTATGTACAAGACGGTCGCTGTGGGGTTTCTCCTGCTGACCGTCGGTATTATTACCGGATCGGTATGGGCACATTACGCATGGGGAAGTTATTGGAGCTGGGACCCCAAAGAAACATGGTCGCTGATCACGTGGTTCATCTATGCCGTGTTTCTCCATGCACGGCTCACCAGAGGATGGCGCGGTAGACGTATGGCAGTTGTTTCGATTATTGGTTTTTGCTGCGTTTTGTTTACATTTCTTGGCGTAAATTATTTGCTTTCAGGGCTCCACAGTTACGCTCGTTAACGATGTGCCGGACAACAGCAGGCTACAGCATCTCTTTTGTCTCAAAAAAATCCCGGCTGAAAAACAGCCGGGATCTATGCGACGTTCAGGATGGTTTAGCTATCTTTGGGGATGCCGTATGTATACTGCATCCAGCACGTCATTACATTTTGCCTGCGGCTTTGCGTTTTGAGGCCTTCAATGCGTTGATAATCTTTTCCTGCTTGGTTTCCCGCTGCACGTGCGTTGCAAAATTGCAAGGCCCATTTTTCCATTTAAGCTCCGGTTGCGGATAGGCAACACAAAATTTGCCGGAGGAGAATTCCTGTATTTTTTCACATCCAGTGCACTGTTCGACGATCTGATAACAGGTACCGCCGTTATAAGTGCATCCTGAAGCACTCATAAAAAAACAATCAACACCTTTTTTGGTGGTCTGACATATCATTGCTGCCTCGTCTCCTTTCCGTTATGGTAACCCGTCATTCGCCTTTTTGTGATGAGTAAAAAACGGATTGCACATGCCAAATTAAGGCTGCAATCCGTTTGTAACTCTATTATAGACAATTATCCTTTGCTGTCAAGCGTTTCATTCGGGCTGTGCAACCAGGTGCCGGTTATGGTTGCGCAGGTGTTTGACAACGTCGCCGCTCATAAGGTCATGCTTCAATCGGTCTATGTAGGCGGCAAGCCCAGGAGGTGCTTTGGTACGGAGTCTTGTTAAAAGTTGACAGATGATGTCTGTTTGCTGCTGCGTCATTTCCCAGTGTCCGCCTGCCAGCATAGTATCAATGATCGGTATGCACGCAACAACGGCGTGGGCAATCATGGTGTTCAATGCGGCATCGTCCTTTATCATGTTAGAAATGTCAGTGGCAAACCGGTAGTAGAGCTGGACACCTTCTGCATAGCCGGTCATCGGCAGTATCTCATCTCTGAACCTGCGCAGTCGCTCAAGCCGGGGGTTGTCGCTGCCGAGAGCAGTTTCAAGCGGACAGGTGCCGGCCGTGCCGCTACCTTTTGGTAACATCAAAAAATTTGCTTCGGTCGTTCCCCCAGCCATAAGATTCACTGAGCTTGATGCAGGGGCATGGGCCGAATCAGCGACGTTTACCTGCAAGATCCCCGCAGGACTCACCAGCATGTAATATCCTTGCTGTGTTCTTGTTGATCCACCAACACTTGTTGCCACCACTGCCTGTTCGACCGGCATGCCGGTCTGGGCATCGGTTACGGTCCCGAGTAAAATGCCGGTGCCTGCCGTTGTTGTAGTAATGGTGTATTGTGCACTGCCTTGACCAGAATTGACCACACGGTATCGCCAGACACCTGTTTGTGCATTGGTAATCCGTATTTTTTGTAATGTATTCAGGATGGGCTGTTCGTAGTCAGGCGTTGTGCCTGTGTTTGAAGGGCTAAAGACCTGGAGCAGAAGTAACGGCTGCTCCAACGACGCACTCTGGTAAGGGTTGACGACCATTGAACCAAGGCCATTCTGTTGTTGAAACTGAATGATAAAAGTATTGCCGCACGGGCCAGAAGAGCACTGTGCACCCGGCTGATAGAGGAGTTGGTAGGTTGCTGTGTCATCGCCTGTTCCTGAAATTTCATTGAAGACTTCAAACGGGATCACGGCACTGGTGACTCTGTTTTCTGTGTCACAAACAGTGAGCCGAAGACCGGTGAACTGAATTGAGACAGAAGGGGTGACGCGTGCAGTGCAAGAATAGATGCCGTCTCCTGCAGCAGTATCGCCAGAAACACCGCTATCGTTCATTGCTTGCTCTGCGCTGCCACCGATCGGCGAAAGATCGACAGTAACCGTGGCGATATGGCCGGCCCCCAGTGGATGTGAGATTTCGGCGGTAAAGAGCACCTCGCTATTAGTATTGTTTGGCACCCGTGGCGGCATTGCCTGTGCAGACGCAATGGTTGCGCCTGCAGCGATCGCGGTAAAATTGACATTGCCAACGTCTACCAGACCAAGTCGAATTGTCCGGGCAGGCGGTTCAAACCGTATTCCCTGTGCCACCGGCGCAATAATATACGAGCCGGGATATAAATCCTGCACTACAAAGGTGCCGTTTTGGGCAATGCGGGTTTCATAACTTTCAAGGGTTTGGTCAAGGGCTTTCGCGACGATCGTAATGGCGTCAACCACATCGCCGGTGACTGTGCCCGAAACGGTCAAAACCCTTCGTTTCGGGCACAGCGCATAGAGGGTTCCATCGGTATAAGGAATAAATAAGGTTCTGCGCAATCCAAGCACCGGTGATGCTTCGGCAGCTGTTGTCTGGTCGCGCTCATTGTCGGTAAATCGGAGTATCCCATACACCTTTCCGGCGTTTGAAAGTGAGGCTACATAATTGCCTGAGCGCACATACAGTCGTCCCTGTCTGTCGAGTGTCGGCGCAGCAAGGATGGGGACGGGCATGGGGTCGGTTATCGTCATTTCTTTGACCATAACTGACCACCTCAGGATGCCGTTTGGGTCAAGGCTGTATATGTCGCCCAAAATACCGCCGATATAGACATTTCCCTGAGCATCAACAGCTGGAGCTGCTGCAAAACCCGATTCCGTGGGCATGTCAAAAATATCGATGACCGGCACAAAAGGGTCTCTTTTTGGAATTCCGTTTGCATCAAGCACGACAAGCGATGAGGGGGTTGTGATATAGAACGTATCATCAGGACCGATAACCGGAGAGGCAATGCATCCCTGTGGTATAGGGGAGCTCCACAGAAGATCTCCATCCGGGTCAATCGCATAGACCATTCCTTCCAGCGATGCAATAATCACATCGCCGTACTGGTTAATAACCGGTGAAATATGGCCGACGGCTCCGGTATGATATTCCCAGAGCCGCTCTCCGTCAGGGGCAACACAATACAAAAAACCATCAGTCTTGTTGGCTGATGTTCCCGAACCGACATAAATTCTCCCCCCTGGTCCAACAACCGGTGAGGAGAGCAACGGCTCATCGCAGTGATGCACCCAAAGCTGAACACCGCTGCGTGAAACCGCATGAAGCGAACCGCGCGCAGTAGCGATATACAAAATTCCCTGAGACGAAAGCAGCGGTGTTGCTTCAACTGGTCCATCAATGCCGTCAAAAACACAGTCTGCAGACCCGTCTGCACCAACTTTATACAGGCAACCATCGGCACCGACAATATATACGGTTCCGTCAGTATCAACTATTGGAGCGGCGATGCCGGAAACGCCAAGCGGTGTTATAAACTTCTGTTGAGCATTTTGTAGATTCAAGCCGTATGAGCTGTTCTGGCCAGTATGGTACATATCCTTTTGCAGCATCGGCCACGGAGCCTGCGCAAGGTATGTCCATCCTACAGCGGGGTACAGCAACCCTCCCATGCACCAAACGATCACTAGAAACCACTTTTTTCTCATGGTTATGATCCCCCATCTTGACGGTAAGATAACAGAGGCGGCCTTATTAATTGTAGCAGACTTGAACATGAAAAGTCATGTTTCTTTTTATTTAAATAGACGGTATATGCAAAAGGTTCTGTGACGGGTAATGGGATGTATTTTTTGAGAGGACGGAAAAGAAATAATGGTTAAAAATGTTCGCTCGCGATGGTGACGATTTTTTTGATAAACATTGTCGACATGTCAGGACGGGTCGCATATTTTGGGCCACTATGATAAGCGCGCAGGCCTCTCACCAGTCCGTAACGGCTGACGTACCACTTCAGAATTGACGCGCCTGCTTCAATGTTTTTATATGGATCAAGGAGATCCTCGGGTGGATACTGACCCCATACCTGCGGCAGCACTTGGGTAAGGCCAAGAGCCCCTTTGTTGCTTACTGCTTTATGGTCTGCGCCTGACTCAACAACGATAAGCGCGGTTAGAATATCATGAGGAACGCTCTCATCGCTGCATGCGTAGATTTTTGCGGCAAGCGAAAGCGCCGTTGCATTATCGAGTTCAGGATTATATTTGCTCAAAAGGCTTGCGGATTTTTTGATCTGGGGCAAAATTTCCTCTCGTAGTTTTATCTCAAGCTCAACAGCCTTTTTCAGCTCTTGTATGTCTCTGGTCATGATGTTGAGGGCACGCCTATCCTGCAGCGACCAGATGGTCAGAAGGCAGATCATCACGGTATTGAGCAGCACGATAAAGAAAAGCAACACCCTTATATTTGTTGTTTTACTAAGTTCCATGTTTTTAATCAATTACAGGTTAAAACAAGAGAATAATGAAGAGCTGTAACGCTCGGAATGCTTTTTGGAGTTGCCGGACGGCATCTATAATGTAACAGACGGGAAAAAGAAGTTCAAGAAAAAAGTTTTTCGATTTTATTATTAATTGATATTATTAAAATTAAATCGATATCTATTGATTATTATTGCTTATTTTAAGTTAATTTTATATTCTTTTGTTGTTTCACTGCATGCGTATTTCGTCGCCAGAGGAAATTCCCTGATTTTCACTACCACAGCTATTTTCAGTAATCATCTGGCATCTCCCTTCGAAAATAACACCTTCAGATATGATGAGGCTACCAGTTTTAATATCGCCTTTTAATTTTCCCCGTGTCGTAATTTCAAGCTTGGTTTTCGCCACGATATTACCGTTTACCTCGCCGCCAATGAGAACGGTATCGGCTATGATGTCAGCATCGACCCTGCCTTTTTCGCCGACGATCACGTTTCCCTCGCACACGATTTTCCCCCGAACAATTCCTTCGACACAAATGCTTTCTTTTGATGTCAAATTGCCCTCGAAAATCGTGCCGTTACCAATGAGGGTGTCGAGCCTGCTCATATCAGTAGCTTTTTTGAAGATGCCCATAATGTACTCCTTTGAGATATGTGTGCATCCCTGAGCGAGGGAGCAGCCGCCAATGAAGCGATCTGCCGGATATTGCCCGCGGTATTTATGGTGGTTGTGTTTTTTTAGCTGCTGCATCGAGCCCGAGCATATTTTTTATGGCCGTTGACTCGCGCTCGATATCCTGAACGGTCCGTGCGATGGCCTCCATTTTGTTCTTTTCAGCAGCAAGGAGTTTGCATTGATTTTTCAAATGGATATTTTCTTGGTATTTGACCATACCGATCATGCCGCTTGCAAGCAACAGAATAGACATAATGCATACAATATAAATGATGCTTTTGTGCAGGGAAAACCGAATTTGTCTGCCGGTATTGGGCATAATAACAAGAAACGTAACTCTGCCGCTCATAGACGAGATTTATATCTATATACGTCTAGTTTGCAAGGATTAAACCCATAAATCATAGGTATTGTCAAGAGGAATATCGGCGATACAATCTTGCATTGACTTTCACCGTCCTATTGAGGTACTAACAGATTGTTTGCTCATTAACCCATATCAATACAGTACAGAATTCCAAAGCTAATCCCGCTATAGGCACTTTTTTATGAAAAACTGTTTCATGCTTGCGCAGAGCGCTTCTCTGCTGCTTCTGATCAGTCTGATGACCGTATTCATGCTCGGTTGCAGGGCAGGGAATGGACGCGTTATCGAATCAACCGGAACAATCGAGGCCACCCAGATCGATGTCAGGGCAGAGGTTGGGGGTCAAATTCTAAAACTCTATGTGGATGAAGGGTCACGGGTAAAGCCCGGCGACCTGCTTGCTGAAATCGACCGGGAAAAGATCGAGTGCGAGCTTCAGGCTGCACGTGGCAGGGTTCAGGAACTTGAAGCACGACTCAGCCTGTTGCAACACGGATATCGACAGGAAGAGGTTGCGAAAGCGCGCGAGGCGCTTCGCGAAGCCGAGGTCCTCATGGTTGATGCCCAGCGTGATAATGAACGCATCAGCCGACTTTTTACAGAGGGAGTTGTTTCTCATTCGGTTAGGGACAGCGCCGAGGCTGCATATAATGCTGCACTCCAACGCTACAAGCGGGCACAACAAGAGTATGCGCTATTGCAGGAAGGGTTTCGCAGTGAAGAAATTGCAGCAGCACAGGCTGCATGGGAGAGTGCTGTTGCGAGCCAGCGCCGTATCGAGCGATCATTACGCGATGCAACCGTTCGGAGCCCAGTAACCGGGATCATCAGCGAACGATATGTAGAACCAGGCGAGCTGGTTTCACCGGGCAGTATTCTTTACAGCATTACGGATCTTACGGATATCTGGATTATGGCGTATGTGTCAGAGAAGAATTTGGGCAAGATCAAGGTGGGGCAGTCTGGATACGTGATTATTGATACCTATCCGAATGAAAAATTTCCCGGTACGGTTGTGTTTATTTCGCCGGAAGCTGAATTTACCCCGAAAAACATACAAACCAAGGAAGAACGGGTGAAGCTGGTCTATGCGGTGAAGGTAAAGCTCAGCAATGAACGCGAGATCCTGAAGCCGGGCATGCCCGCGGATGTTGTCATTGAAGCCGAGTGACGGCATTCTGCCCGCCCGGCCATATCTTTTCATTCCATCGTAACGATCGCACTGATCCATGGACACGTCGCACGGAACACACGAGGACAAACGTACTATTGCTATTGAGACCCTGAACCTTACAAAACGATTTGGAAAGTTCGTTGCGGTCAATAACTTAACCCTCTCGATTCGGAAAGGCGAAATCTTCGGTTTTTTGGGTCCCAATGGGGCAGGGAAAAGCACCACCATCCGCATGTTGTGCGGTATCCTTGAACCTACCAGCGGAGAGGGAAGCGTCGGCGGGTACAGCTTGATCCGGGAGCCGGAAAAGATAAAACGAGTGATCGGCTACATGTCCCAGAGTTTCGGACTGTATCAGGATCTGACCGTCGAGGAAAACCTTAGATTCTACGCCCGCCTATATATTGCCGATCGAAAGACGTGCATGGAGAACATCGAAAAGGCAATCGAGCTGGTACAGCTTGATCAATATCGGAAGACGCTTGCCGCCAATCTTTCCGGCGGGTGGCGCCAGCGGCTTGCACTTGCGTGTGCGATCGTGCATGAACCGCAAATTATCTTTCTAGACGAACCCACCGCAGGTATTGACCCTGTATCGCGGCGCGTTCTCTGGGATTTTCTCTACGAACTCTCCCATGCAGGCACGACTCTGTTTGTCACAACTCATTATATGGAGGAAGCCGAGCGCTGCAACCGTATTGGTTTTATCTGGCAAGGGAATCTGGTCGCCTGCAGCACGCCAGAGGGCGTCAAAAGCAGCTATGTCAACCGGTACATTCTGAATCTGAAATGCAGGCCGATCGATCGAGCCTATGCACTGCTCAAACACGATATGACACTAGTGCGGGATGTGAACTTTTATGGCGATGAGCTGCACATCGTGGTTGATGATGCCCAAACCGCTCTCCCTGCCATTCACCGAGTTCTTGCAGATGCCGGTATTGCAGTGACACTGCTCGAGCAGATACAGCCGTCAATCGAAGACGTGTTTGTCGCGCTTGCGCAGGAGAAGAAGAATGGCTCGCCGCATTAAGGCGCTCTTGTACAAAGAATTCATCCAGATGCTGCGGGATCCCTTGGCGTTGATCTTGCTCATCGTGCTCCCAGTATTCCTGCTCTTTATCTTCGGTTACGCCATCAATCTAGATGTCCGGAACATCCCCCTTGCTGTGTACAACCTTGACAGAACCGAATACTCACGCAGCCTTATCGACCGTTTTGTCACCTCAGGCTATTTTGTTCTCAAGCGTCATGTGACAAATTATCAGCAGGCCACCCATGTGCTCGATGCGGGCGAGGTCAGGGTTGTGCTGTGTATTCCGAGAAATTTTCAGAAAGATGTGCAAAACGGCAAGTGTACACCGGTGCAGGTACTGATTGACGGTACAGACAGCAATACGGCAAACATCGCCATGAGCTATGTAAAGTCTATTTTGCAGACAGAGTCGCTTCGTGTGGTGTTCAGTCTGCTCAACAGCAACGGTCAGATGACCGGTAGTGCTATTGCCGGCCTGGATATACGGCCAAACATTTGGTACAACCCCGAGCTTTCCAGTATCAATTTTCTGGTTCCCGGAATTATCGGTATCATCATTATGGTGATCGGCGCTATCCGTATGTCTGTGTCGCTTGTCAAAGAACGGGAAAAGGGTACGATCGAAAGCCTTATGGTTTCACCGCTGCGTCCCATCGAGCTTATGATTGGCAAAATTACACCCTATATTTGTGTGGTGTTTGTCGATTTGATTCTGATCGTCCTTGCCGGTCGGTGCATTTTTAACGTGCCGTTTCGAGGAAGTGTCACCCTGTTTTTGGTGCTTTCGTTTATTTTTTTGGGCTCTGCGCTCGGCAGCGGTCTCTATATCTCATCGATCGCAAAGACATCTCAGGTTGCATGGCTTATCGGTTTTCTGGCAACGATTTTGCCCGCGATTATTCTTTCTGGGTTCGTTTTTCCGATC
>JAOAHH010000052.1 GCA_026415325.1 Thermodesulfobacteriota bacterium | reverse complement strand
AACACTCACGTAACGCTCCATCATTCATGAGGTCTTTATGGCACCCACAGACGAAGAACGCGAAATGATTCAGGGGTTTGTGGCTGATGGTTATGAACTTTTGGACGAGCTGGAGCCCAACCTGATCGAGTTGCAAAAATCGTGCGAACAGGGCGGCAGCGCAGATATTGAAAAGCTCAACGCCGTGTTTCGCCTTTTTCACTCCTTGAAGGGTGCTGCCGGATTTTTCAACCTGCATAATGTCACGAGCGTCACCCATGAAGCCGAAACCCTGTTGAACTTGCTGCGCGAAGGGAAAATCGTGCTCACGCCGGAGCGTACTTCCGTGTTGTGCCAAGCCTGCGATTTTATGCGCACCCTGCTTACGGCCATCGAAGAAAACGGCAACGACCACGGTTTTGAGGAGACCGCCCAGCAGCATGTCCGTCAGCTCTCTGCTGCCGTCTCGGGCATCAACCGACCTTTCCCCGCGCCGACTCCTTCACCGCCTGAACAACAACCGACGCCAGCAGCAGAGCCTTCAATAACCATCACGACAGACATGGTGCAAAGCTTTATCCAGGAAGCCGATGAGCTGCTCGACAGTGCCGAGCAGTCATTGCTTGCCCTGGAGAAAGCCGTTGATAAAACAGAGCCGCTGCAGACAGCATTTCGATCAATCCACAGCTTCAAAGGTAATTGCGGGTTCATGGGATACCGTGATCTTGAACGCCTCAGTCATGCGATGGAAAATGTGCTTGACGGCATGCGGACCGATAAACACGTTTCAAACGAAAAAAATATCGGCATCATCATGCGCAGCCTTGATGCGCTAAAAAATGCCGTTGCCGAGCTTTCGCAGGGAGGCACCGGCATCATTCAAGGGTGCGACCTTATGGTCGAGCTGCTCCGCGATCTTGCACCACGAGGTGAAACAACACAGCAGCACCCCCCAAAAATCGGTGAAATACTTATTGCACTCGGAGAGACAACGCCTGAAGCAGTTGAAAAAGCGCTGTCCTTGCAGGATAAACCGCTCGGAGAGATGCTCGTTGACATGGGTGCCGCTTCTAAAGACGCCGTTGATGCAGCCCTTGCAGAACAGGAGAAACAGGCAGGCAAAAAGATCGTTCGCAGGGACATACGGGTGGATCTGGACAAACTGGACCTTTTAATGGATCTCGTGGGAGAAATGGTGATTGCACAGATGATGGTAATCCACAATCCCGATCTCAGAGGGCTTGAGCTTGAACACTTTGAAAAGGCTGCCCACCATCTCCAACGCATCAGTGCAGATTTGCAGGACGTTGCCCTCTCCATTCGCATGGTGCCACTGTCTGCCACGTTCCGTAAAATGATCAGGTTGGTGCATGACCTCTCGCTGAAATTTTCAAAAAAAGTTAAGCTTGAACTTAAAGGGGAAGAAACAGAGGTTGATAAGACCGTCATCGAACACATCTCCGATCCATTGGTGCACATTATCAGAAATGCCATCGACCATGGGATTGAAAGCCCTGAGCAGCGTCGGACTGCCGGGAAAGATGAGACCGGCATAATTATCCTCGAAGCTGGTCATGATGGTGGCGAAGTGGTTATTCGTATTTCCGATGACGGTGCGGGATTGCGACGTGATAAGATTTTACGCAAAGGCATTGAACGTGGGCTGGTTGTAGGCAACGGGGAGGGGATGCGTGATGAGGAAGTATTTAATTTGATTTTCGAGCCGGGGTTTTCCACCGCAGACGTTGTTACCGACATTTCAGGTCGGGGTGTTGGGATGGATGTAGTGCGGAAAAATCTTGAAAAGATTAAGGGCAGGGTTGACGTGAGCAGCACGCCCGGTGTTGGAACGACCTTTGTTCTGCGCATACCCCTCACGCTTGCGATCATCGAGGGCATGTTGGTGCGCACCGGCAGATCGAAATTCATCATTCCGTTACTGTCCATCGTGGAGTCTTTCCGGCCGATGCAGCAGCACATTACCGTTATGCCGGACGGGACGGAAATGGTCAAAGTGCGTGAAAGTTTGATTCAAGTGGTCCGGCTCCATAAACTCTATAATGTCATGCCTGACTTCAACCAGCTCCATGAAGGCATCCTAATAACCGTTGAGAGTCAGCATGAGCGGATCTGTCTCTTTGTGGATGAGGTTATCGGACAAATGCAAACCGTTATCAAGGCGCTTCCCTCGTATGTCGGCGACGTACAAGGACTCTCAGGCTGCAGCATCATGGGCGACGGTGAAGTGTGCCTCATACTGGATGTGGGAGCGCTCATCCGGAAGGCAAAACACAAAACCGCCCACGCAGTTCAAGCGGCCTAATGCAATGATTTTTTAGGAATTGGAGCAATGTTTTTATTCAATGGAGGAGTACCCATACCATGGCGGACACCAAAAATATTGTTCCGGAAGTCGATGGCCTCATCGACGAAGATGACGAGGATACCCAAAAGGATAAATACTTGACGTTTACCGTAGGCGGTGAGGATTACGGCATTGAAATCTGTTACGTGACTGAAATCATCGGCATCCAAAAAATTACGGATGTTCCCGATATGCCGGCGTATATTAAAGGAGTGATCAATCTTCGGGGCAAGGTGATTCCGGTCTTGGATGTCAGGATCCGTTTCAGGATGCCGGAGCGGGAATATGATGACCGTACCTGTATTATTGTAGTTAATGTCACCGGGAATCCGATCGGGCTTGTGGTCGATACGGTCAAGGAGGTGCTCAGCATTCCCCCACCCCAGGTTGAACCGCCCCCTGAAATTTCCGGCACCGCACAGCAGTACCTCAAAGGGTTGGGGAAAGTCAGCGATGAAGTCAAAATTTTGCTCGATGTCGAAAAGCTCGTACGGCGCGACGGTGCGCCGGCACCAAAACTCATAGCCGATTTTGCACGCGAGCAAGGAATACGTGCCTGATATGAAGCGGCATCTTATCTTTCAATCTTCCCTCCAAGCAGAGACTCCGTGTATTCCTGAAGAGACTCTGATGCGCATTTCCGATACTGAATTCAACCTTTTGAGAAAGCTTGTTTATGAGCGGTTCGGCATTAATCTTACCGAAGCAAAAAAATCGCTGGTGGTGAGCAGACTTCAAAAAACCATCCGCTCATTGGGTATGCGCAGCTTTAAACAATATTATGATTATTTAATGGCCGACACGACCGGTTCGGCACTTGATACACTCATAAACCGTATTTCAACCAACCACACGTTTTTTTACCGCGAAAGCAATCATTTTGAATTTTTCCGCTCCCGGGTTCTGCCTGAAATGAGTAGTCGCATTCGCACAATGGGCTGCCGCGATCTGCGTATATGGTGTGCCGGATGTTCCTCAGGAGAAGAAGCCTACACCTTGATAATCGAAATGAAGGAATTCTTCGGAAGTGAATACGATCTCTGGGATGCAGGGCTTCTTGCCACCGACATTTCGACCAATGCACTCCAGAAGGCGGTGACAGGTGAATATACCGAAGACAATGTTGCGCATCTCCCTGCCTATGCACGGCGTTACTTTAAAAAAATCAGCGATGACCGTTACCGGGTGAGCGATGAACTCAAACGCGAGATTACGTTTCGGCGTTTTAACCTGATGACCCCTGTGTTTCCGTTCCGGAAACCGTTCCATGTTATCTTCTGTCGAAACGTTATGATCTATTTTGACCAGATGACGCGGAGCGAACTGATTAGAAAGTTTTACCAATGTCTTGTTCCGGAGGGGTATCTGTTTATCGGCCATTCAGAATCGCTTGGCCGCGAACAAACGCTGTTTCAATACATAATGCCCGCCGTGTATCGAAAGAAACAGAAGGAGTGACGGATACTCTATCCGTGTCAAGACTACAAGCAATAAGGAGATGCCTATGAATCAGTTCGGCAGATTTTTGGTGCAACAGGGGCTTGCCCGACCAGATCAGATCATTGCTGCGCTTGATCGTCAGAAAGAACAGCAGACACCTTTAGGAAAAATTGCCATAGAGCTCCGCATGCTGACTATACCGCAACTGTTCGATATCCTGAACCACGGCGCCGAAACGAATTTGAGGTTCGGAGAAATCGCCGTCGGGCTTGGCTATCTTACTCGTGAAGAGGTTAACGTTCTGCTTGAGGAGCAGCGACGTCGTCGGCCGATGCTTGGACAGATACTTGTTGATATGGGTGTCATGACGCAGGAACAACGAGACGCAGCATTACGTGCATTCTCAGAGCAAAGGCCTGCTTCCTGCGCACGGGATCGATTCCGGCAAGACGCCCGTTCACCGGAAGTATGAACTACCCAAAAGCACCAGGCCCCACCGGGTGGTCTGTTTGTCGTATTCGGAGATTGGAAACATGCTGAAAAAAAAGATCCGTGTTTTGATCGTCGATGATTCTGCACTCGTGCGCAATATTTTGTCCCAAGGCCTTTCGCAGGATCCAGGCATTGAAGTTGTGGGCACCGCATCTGATCCATACGTTGCTCGAGACATGATCGTCAAATACCGGCCTGATGTTTTGACGCTTGATGTAGAGATGCCGCGCATGGATGGTGTTGAATTCCTGCGCAAATTGATGCCGCAATACCCCTTGCCGGTTGTCATGGTCAGCGCCCTTACCCAGCGCGGCAAACAGATTACGATTGAGGCGCTGGAAGCAGGCGCAGTCGATGTCGTCGCCAAACCCACCAGCAATGTTGCCCAAGGCCTGCAGGCCATGATGATGGAGCTCCGCACAAAAATTAAAATCGCCTCCACGGCAAATGTTTCTCACTGGAAGAGCAAACGATCGGACACACAGGAATCGCCGCCAGTATCTACAACCTCCAAATCGCTTGCAGAATCCACCGACAAGGTCATTGCAATCGGTGCGTCGACAGGCGGCACCGAAGCGATCAAAACCGTTATCACGCAGTTTCCCGCCTCAACCCCCGGTGTGGTTATTGTCCAGCACATGCCCGCAGGTTTTACTCGTGCATTTGCCGAACGGCTTAACACGCTCTGCTTGATGGAAGTAAAAGAGGCTGAAAACGGGGATCGGGTGATGCCCGGCAGAGTGCTCATTGCCCCCGGCGACTATCATATGAAGGTCAGGCGCTCCGGAGGCTTTTATTATGTTGATTGTGTGAAGGGAGAAAAAGTTAACGGCCACTGCCCGTCGGTTGATGTGCTCATGCATTCCGTTGCCGAACACGTCGGCGCCAATGCGGTCGGCGTTATGCTCACTGGCATGGGCGGCGACGGTGCTGACGGCATGGTTGCCATGCGTAAGGCAGGTGCCCGGACCATCGCACAAGATGAAAAAACCTGTGTGGTGTTTGGTATGCCGAAAGTCGCCTATGAGCGCGGCGGTGCGGAACGGCTGGTACCGCTCGACAATATCGCGCAGACGGTATTGAGTTATCTCTAAGGGCACAGGTGATGAAAAATAAATATCGGGATGAGTAAACCGGGCTCTCAGCGCGAAGGACTGTGTCCTCGGGCAAGTACCAAAAACCATATTTAAACTCAATAACTGATACACTCTATGGCGACTGTGATGCTCGGCATCGGTGATTATGGCGCAAGTCGTACACCGGGTGATGTAGTAAAAACCCTGGCACTCGGCTCGTGCGTTGCCGTGGTTGTTCTTGATCCCAAAACCCACACTGTTGGTATGGTACATATTGCGCTCCCCGACTCTTCTATTGACCCTGCAAAAGCCCGAGCAAAACCCGGCTATTTTGCAGATACAGGAGTCCGGGCGCTCCTCCAAACGATGCAAGACATGACCGGATCAAAAAACGGAAAGGGTTTTTTGATAAAACTTGCGGGTGGCGCAAGCATTATGGATCCCAACAACACATTTAACATTGGGAAAAGAAACATTCTTGCAGTAAAAAAAATCCTGTGGGCGCTTGGCATGGGACCGGCTGCTGAGGATGTGGGGGGATATATCAGTCGCAGTGTGGCGGTTGAAGTTGACACCGGCAGGGTAACGGTCATTTCGCCCGGCCGAGGATCATGGGATATTTAAGCGCACCTCGGAAATCGTGGTCCGTGATTCGTGGAAACGTAAACTTTTCGGGATCATTTACTACGATATATGATCAACGCCTTGCTTATTGCGAATCCGCTCCATGCGGCGATCTTATATTTTTTAAACAGTATTCTAATCATGCAGCAAGAAAGGGCTTCCTATGGCAGCAACGCTTGACATGAAAATTCTCATTGTCGACGATTTTCCGACCATGCGGCGCATCATCCGAACGACACTGCGACAACTCGGCTTCCAAAACATCCTCGAAGCTGGCGACGGTGCCGAAGCGCTTGAGATACTCCGCTCAAGCACCATTGATTTTGTGGTCACGGACTGGAACATGCCGAACATGACCGGCCTTGAACTGTTAAAAGCAATCCGTGCCGATGCTACCCTAAAAAACACACCGGTACTTCTTGTCACGGCAGAAGCAGAAAAGGAAAATGTCATTCAGGCTGCACAGGCCGGTGTTAATAATTATATCGTGAAGCCATTCACCGCTGCAGTGCTGCGCGAAAAGATCCAGAAAATATTCCCCGATCTCAAGTTTATTGCATAAGTTATGAATACAAAGGCTTTGAAATCGTAAACGATGTTGTTTGTTTGAGGAAGGAGGGCGGATACTATGGCAAAAATACTCATTGCCGAAGATGAAAAAAACGTACGCGAATTGTTTGCACGTGCAATCGAAAACATAGGGCACGTTGCTATTCAAAGCCCTGATGGCAGTCTTGCATGGGAAATTTTACAGGCAAATCCCGACATACGCCTTATCGTGTGCGATATAGCCATGCCTAACCTCGACGGGCGGCAGCTCATCCAACGAATCAGGGCCCGTCCCGAATTCGCCTCGTTGCCGATTATTATCGTCTCAGGCGTGATTCGGGCGCGGGATATCGCCAGTCTTCTTGAACAAGGGGCAACCTGTTTTCTGCCAAAACCGGTTAACCTGCAGGAACTTCGGGAAACCATCAGCACTTACCTCTCCAAAGCGGCATAACATAAAAACGCAAGGGATGCGCTATGAAACGGATTTTAATTGTTGACGACTCGATAACAGCACGGATGTTTATTAAACGATGCCTTGAAATTGCCGGCTGCCAGGACGCTCATTTCATGGAGGCGGCAAATGGAAAAGATGCACTCGCACTCCTCAAAAGCGAACCTGCGGATTTTGTTGTGGCCGATATCAATATGCCGGTGCTCGACGGCATCGGGCTGTTAAGATGGATCAAATCAAGCCCTAAACTCAATATGTTGCCGGTCGTGATTATTTCCAGTGCCAGCAACCCTGCGCAGGATCAGGAATTGCTCTCGCTCGGTGCGTATGCGGTTCTGCAAAAACCCATATCGCCGCCCCAGCTCCGTGCTGTTATCGGCGGTCTGATTGAATCACCGGTGGAGGAGGAGTAACCTCATGGATACCGTTGCGAAAGAAAAACTGCGTAACGCAGTGGAACAGGCGGTCAGCGCCACCATAGAAAACATGGCCTTCACCGTCGCAGAACCGTTGGAAACCCCTCCCCAAGAAACCAGCGACATGATAGGTGCCCGTCTCCCGGTGCTTAAACCATACGCTGCGGAACTTCGACTCGCAATGCCCGTAAATACTGCTCAGGCCTTGGCACAGGAACTCTACAGCGTAACATACGATGATATTACTCCGGATATGCTCCATGATATAGCAGGTGAATTTCTTAACATGATTGCGGGTGCCATCATACGAAGCCTTTTGCCTCAAGACACGCCGTTTCAGCTTGGCCTTCCCGTTGCAGGTTCCTGCTCTCTTTTCGACAGCACGCAAACATTTACGGCATGGGGGTTCAGCATTGACGGCAATGAGCTCATTATTTTGACGGACGAACGGCTTGTTACTGCATACACGACTCCCACCGCCTCTGATGCATTATAAGATGCTTCGTACTTGACAGTGCCGCACCGGCCTTTTATACTCACGACACCCGGCACCGAAGCAGTGACCGGCGCAAGAGACATTTCCAAACCATAACAACGATGATGATCTGCATTCGCATACGCACCTTGTTATTTATGGTACTGTTCTCATGCTGGTTCGTTCCTCCGGCAACAGACATATGTGCCCAGGAACCGCAACCGACCTTCAATCCCACAGCATATAAAGGCAAGTATCTTCTAGTGCTTCTCTTTTCCATTGACGATCCGCGTGCACCAATGGCCATGGATCTTATGAAGGAGCTGTATACACGACGGCGCGACGTCAATATGGAGGTAGCAGCCGTCTGCCTCAACACTGGTAAAGACCAAGAAGCACGCCGTTTTACGGCGCTGCATCACCCACCGTTTCCCGTGTTTCTTGACACAAGCGGTTCGTTCGCTCAATCCCTCCGAATCACCAGCGGTCTTGGATTGGTGATCTATGGCAAGGACGGCAATGTTATTGCGACCAAGGACGCATCCCCTTCGGCCGGGCAATCCGATCTTTCATCCTCATGGAAGGGGTTCATCAACCGCTACATTCCCATCGGATACACTCCTGACGATGTGCCGGTGCTCGGCTACAAACCGCCGTTTCCGGTGTTTGAAGCGATCGCAACAAACGGAGCAACGATCAACATCAAGTCAATCCTCGGAAAGAAGCCTTTTGTTTTTGTAATCTTCTCGCCATCCTGCAGCCACTGCCAACACGAACTTGAGTTTTTACAAACGCAATATACCAGCCAGGAATTCAAAGGCAAACTTGAGATCATCGCGGTAAGCCGGGGGGACACAACCAGCACGGATGCGCTCGTTAAAAAGAAAAAACTTTCCTTTCCAGTACTGCTTGACACCAACAGTACTATTACTGCTCGTTTCCCCTCTTTTATAGGGAGTGTGCCGCTCAGCTATCTTGTCGATCGCAACGGCACTATCGCATTTCAACATACCGGTTTTTCTGAATACACGGCAGATAATTACCTCATGGAGCTGCGCAAACTCTGCGGTCTTCCTAACCCGCCACTCCTAAATCCCTCAGGATACTCAGGGGAAGAACGATGCAAAGTCTGCCATGAACGGCAACATATCCAATGGAGTCTTACTCGTCACGCTGATGCCTATCTGTCCTTGGTGCGTAAAGGCAGTGAACACGATCCAGCATGCGTAAGCTGCCATGTTACCGGGTTTGGGCGGTCCGGGGGGTTTAACCTTGAAGATAAAAAGACAGCACGCCGTCTTGAGGGCGTGCAATGCGAATCCTGCCATGGTCCGGGGGCTACCTCCTGCACCGCATTCACAAAAGTGAAAGATAATCCGCGCACCCGTGCACAATGGGAAATGATTTGCCGTTCATGCCACACCGAAAAAGAGTCCCTCAACTTCAAGTTCGAGCACCGTTTTCCAAAAGTAATACATACCGCAGTGCCTGATCTCTCAAGCATGAGCTCACAAGATCGTGAGGCGTTTATCCAGAACTACCGCCAGAAAAAGAATCTCTTTGACAATCCTGCTTCTTATGTCGGCGCAGCCAATTGCAAAAGTTGCCATGAAGAACAGTACCGGCATTGGCAAACCACACTCCACGCAACAGCGCACACTACGCCACAGGCGCGCTCAGCCCCTGCAGATAAATCATATCGGTATCATACAGGGGTTGAGAATCCTGGCGGATATCCTGAACCAGGCCGTGAGGGTGTCCAATGCGAGGCATGCCATGGCCCGGGCGAGCGCCATGTTAAAGAACCGAATAAAAAGGGCCATGACTACATCGTATCCCTTTCTCAGGAATGTTCAAGCTGCGTCGTAGAGCAGATTTGTCGCCGATGTCATAGTCCTGGCGATGATCCTCGATTCGACTTTGACGCATATATTCCAAGAATTCGACATCCAAAAACCTCCACACACCAAAAGAAATAAAAACACGTATTACCATGTTTGACCATCTTGTAAGAGACGGGGTTATTTTGCTGCTCATCGGCGTCACGGTGCTTACCAAACTGTCGCCGGCTATTCGGCAAAAAGGCATGTCGGATAACGCTTTAAAATTGTCCCTGTGGATCGGATGGGGATCAACGGTTGTTGGTTTTGTCTCGATGATATGTGGAGTCATCTATAATTCATGGTAATGCGCCTTTTCTTTCTGCTGTACTTTTCAGCACCCATCTTGCCCACGGGTTGTGCCGGAATGCGTGGTTGCATATAACCCGTTCAACTGGAGATTTTAATATGGGAGCAGGGGCCGTTCCTCTTGCGGTAAAAAAAACGGTCAAAACACAGAAACGAACAAAGAAAAAACTCAAAGTGTTTTTCGCCGGTCCTCTGTATAAAGGTGCTGAAGCCGTCGATGTCTCATTCCAAAGCGGTGTGTTCTTTCTAACGCCGCCGCGTGAACTTTTGCTTGATTACCGACTGGGTCGGTGTCCTGCCGATGTATTTGAAAAACGATACCATGCGTTTCTTCAACAGAGCTATGAAGAACATCGACACAGCTGGGATACCATCCTTGAACAGGATCATCTTGTGCTCGTCTGCTCCTGCGACCCCAAAGATACAACCTGCCACCGGTACATTATCCTGAAATTCCTCAAGCGATTTGGTGCTGTGTTCAAAGGCATGCTGCAACCGACATAAAACCTATGTACAACTTGTATTACTTTACTATAAAGATATGTTGTCCCACCTTGCACAGAAGGAGGAACATCAATGCTCCAGGAACATGAAATCCTCTATAACCGCCTGCTTGCCATTGCACAAGATATGATCATTGCGGCACGAACCGCTCCCAAAGGCAAAGGTGTAGATAGTCTCTGTGCCTGCATCGTAACCCGTGAGGAAATTCCTGCTCTGCGGGACAAAATGCTCGAGCTGTACGAAAAGACGCAGGCACCGGTATTTCGCATCAACGGCGAGGATATTATGAAAGCAGCCTGCATCGTGGTGCTTGGTGCCCGTGATCTGTCCTTGGGGTTAAAACATTGCGGCTTCTGCGGGTACACAAACTGTGCTGAGCGTGAGGGCTCTGGCAAGGGAAGATGTGCCTTTGTGGTCGGTGATCTTGGCATCGCAATTGGATCAGCCGTTGCAGTGGCAGCAGATCGGCGCGTCGATACCCGAATTATGTATTCAATAGGATATACCATGATCCATTTCAAGATGCTTCCTCCCGAAGTTATCGTGGCACACGGGATACCGCTGAGTGCAAGCTCTAAAAACCCTTTTTTTGATAGGATAATAAAATAAGCGACTCGTTTCTTGTTTGCTGTTTCATCCATGCCGATACCGTCAACGATTTTACATGACTTGCACCGCGCCGGATTTGATCGAAAAATAACACCCGAAGAGATAAACCGACTGCCTATTACGCAATACACTGGCCATATTGAAATGATCACCACGGTCTCGGCACTTGAAAATGTGCTCGGTATATTATTGCAGGAAACGCTGATCGGCTTTGACACGGAAACAAAACCCGCATTCCGGAAAGGGGAACGCAACCCTGTTGCGATCATTCAATGCGCCACCGGTACAACCGTTTACATCATACAACTTCGCAACCTGCCATCCCTTCGCCCGCTTAAACCCCTTTTCTCCTCGCCAGCAATCATAAAAGCGGGGATCGATGTATTTCAAGACATCCTTAAACTCCGTGAGCAGCTTCCCTGCGCCTATGAAAATTTCGTTGATATAGGCCGTATGGCACGTGATGCAGGCCTTAAAAATTTCAGCATGCGGGCACTTGCTGCCGTTTTACTGGGGGTCCGTATTCCAAAAACCATGCGCACATCAAACTGGGCACGGCAACAACTGACCCCACAGCAGATCACCTATGCTGCAACGGATGCATGGATAAGTCGCTGTTTGTATCTGCAACTTGCAGATTTTTACCAAAAGCATGCTGCACGTTAAGCATCCGTTTTTATACCAAAACAAGCTGCTCAAAATATGAGCAATCCGTTGAGCATCCTATTTTACCGAGCTGGAAATCTCTTTTGGACACGTTTTTCCACAAGTTTCCCACAAAGCCTGTGGAAAAGAAAAACCTCTATATATAGTGCTTAAACAAAATTAGCTCCACAAGATATAAACAGTATTAATGGTAATAATACGGAATCGCCACCCTCTGCCATTGAAAACTTCGATAACGGTCTTCTACGAGGATTCTATGCTGCGAAGGTAAAGTAAGGTAAAGAGCTTATCGCGGCCCGTAAAGGGACCCTTCATGTTCCCCCTCTTTTGAGACAGTGTCGTACATGACATGAAAAAAGCTTATCCTGGAATGAGGCAAAGGAAAGTATAGATAACTATGCGATGAAGGAATAAAAAAAGCACCGCAACAAAAAAATGTTTCAGTGCTTAATCATTCATGGTAGCGGGGGTTGGATTTGAACCAACGACCTTCGGGTTATGAGCCCGACGAGCTACCAGACTGCTCCACCCCGCAATAAATTGATACAATAATATAAAAAAAAACTTATTCTGTCAAGCGGTTATCCATAAATCCCGTTATTCTGTCAATCCTTTTACAACATGAATAACCTCAGGTGGCACTCGAAGAATCTTTCGCTGGTTATTAACAAATGCATGCACGGTAAATCCCTCGGCAAGCAGGGTATGCGGGTTTTTACGGTAAATTGAATAATCAAACCGTATTCGTGCCCGGCCGATCTGGCCGATGCGCGTTTCAATCAGGAGGAGATCATCGTAGCGTGCCGATTGGATATAGGTGCATCCTGCTTCAATAACCGGCGTATAAATGCCTTGATCGGCTATCTCTCTATAAGGAAGTCCGAGGTCGCGGAACATTTCGGTTCTTCCGCGCTCGAACAGATCGAAATACCGTCCATAATAGACTACATCAAACGGATCACAATCACCGTAAATAACCCGGTATTCTGTAATAAATGTTTTCACACAAACGCCCCATCCGTATCAATGGAGTATCAGAATCCTTGAATCAATCTGTCCATCAGTTGCCAGCCGCTATTGATAAACAGACCGCTTTGCGCTGCATCTTGCTCAGTATATGCTCGATCTCGAGCACCATGCCTGCTGGCGTCACGTGATGCATACATTATAAACGGTACCGGATCCGGTGCATGGGTTCTGATCGCAAGCGGGGTCGGATGGTCGGGCAGTACCATCAATCTAAATTCTTCGTAGCGCTGCTCAAGCCCTGCAACAATTGGTGCAACAATGCGGCTGTCAAAATCCTCGATCGCCCGGATTTTTTCATCAAGACTACCCTTATGGGATGCTTCGTCAGGAGCTTCAACATGCACGTACACGAAATCACCTTCTGCAAGTGCATCAAGCGCGGCGCATACCTTGCCCTCGTAATTTGTATCAAGATATCCGGTGGCTCCCGGCACGTTGATGACCCTAAGCCCGGCGCAGATACCAAGCCCTTTAACAAGATCAACCGCTGAAATGACACTGCCTGAAATGCCGTATTTATCCTTAAAACGGGGGAGCTTTATTGCTCTACCCTGCCCCCAGAGCCAAATGCCGCCCACCGGGCAGGCTCTCTGACGATTTATCTCAAGTTCGGCAAGAATCTCCCGTGCACGTTCCATCAGAGCCCTAATCGTTTCGGCACCATTACCCTGCGGAAGGTAGTCAGCAATCGGACGCCCCGTGATGTCATGGGGGGGCGTTGTTTTCATGTCTGCGCAGCCGTTGTTCCATACCATCAAATGCCGGTAACTCACACCCGGATAAAACGTTACATCAGGTGCATCAAGGTGCCGCTTAAGTTCTTTTATGATAAGCCGTGCATCCGCAGTTGCAATATGCCCGGCGCTGTAATCATCCATAATAAAGCGACCGTTCTGTTCACGAAACGTAACTAAGTTACAACGAAATGCAACATCCGCTGGACTAAGCTCCACCCCAATACTAGCCGCCTCAATTGGCGCTCTTCCTGAGTAAAAACGCTTGGGGTCATAGCCCAAAACCGAAAGATTTGCCACGTCACTGCCCGGATCCATACCCTCGGGAATGGTCCGTACAAGCCCAAGTTCGCCGTTGCGTGCAAGCCTATCCATGGCAGGCGTATGGCTCAATGCAAGGGGAGTTTTATTATCCCTCTCAGGAAGGGGATAATCTGCCATACCATCGCCAAGAATCACTACATATTTCATGATCTGCTCCACGGAGATGCAATTTACTATAAAATCCTACGTGAAGAACAGTGATTTGTCAATTCGTGGCCAGCCAGGAAGATGATCACTCTGTCTTTCACCTGACAGCATGGACAACACTGTCTTAAGAACATGATCGGGATCGGGCCACTTCCATCCCTCATGGTCTGCACGGTGGTGCAACACGCACACTGCAGATCCGCGCGGTGCCCAGATTTGTGGATTGGTCGGACCGAAAAGTGCAATAGTCGGCACTCCTAATGCCGCTGCAATGTGAGTTATTCCGGAATCATTACCGATATACAACGTGCAATGCTTGAGTATTGCAGCAAGAAGGGAAAGATCGAGGTGGCGTACCGTACAGAGCCTCATCCCGGCACACGCGTGCTCTATCCTGCGGCATATATGGTCGTCAGCCGGTCCCTCGATAAGCAGTATGGTGCAGGTAATCCGTTGTATTATGTGCCTCAGAAACACGATCACGTGCTCAGCAGGCCAATTTTTGCGTGGGCTGCCGCTTCCCGGATGCATGGCGATTATAGGTCCGTGCGCAGAGGAGAGGTTGTATGAAGCTAAAAATTGTACGGCTTTCTTCATGTCTTCATCCGTTGGGAAAAGCACGGGAACGGTTGTTGAAGGCGAAAAACCGAGTTGCTGCAGCTGTTCAAGTTGATAATCTACAACATGACGTGGTTCTGATGTCGGGAACGGATCTATTCTCACTACCCGTGCGGCCGTGATGGTACTGATGGTGTGTGCTACTGCGGTGTGTGCCGTACCGCCGAACAAGAATACATAGTCAAAGCGTGAAAAATACGCCTTTAATTCCGGATCAACCAACGAGTCATTCGTATATAATCTGGCAAACATCGCTCGATGAACGGATACAACAGCATTAAGATAAAAACGGTTTATAAGCAGTGTTAAGATGTCGGGATGCCCGAGCGCTTCGCAGAAATGGTGGGGGAAAGCACTTTTGATAGTATGCAGCGCCGGTAGGGAAAGAATCACATCGCCGATGGCACCTTGGTGGACAATAAGAAGCTGCTCCTGCATCAGATTGGATCAGTCTCGTTCAATAACCCATTTTCTCAGCATATCAAACACCACATCACGTTTGATGGGTTTTGGAATATAGTCATTCATGCCTGACTCGAGACATTTTTCACGATCGCCTTTGATAACGTTTGCCGTCATTGCAATGACCGGTATCGATATAAAACCAAGCGATCGCAACATTTTTGTCGCATCAAGTCCGTTCATCTCAGGCATCTGAACATCCATAAAAATAATATCATAGGCGTCAGGTTGGGCAGCAAACTTTTCAACAGCTTCCCGACCATTTGCTGCAACCTCAACGCTATATCCGGCTTTGGTCAGCAGCTTTACCGCAAGCTGCTGATTCACCGGATTGTCTTCAGCCAGTAAAATCGATGCAGAATGCTTCACTTCTTCTCGCATCGAATGCTGTGTCACGATCCATCCCTCACCTGGCTTGCCGACGACACCCGGTAATGCACCGCCCATGAGACGTTCGATCATGCGAAATAACTTGGATTGTTTGATGGGTTTTGGCAGAAAGCCGTTAAATCCGCTTTCCATACACTTTCGCGCACCGCCCTCAGGTGATGAGGTGAAGGCAAGCAGCGGGAGTGTTGTGCTCACCTCAGCGCGTATTTTGTCTGCAAGCTCATAGCCGCTTAAATCAGGCATTCTGATATCGAGAATACATATGTCAAAAGGATCGCCAGAGGCAGCAGCCTCTTTGAGCGCAACAAGCGCCTCATGGCCAGTAGTAAAGGGGCTAACCCGCATCTGTGCAGATTCCAGAATCCTGGTCAATATATTTAAATTCCTCTTATTATCGTCTGTCACCAGGACTTTTTTTCCTGCAAGTGCTACCGGCGGAATACGCTTTGCCTGGCGCAGTTCTGACTTGGAAAGCCATGCAGTGAAATGAAACGTGCTCCCCACACCAAGTCTGCTTTCGGCCCAACAATCACCGCCCATAAGATGGGCAATTCTTTTGCAGATCGACAGGCCGAGCCCGCTGCCTCCATAGCGCCGCGTCGTTGTTTCATCGGCCTGTTGAAACATTTCAAAAATTGCCTCCAGCTTACCTGTTGGAATTCCGACACCGGTGTCTCGCACCGTTGTATGAATCAATACCTTATCATCGGTTTCCTGTTCAGCATCCATGGCAAGCTCAATTTCACCGGTGTGCGTGAATTTCACTGCATTACCCATTAGGTTGAGCAACACTTGTCGGAACCGGTGCGGATCCCCTTTCACCATGGTAGGGAGATCATCCCCAATATGGCAGAGAAGGTCGAGCTGTTTTTCCATGGTCCTCGGCCGAATCAGATCGCAGACATCGTAGGCGAGCACTTCAAGATCGAATTCAAGGGATTCAAGAGTAATCTTCCCCGCTTCTATTTTTGAAAAATCAAGGATATCGTTGATCAGAGAGAGCAGTGCCTCCCCGCTATGCTTGATGGTGCGGACAAAGCCTCGTTGCTCCTCATCAAGCTGCGTGTCAAGCAGCAAATCGGCAAAACCGATCACGCCGTTCATAGGGGTGCGTATCTCATGGCTCATATTGGCAAGAAATGCGCTTTTAGAGCGGTTTGCTTCCTCTGCCGCTTCTTTTGCACGGATCAGTTCTTTTTCGGTCTTAAGCTGCTTGGTAATATCCCTAATTACTGAAAATGCGGCCGTTGGTTCGTTATGTTCGTTGCGGTGAATCACAATGCTTCGCACTACCGGAATCAATACATTGTCTTTTCGACGATAATAGGTCATCCAGTTGGAAATTTTCCCCTCACACAACACTTCCGCTGCCTTTGCCTGCTGCTCGTTTAAAAACACCTCGTCAATCGTCACCATTTCGCCGGTTGTGCATACATATGTGCCTGGCTCGCGCACGGAAAAATCCTGCGATGTTTTTCCGACAACCTCTTCTTCCCGGCATCCGAGCATTGCAAGAAACGCTTTGTTTGGTCGTACCATTCTGCCTCTGCCGTCACCAATGACGATGGGATCGATGCTTGCGTCGATTAACTGTTCGAGAAACTGTTTGGATGCAATAAGCTCGCGCTCATGGCGCCGCTGATCGGTCATGTCATGCAGAGATACCAATGCAGCAATCTTCACACCCGCAGCATCGTACAGATAAGCGATACTCTGAACAATAGGAACAAGCCTTCCATCCTTACGTGTATAATATGCCTGCCAGTGCCGTGTGTGGCCCTGATTCTCAAGCTCGTTGAAGCGCGCACGAGCTTCTGTAAGGTATTTTTCGTCAATTGTCACCGTCTCGCCTGCTGTGCTGTGGTATTTTCCTGTAACGCTAACGCCGAGCATGTCCGCAGGTTTGCCAATGAGTTCATCACGCTGATAACCAAGGAGTGCCAGCAGTGCTTTGTTCGGATTGCTGATATAGCCTTGTGCATCGACAATGATAAGGGGGTCAAGGGAAATATCAATCAGCCGCTCAAGATTCTCTCTTGCAAGACGAAGTTCTGCCAGCGTCCGGTTTTTTGTCTCAATCTCTTGCTGCAGTGTTGCATTTACCGCTTCAAGAGCAGCGGTTTTTTCTTGCAGTTCCTTGATGTTACGTTGTAGAAGAAGATGTAAGCTGCGCACCTTACCAATAACAGCACCGATGACGACAAGGGCAATCGTACCGGGAATGCCGCCGCGCACTATCACCTTTGTCCACCAATCCGGGACATGAAAAACAAGACAGAGCAAAATATTTGCAGGAAGGCTGAGAAAACCTGCCACAATACCCGGCCACATACCGAAAAGCCACGCAATTGCCATAACTGGAACAATAACGCTGATGGCCGGCGCACTGCCGACATACGATTGCAGTATGGTAAAACCGATAATATAGACTGTAACGGCTATAGCTACGAATAATAGTTTTCGCCCTATGACCGGATAGTTATTAAAAAATGCTGCATATCCCATTCATTACATCTCCATATATTATTATTTGACACAAGGTAGTCTTTAAAAAATGTATCGCTATTTATCGGATTGTACTCTTTTTTTATAAACTAATTGTTTTCGCCAGGCGCAATGTACATCAAACAACTACAACGAGTTCCAAAAGCCTTGACTTCTCAGTACAATTATACTACCATATTATTCGATTCCTAATCTTTAACGCATCATAGACGAGGTTACTATATGGAGCACAGAACTGGTATGGAGATGATCCAAGAAATCGAAGAACACATGACGGAAATCCGCAATATCTTTGTGCGGATATTCAACAGAATGGTTCGAAGCAATAAAAAATTCTCAGATATTCCGTTCAGCCTATCCCAAATGAAAGCACTCTCTGCTTTTCATGAAGATCGCCAATATACCATGAGCGAGCTCAGCAAAAATGCGCTTGTTAAAATGCCGAGTATGACGGAAATGGTTGACCGACTCGAAGCTGAAGGCATTCTCAAGCGTATTCGCGATACAAAAGATCGGCGGGTCGTCAAGGTATCGCTGACGGAGCGCGGCAAAAAGATTCATGCAAAAATGATCGGCAGACGCCGTGAAGAGATGAGCAAACTGTTCGGTCAGCTCAGCAGCAGCGATTTAAATCAGTTGGTGGCTGCCCTTCGGGAGGTTTCTTCGATTTTACGAAAAATAACCAACGATGAAGAAAAGAAACGACCCGGGAAACGACGTGCCCCAGCCTCAGATGAAAAGCAATAATAGGATTGTCTGAAGGCATATCGGATTTCCGCTCGGTCGGATGTGCGCAGACTGACTTCTTTTCTATCCCCCATAGTTTTACACATTAGTATGCCCTGGACCACCGGGGCATTTTTTTTCTTGACAGCATCAAGCACTACGGCTATTATATTAGTTAGAAAACGAACAATTAATTTAATGATATATTTTTTACCAAAACACTACACCACAATATAAAGAATTACGCCCTAAAACAAAACTGAATGTCCACGGGAGATGATGTATGCGTCAAATAGCACTCTATGGTAAAGGCGGAATCGGAAAATCAACTGTTGCATCACACCTCTCTTACACCTTTGCCGAGCGCGGCATGAAGGTGCTGCAGGTGGGGTGTAGCCCTAAAAACGACAGCACGTATCTGTTGCTGCCCGATTTTCCGCCGACCATTCTCGACGTGCTCAGAAAAAAAGATTTTCAATATGACGATATCCAACCAGAGGATATTATCACACGCTCGCCGCTTGAGTTTCCCGGTGGCGGCCTCATTTACTGCGCAGAAAGCGGCGGACCTGAGCCGGGAGTTGGGTGCGGCGGAAAAGGTGTTGTTGAAGCAATCGAAACGCTCACCGGCCTCGATATATTTAGACAGCTTTCTATTGATGTGGTTGTATACGATATTCTTGGCGATGTGGTGTGCGGCGGATTTTCGCTGCCGATCCGGCAAGGATACGCCCGCGAAACTTATGTTGTCACAAGCGGCGAATTCGAGGCGCTGTACCAAGTCGCAAATGTTTCTAAAGCTATCAAGCGATTCGAAAACCGCTCAGGTGCACAACTCGGCGGACTTATTGTCAATCTCAGGCGGGTTAAAAACGAGCAACAGATGATTGAAGACTTTGCAGCAAAAATCAACACCCAGATCATCGGCATTATTCCGTACAGCCAGACCGTAAAAGAATGTGGCGGCAGAGGAGAGACCGTGTTTCGGTGTGCACCCGATACGCCTGAGGCATGCATATACCGCGATATCGGGACCCGGATACTTGAAAACACCCGTTTGACGATACCCCAGCCTATCGAGTTTGAAGACCTGTATACATGGTGGCTGCAATACGTATGAATTATGGCACCGGAGAGAATAATACGCATCACACCTGATATGGAAGGAACTCCACGATGAGACAAATGGCGATTTACGGAAAGGGCGGCATCGGCAAATCCATGGTGTCGTCCCATATCAGTTTTGCCCTGGCAGCACGCGGGCTTAATGTGCTTCATGTAGGGTGTGATCCGAAGCATGACAGCACCCGGCTCCTCCTGCGGGGCAAAATGGCGCCGACGGTACTCGGCACGCTGCGCAAAAAAAACTTTGATGTTTCGTCACTCGTGCTTCATGAGGTCGTGTTTAAAAGTCCGATGAGTGAAGATTGTGCCGGCACTATCTACTGCGCAGAAAGCGGTGGCCCTGATCCAGGTCTTGGATGCGGGGGCAAAGGTGTTGTCGAAGCAATCGAAGCACTCAAGCACCTCAATGTTTTCAATGAGTTGCATCTTGATATTGTCCTGTACGATGTATTAGGCGATGTGGTATGCGGTGGATTTTCTATGCCCATCCGGGAAGGCCACGCACAAGAAATTTATATTGTGACGAGCGGGGAACTAGAAGTTTTGTTTGCTGCGTCCAATATCTGCAAAGCGGTCGCACGATTTAATGCCCGGTCGGGAGTACAACTTGGAGGCATCATCGGTAACGGCCGTGAGCTTAAAAACGAACGAAAAATTCTCACTGATTTTGCACGACGCATTAATACCCATTTGGTCGGGTTCATCCCTTACAGTGAAAAAATAAAAGAATGTTCTGGCAAGGGGATAACGCTGTTCCAGGCATATCCTGACACGCCCGAATGTGAAGCGTTTAGAATACTTGCTGATACGATCTGGAACAATACCACGATGTCGGTTCCAACAGCTCTGTCGTTTGAGGAACTCCATGCGTGGTGGGCACAAGCATCAGGACTTACGGCAAAACAAAAAACAACCGCATCGTAACCTGAGGATCATGTGTGCGTCATGGAGAATAGGAACTTTTATGCGATGAGCAAAACACACGATTCACGTTACACTGATTTTGGACAAGGCAGAGACAAAGTAATTTATTGTGAATTTGAATAACACAGGCATACCCCTAAGTTAATTATATGGAGGTCTTTGCATGCCGCTTAAAAACTATGAACATTGCTGCTCAACGGTTCAGGCTCTTGCAAGCCTTGGGAAAATTGAAGGCGTTATCCCTTTGCTCCACGGGCCACAGCCCTGTCTGTATCAGAACCAGGTCGCATCGATGTCCTGCCGGCCGGCACAGCTGGTGACCGCAGGAACGCTTGTCAACAAAAGTGAGGTCATATTTGGAGGCGAGGCAAGCCTCAAGCAGCAGGTAAAAAACCTGTACGAAAAGTACCACCCAAAAGTTATTGTTATAATTACAACCTGCATCCCGCAACTCATCGGCGAGGACGTGGAGGGGGTCATTGCCGAACTCAAAAAAGAAATCCCCGAGCTTACCGTCACCACCTGCAAAACCGGGTTCAATTATCCGCGTTCGATGCCGCTTGGGTCTGATGCTGCATGGGTTGCTGTTCTTGAAAGTTTCTCCCTGCAAGATAAAATACCCGGAGCAATCGGGATTGTCGGTCGGACCGGTCAGGATGCCGGTAATCTGGCACCTATTGAAATGTATTTTAAAAAAGCCGGACTGACCTTTTTCTCCTTTCCTACTCCCCATATCGATACCATGGCAGATATTGTTCGCGCGGAGCGGGTGTATCCAATTCACATAACCCCATGGCTCACCTGCAAACGTCTCAGCGAATCTTTTTCCTGCGACGTTCATTACCTTGAAATCCCGGCTGGCATTGAGGGAACGTCGCGGTTTCTGCGGGGCATTGCAGATCGGGAACACTGTCAGAAACTACATGACCTTGTCGATCAAGAAGAGCAGCGGGTGCGCCCGATGCTGGATGCAATTCGGAAACAGTTTGCACGTGAAAAGGTCAGGATGCTCTTAGTGACCGGTCCGGCAAATGAGGTTTCGATCGGAAAGATCCTTGCCGAATTCGGCGCCGAAGTGTTTATCGTGCCGTGCATGAAAAATAAATTTTATCAGATAGAAAAAAAGATCCTGCAGAACCGCTACAATATCAGATTTATTGAGGATGATTTTGATACACTTGGTGACTTGATAGACGAAATTCAACCGACGGCGGTTTCAATAGAGTTTCAGGCGCAACCTGAAACTGTCGCACGGTTTATCCCGACGTTCATCAATATGCTCTACCTTGTCGAATACGGGTATGACTATGCACTGGATCTTGGCACAAATTTTTTCAAAAACATGCACCGACCCGTCTACGAAACATGGAAGAACTTCGTCCGGAAGTATGGAGGTTAAGAATGAATGAGATCACAAACCAGCAGGGATTTAAACTTCAGGAAATCGGAACACCGTCGGCGTTCGAAGGCGCCCTCTGGGCAACCATGGGCATCAAAGACGGAGCAACGATTTTTCATTCACCCCCGGGGTGCTATATCAACCAGCATGTCAATGCGCTGGTAAATGACTGGACAGCCGAGCTGTACACCACCAATCTCTCCTACGGCAACATCATGCAGGGGGCCGAAGACCGGTTGGAACAGACCATCCGAACCGTCATCCGCAAACAAAAGCCCAAAGCGATCGTTATCATTGCCGCGCCTACCGTAGAAGTCACTCGTGATGATATCGAGGGCGTTGTCAAAAAGATCGGGTTCAAAGATACGGTGATCATCCATCCTCCGATCGGCGGTACACTTGCCGACGGTAAAGACACGGCCTGGATACGGCTGCTTGATCTGGTCGTACCGGGCGTAAAGAAAAAAAGGCGGTCTGTTAACCTCATCGGCCCTACCTTTTCGACCTTCAACTGGCGTGCTGATCTGTATGAACTGACGCGCATGCTCCGCGCAATCGGAGTGACCGTTAATACCGTCTTCACTGCCGGGACAACGATTGCCGGCATTAAGAAAGCAGCACAGGCAGAACTCAACCTCTGTCTCTATCCGTTTGACTGCGGACTGAAGACTGCCCAGGAGATGGAGCGACGTTTTGGCATCCCGTATTTGGCTGACATTATTCCGATCGGCTTTACCCAATCTGCAGCATGGATTGAATCCATTGCGTCGTTTTTCAAGATCAACGCGAGCCGCTTTTTAAAAGAATCCGCTAATAATGCGTTTGAATTCATTAGCTCCAATATGGTGTTCGCCGTTACTTTTGAGATGACCGCTGCGCTTTGTCTTGAAAACCATAATACATATGCCGTCGGGCTGAGTGAATTTTTAACACGCGAAGCAGGCGTTAATGTGGTACTGACATCGGTGACCGATCCAGATGCCGCAGCGCGTATCCGTGGTGTTTGTGATGAGGTGTTGCTGAGCCCGACCATTGATACTAAAAAAGATAAATTTGTCGAAAAAGGGCCGATGGTCATCTACGGCAACTTCTATGATAAAAAAGTGAGCATGGACCTTGGATTCAAAAACTTCATCTTTTCCGACATTCCAAGTATCGGCTATTTGAGTACGGAAAACTGTCCGTTTATGGGGTTTATGGGTGCAAAGTACGTGATCGAATCGTTGGTAAACAATGTATACATGGGCATCTTCCTTGAGACAAAAGGTGAAATGATGGGACCGATATCAACCGGTGCCGTACCTTGGGATATAGCAGCGCAAGAGGCATTGGTAAAAATCGGAGAATTGATTCCGCATTTTGTCCGTGCCACGGCTCTGAAAAAACTCCACAGTCTTGCAGAGCAGTTGGCAAAAGAGCGCGGCTCTTCTGTCACGATCGATATTATCAAGGACGTAGCCGATAAATATACGCCTACAAAATTCAAAGCAAAATTCTCATCGGTATTTGGAGAAAATACCGCTGATGAAGCAGCCGAATCTGATAATGAAGAGGTGCCTATCAGTAGTCTCACCTTCACCATGCTGTGGGATGAGGAGGCAAAAAACATGCTGGAACTCGTCCCATCGCCGTTTCGGCAGGCAGCAGTAACGGGAACCGAAGAGTATGCACGCCGCACCTCGGCCCAGCGGGTGAGTAGGGAAACAGTTGAAGCGTATCGCAAGGAATTGGGCATGTAACCGGCAATGGTTTATCTCGAGCCATGCCGACAAACAGATTAAAAAATAATTATTATACCCTTTTTCTATCGTACAGGGGGATACTGCCATGACAAAAGCACCAACTGTTGCTGTCGCAGGCGCTACTGGCAGAACCGGCAGGTTTATCGTTCAAGAGCTTCTCAAACGTGGCTATGCCGTACGGGCGCTGATGCGGTCCCCGTCTGCGCAATCACATCCTGACGGTTTTGTTTCTCAGGGTGTTGAACTCATACCAACAGATCTTTCTTCTGTCCCCGCACTTGAAAAGGCGTTGCAGGGAGCGCAGTATCTAATCAGCGCTATTGGTTCAAAAAAACCGTTCAGTACGGCAGAAAACGAACTGATAGATAACAGGGGTAATCAGAACCTTGCCCGTGCGGCGTTGTTACAGGGCATCGCCCATATGGTGGTTATATCGTCGATCGGGGTTGGTGACAGCCGCAAGGCTATTGCGCTGATCTACCGCCTCTTGATGCATTCGGTGCTGCGCGCAAAAGAAAAATCAGAGGAATATATAAAGTCCTGCGGCATTTCCTATACAATCATTCGACCCGGTGGCTACACTGAAAAAAATCTCCCGGACGATATTGCATTCGGTGAAGGCGGGAAAATAACCGGCCGCATCACCCGCGCCCAGATCGCGCGTGTGTGCGTTGACGCACTGGAAAATTCAAAGATGAAAAACAGAACATTTGAGGTCGTAAACCGTGCAACGCTCAAGCCCGGATACGAACGGTTTCTCATCACCTTGTAAGAATAAGAGTGTCCTAAAAAACCGCGGATGGCCTACGAACAACATGGCGGGGAGAAATTATCCATGAGCGAACAATATAGTTTTCCACCATACGGGGAAGAGGTCGGCAAAATCATCGAACAATTTGGCGGCACAAAAATGACCCACTACAAAGGCATGGACGTAACACCGCTGTGGGACCTAAAAGGCGGGCCTATTTTGTGGAGCTATAAGTACCTGTATGCAGTCCCCAAATTGGATAAAATTGCTGTTACCGTGCAATCGTTCAAAGACAAACTCATGTGTTATGCGCTGAACATCTGGCCTGACGATGAGCATGCCCTTCCGATTTTTAGTTCATTTTGGGCAGAAAGCGAAAAAGGCAGCTACTTCATCCTCGACTTTTACCCCACGGCCGACTGCATCTGTGATATCCCGTACCTTGAAACGTATCTTGAACCTCTTGAAGAGGTATATACCGAAGCAAAAAAATATTACCCCGGCGTCTCCCACCGCGACCCCAACTGGTTTCGCGCCATGGTATCGCCTTATTATATCAACGCCGACCTCCATCCAAGCACCAAAGAACATCAGGACCGACTCCTAAAGTTCACACTTGAATATCTCAAGATTTATTACAAACTATGGCAGGAAGATAAGCCGCGCGATCCCGAATATATGAAACGACTTATCGAGCGGCGCGAAGCGATCAGGAAAAACATGATCGAAAAAGATCCCGGCGGCATTATGGTCGAGCATGCCGTGGGAAAAGAACTTGCAGAACTCAGTATCAGAGCGCTTTTTTAATCCATCTCGCCATGCCGCCCCTCTTCAGGGGCGGCATCTTAGCATACAGACCGATTTCACCACTGTTTTATTTGCGAGCACACATTCAATTCTTGCTGCGGGCAATCTCACCGAACGCTTCCCGAATACGAGGTTTTTATTTGAATTCTCCTGATCAAAAGCATATACTGCTAACGATAGATAATACCCATTTTATGAGGTCTTACATGAAAAACGGCTTAAATGCGCTTTTGTCTTTTGGCATCACTGGGCTTTTTATATTCGGCTCTATTTTTGCGAGCCAGATGGCACAAATCTTTTGGACGAATAAAGATATCTGGTGGACACCGATGGACAAAATGCTGCCACTTGACAAAACAAAGACTCAATTCGTTCTCTTTATCAGTGGCAAATCACTGAACGAGCATCTCGCCGCAGGGACGCTGTATGTGCATGATAACAACAGTGCTCCGTATCGCATTGTCGCACAAGATATCGGCGTCTGTCTCAATAATTGGCATGCGGTGAAGGATACCATGCTGACCAGTGCACTGTTCACCGCATTTTGCACTGGTGCTTCGCTTGCCTGCCTTATCATTGGCTTTTTTGTACTGCGGAGAAAACCTTCACCCATCCCTTAACCCTGCCCGGCTCTTTATGTCGCAACCCATTCCAAAAATAATGCGGTGCATATCTTTCCAAAATTTTAAGAACATAACCGTAGCCTGCACACTCCGACGGCGATTTTTGCGTACAGCAATCGTGCATGGCACCCATTAATGGAAAAGATCGCTCTTGTAATTTTCGTTCTTACCTATATAGGTGTTGCGGTCGGTTTTATACCGGGCTTGGCGCTCGACCGAACTGGTATTGCGCTGCTTGGTGCTATTGCTATGGTTGTTGCTGGCGTCATTGATCCACACCATGCAATTGCTGCCATTGACATGCCGACCATCCTGCTCCTGTACGCGCTCATGGTCGTTGCCGCTCAGTTCAGGCTGAGCGGATTCTATACGGCGACAGCACTGGTTATGACCCGGTTTCTGAAACGGCCCGCTGTTTTTCTGGGCATGTTGATGATGGTTGTCGCTGTGTTATCAGCAGTGCTTACCAACGATATTATCTGCCTTGCCTTCACACCGGTACTGTGCGCTACCCTGATCGAGGCACACCTGAATCCCGTACCTTTTCTGCTCGGGCTTGCCTGTGCAAGCAATATAGGGTCAGCTCTAACTATTATCGGCAATCCGCAAAACATGCTCATTGGGCAGGTCGGCAGGCTTTCATTCTCCCAGTTTACGGCATTTTGCACAATCCCTGCAGTGGTGTCCCTTATAGCAGCATACCTTCTGATTGCGCTTCTTTACCGGAACCGTTTCGTGCTTGTTCGTCTTCCGGATATTCTGGAACGTCGGCATGACTGGCCACGGTATAATCACCGGCAAGCAGTAAAAGGTTTGATTGTGACAGGGTTGCTTTTGGGGATGTTCTTTACGCCCGTGCCACGCGAAGTGTCAAGCCTTGCGGCTGCGGGCGTGTTGCTGTGCAGCAGAAAAATGCGCACCCGATCCATGCTCGGACTTGTTGACTGGCACCTGATAACGCTCTTTTGTGCTTTGTTCATCGTTATTGCAAGCATCGAACGGGTAGGGATACCTGACAACCTCATGGGAGGTTTATGGCGGCTCGGCATACAGTTGCATCACCCTGCCTCCCTAACGTTTATAACGGCCGCGCTCAGCACTATGGTGTCAAACGTACCTGCAACCATATTGCTGGTAAAATTTCTCAGCACCAACGATCCGATGCAATGGTATATCGTCGGACTCGCGGGCACGTTTGCCGGCAATCTCATCACCATCGGCAGTATCGCAAATTTGATCGTTATCGAGGCCGCCCAACCCTACGGCATCCATATCGGGTTCAAAGAACATGCACGCGTAGGAATTCCGGTTACGATGATATCCTTTATGGTGTTGCTGGGATGGATTGGTGTGAATCGATAAGGTGAGCATGGAGCAAAAAAACGAACCCCGTCACTGACGGGGTTCGTATCTCATCCGGTCAGAACGGAGGTTCTTATCGTCCTTTCGACCTCCGTGCGGCATCCAGAATTGGTGTTGAAGGGTTGCTTTTGCAGTAAGATTCAAGGTTGCGCGCGAGCGTTTCGAGCTCACCGAGGCTTACGGTTGTATCGCCGCTCTTGCCGCTAACATATCCATCAATCCAAATCAGCGATGCCTTGATTAACTGCTCGTCGTTGACATTCATCATATCCTGGCAGGTGCATTTAGACATATCAACGATTTGTGCACTGGTTTCTTTGTTCTTCTTTTTCTTGTCTTTGGCAAAACATTGATCGCCGCCCGCAACAGCAAAGCACGCGATGCTCGCCACTATAATAAATGCTCTGAGCATATCATCCTCTCTTTCCTAATATTGCCACACGCCGTTTCGGTAAAGAAAAAGCTGCGTGACATTTGTTTCGGACGCAAGCGCAAAAGGACCACGCACCGCATCAGCACAGGTTTGCGCAGCCCTTCGGTACTTCTTTTCACGATAGCGCAGCGTACCAATAAAACAGGCTGGCGCTGATGGCACGGGTTTTACGTGTATGTTAAGATTGTCGTCACAAACCCTGTATTCGGCTATGCACTGATCATCCTTTTGCTCACAAGCAATATTGTTTTGTGCATATCGGTTCAGGGTTGCAACCCAATCCTTACAAAATGCGGCGAAACTTTGTTCAACGTGATGCTGGTCAAAAGCCCACGTCACCGCAAGCAGCACGTGCCAGAGAACTGCTGCAGCGCATAAGGCTATCTTGTAACTTCGCTGCATGCGCGTTCCATTGACTATTTATTCAATAACCTTCAGCTCTGCGCGCCGGTTCATCTTCCTGCCCTGTCGTGTCTTATTGTCAGCAATGGGTTTGGATTCACCATAACCTTTGGTCATGAGGCGCTCAGCGCTGATACCTTTTTGCACAAGGTATTTTTTCACAGCCGCTGCCCGGCGTTCCGACAACTTCTGGTTGTACTTTTCGGTGCCAATAGAGCAGGTGTGCCCCTCGATCATGACATTCTTATTTGCATGCTTCTGCAAAATGCTGGCCGCTTCATCAAGCACCGGATAATATTCGGGCTTGATAACTGCCTTGTCAAAATCAAACTGCACACCGTTGAGGATAATTTTTTCTTCAACCGGCTTTGGTTTCGGAGCTTCCACCGGAGGAGCCGGCTTTGGCTCTTCTTTGCACAGCAGGTAACCCGCAACGCCCCCTATCACAGCGCCTGCTGCACCGCCGATAATGCCGCCGCCGAGACGGTTGTCGTGGGATTTACCCATATCACCGATCACGGCACCGGCTGTCGCGCCGATTGCTGCGCCGGTCGCCGCACCAACACAGGCACATTTTGTCCGCTTGCTCATGCTCGAGCAGCCGGCTGCAAGAAACAGCGCAAGTGCAACAACAAGTAATTGTTTTGCCTTCATACCTCCATCTCCTTTCATAATGGGTTAAAAACAACACTTTAAAACATAATACACCAAAATGGCATGTCAAGAGTTTTTTCGGATTAAATGATAAAATAGTGACGTCATGTTCACAAAAACTTATAGCGCTGGGGGCTGTTCATGCAATCTGTTGCTGATCCGCTCAAAATACTCCCGCTCAAGCCAGCCCTTTGAATCAAGCACGACCTGCCTCTGGCGCGATAGCAATACATCAAGCACATCCTTGCCGGTCGCTGTGATTTTGGTCGTCATCGCCACACGAGTTCTCCCCGGCGCCTGTTCGACTACCCTGACCACAACGTTTGCAATGGCGCTGCTCATAAGCATCCCCGTATCGTCAAAAGCATAAGTATCAAGCTGCTTCACCGGTATGTTTCTTTGAAATGTCATTAGTCCGGTAGTTTTATCGGTGAGCGTCAGCATCTCCTCACCGGTCGTGACCGCACCGAGCAACGCTGCCCATACAGCATCAAATCCGGCATTGAATACCCGGTTATTGTCAACGGGTGGTCGAGGCGTCGGTGGCGGCGTGCAGGCAACAAAAAGCCCCCCGCCACAACAGCATACCATCCAGAGCGTAATCATCCCTATTGTTTTTGTTTGCATTCATTCATTCCTTCCTTTCACGGTTCGTGCAATCCAAGACAATAGTCATCGGCAGTAACCAGTCAGTTCCGCATATGCAAAGCCAGAGGTACCAGCCCCGTCGATCGTGCCGGTTACCGCGCATAATCCCTCCCAATAGTCGGGCGTAACATCGCTTGAGATTGCCTGTTCGTCAAACAATGGCCGGACGAAAAAAACGGCACTGATATCAGGTATCGAAATCGTCCAGTCGACCGGATATGCGCATGTTCGGCTGTTGTCTTCAAAAATCCGTGAAGCAGTGATAGCCGCGCCACTACCGGTGAAAACCTCGCCCGAAGATGCGCACCACGTCCAAGTCAATGAAGCGGGTCGGTCGCGCAGATCTCTAAATTGAAACAGCATCAGACTGCCACCGTCGTCAAACCGCAGCGAAAACCAATCCCACCGCATACCGAATAACGTAAAATTCCCCCATTGGTGATCCATCCAAGTTCTGCCCGACACGACAATATGGGTTTCATCGCGCACCCTCAGCGTGCCCGTGGTGGCAAGGTTGGGGAAGGAATAATACCATGACGGCACACCGTCGCCCATCCTGATGCAGCCGCTCTCACCATGCAGCACCGGATCGGTGAGCGGCCTAAGGCGTAGATCAACAGCAACGTCTGTGCCCTGTGCCGCAAGCTCGATTGTCCCGTTGTCCGTGAACCTGCAAAAAAAATTATTGAGCTCCAGCGTGGCAAAGCCGGGGATCATACCGTCAATTGGCGCTTTTGTTACGGTTTCTGAGAAAAGATGTTCGCGGGTTTCTGGCAAACTCACGGCAACATGCCCCACACCCGCAATGCCCTTGCGTACTGAAACAAACCGCTTGAACAGCGTTGTTTCAAAACCGATAGTTCGGCCATCCACGGTCTGCACGGTTCCGGTAAAATACCACCATTCATTGCGGACGTCTGCATGTGGGCCGTGGTCGTAAGGAAAACGCAGAGGATCTGTTTGACAAGAACAGCCGCTTGCCCACACCATTGTGTACAGGGCAAACGCAGCATGTATGATTCGGTGCAGCCCTCTCTGCAAAGACCGGTTCACTGCCATGCCTTTGATGCCGCTTCCTGTCCGCCCAAAAGCCCGGCCAGAAGTGCCTGACAGTGCATGCTGCGCTCTTCGCATTCGCCGATTGCGGTTACCAGTTCGTCGATGAACCGTATCACGGCGCGCGACAGATCGGGTTCCTGGTAATACTCGGGCAGATGCACCAGTGCTGCGTAGACCCGACGGTCGACTTCATGATCAAGATCAAAATGCACGGTCATCGTTGTTTTCTGCATCGCACATACCTCTCTCAGGAAAGCTCTTTGATTTCACGGGCAACTGACCTGAAGTTCTTATCAATTTTATATATCATCTTGAATATTTTGAGTGCATCGTTGCGCCGCCCGAGTTCTTTGTACACAAGCCCCTGTTCGTACAAAAACTCACAACGGTCTGCATCAGTCAACCCTTTTTGTCGCAATGCTGCCTCAGCAGCCTTAGCCGCCTCCCCGTACCGACCCAGTTTTCTGGAGCAGGTGATGAGACAGTGGTAGGCATCAATCCGATGCGCGGCGCTGTCGGTTGCCTGAGCAAACTCGTGGCAAGCATGGTCGTAGTCACCGCGGTTCATGAATGCAAGACCGAGGGTGTAATGAAATTCCGGCGTATTCTGTTCAGCATCGCTGGTGACCAGCGATTTAATCTGATCAAGCACCTCTTCAGGCGTTCGACCTTCCGGCGTGGCTGCAGCATCAGGTTCCTCAGTTATGACAATGTCTATCGAGGAGTTATCGAGAATGCGCTCAAGATCTACAAAACCCTCTGTATGTTCGGCGGGTGTCGCTTGGGGCTGAACCAATGTCCACTTGTCTTTCGGACCGATTTTTTCAATCGAGTCAAGCGACAGATTACGCTCATTCAAAAACTTTTCAACTTTGGTCTTATAAAACCTATTGTCCGGATCGATCGCAGTGATTTCTTTGATAGTCTGTGCTGCTTCGTAATGATGGCCGTTATCGTAATAATACGTGGCAAGCCGCACCATTGTCTCCACCGCATCACCGATAAGATATTCCTTCAAAAACGCATCGACCAGCAGACGATACACCGCAATGTTGCCGGGATCAATCGAAAGCACATGCTGATAGATGGCGGTGACAATGCGGTTTTTCCCAGCAGCATCATACGCTTGTGCAGCCTCACAGTATGCAGTAACCGCCTCCACTTTGTTACCGCCAGCAAGCAACAGCTCGGCAAGTTTGATGCGAAGTCGTGGATCCTGAGGATTGCGCGCTGCTGCTTCGCGAGCTTTTGCAATGGCGGCGAGGTCTTTGTCAGGCAATGCCTTTGTTCTTTTGAAAAAAGGGAGTTTCATAGCTGGTTCTGCAGCATATCGCAATTTTGTAATATTTTAGCATGAACCCCGAGGAAGTGATAGAGTTGTTTGCAAGGGTGAGATTATTTCGCAACAATTCCTCTTTTCTCTAAAAAGCCACACCGACATACCGAGGATGCCGTTGCTTTCTGAGCGTCGATATGCTTTAACAAAGAGTCGTTACCGTATCGTTACGATCAGGAGGTTACCGTGAAATTCAATGTTGCTACTGACTATAAGACCGTTTCCGGAGAAATTATACTTGTCGGCTTGTTTGAAAAAACACGGTCTTTATGTGGCGCTGCTGCCGTGTGGGACAGTGCCCTGAACGGCATGATTCACCGTCTTATCAGCCGTGGTGAAGTTACCGGCATACTTAACCAAACAGTGCCGGTAGTCACCGATCGGCATCCTGGGCTGCGGGTGCTTCTGGTGGGGCTCGGCAAACAAGAGGATGTTACCCTTGATCGGCTTCGGGGTGCGTGCGCTGCAGGTGCACGCGCCGTTCGGGAACGAAATGGCGACCGTATCGGTCTTCCCGTCGATTTTATCGAGCATCCTGCGTTCCCTCTGCCGGAAAAAATCCGAGCATATGTGGAAGGCGTGCGCCTCGGCCTCTACCGGTTCCGGCAGTTCAAGACATGCCACCATGACAACAGCGGTCACGATCCTGATGTTTGTACTATTTATGTCGGCGACCTCCGCCATCGTCTGGCTGTGCACACCGAGGTTGCGAAAGCATCAAGCATCGCCGATGCAGTCTGTCTGGCGCGCGATCTTGTGAATATGCCGGCCAACGCTGCAACACCCTCATATCTTGCTGCTCAGGCGCGCACGCTTGCCAAACGATGGGGACTCCGTTGCACAGTCATAACCCCACGCGGTGCCCGTCAGCTCGGCATGAACGCTTTCTTAAGCGTTGCCCGGGGCAGTGACGAACCTCCGCGTTTTATCGTGCTCGAATACCGTCCGCGCACAATGTGCCGGCACCGGCCGATCGTTTTAATCGGTAAAGCCGTAACCTTTGATAGCGGCGGAATATCGCTGAAACCGTCGCAGGACATGGACGAAATGAAAACCGATATGGCAGGCGGTGCCGCCGTGCTCGCAACCGTGCAGGCATCTGCTGCTCTTAAACTTCCTCTCCATATTGTCGGCATTATTCCTGCTGCGGAGAACCTCCCGAGCGGTCATGCGCTCAAACCCGGCGATGTTGTTACGACCATGGCAGGCATAACAGTCGAGATCATCACGACCGACGCAGAAGGTCGGTTAATGCTTGCCGATGCGCTCACCTATGCCCAACGCTACAAACCAGCTGCGCTGATCGATATCGCAACACTTACCGGCGGGTGCATTGTTGCCCTTGGCAATCATGCAACAGGGCTTATGGGCACGGACAGGGCACTGCTGCACAAAATACAGCAATCGGCCGATGCAACCGGAGAGCGTGTGTGGGAACTGCCGCTGTGGCAGGAGTATGGAGAACTTTTGAAAAGCGATGTGGCCGATATAAAAAACGCAGCCGGCAGACCTGCAGGAGCAATTACCGCGGGATGTTTTTTAAAGCAGTTTGCAGGCACAACCCCATGGGCGCATCTTGATATTGCAGGAACTGCATGGACAAAAAAAGCCCTCCCCTATATTCCCAAAGGCGCAACCGGCATTGGCGTGCGGCTGCTTACTCACGTTCTGGAGCACTGGGACAATAAGTAACGGTAACGTCACATCACGTAACAGCAGGGTGATCTTTCTCTTTTTACACCATCCCATGCTTCATGTTTTCTGTCCGATCAAACTTGCCACAGCACGCGGCTGGGAGCCTGACATGTCGATGCGCTCGTGATAGAAAAGTATAAACAAATCCAAACAGGCGTTGAGCAGCTCGTTGGGTTGCAACAGAAAAACTGGGTTATGTGGCCCGTTGAAGCGCTGTTGCTCGATCGTATACGTCTCAAAAAAGAGAAAACCGCCTTTTTTCAGACCAGCTTTAATTGCGGGCAGTAGTGACCGCTCAAGAAAATAAAAGTTGAGAATCACGTCATACGCTTGCTCTGGAATCGGATACGTGAGCACATCGGCAGCAACGGCTTCAATTGTAACGCCTTGTGCGGCAGCATTTGCACGAATAAGCGCCACTGCTGATGATGAACGATCCACGCAGGTCACCGTATATCCGCGGCTGGCAAGAAAGATGCCGTTCTGGCCTTCGCCCGCGGCAATATCAAGCGCCGTGCCGCCGGTCAGCAGATGTTCGTAATCCCGCAGCAATCGTGCCGGTTCGGGCATCATGCCGGGCTTCCGCTGCCGATATCGTTCTTCCCATGTGTTTCCGTCCATAGCCGGCCTTTGCAGATACACTCTTGCGGAGATGGTGTCCGCAATACGAAACCGCCACGCTTTGACCACAATAACCGGTCTGTGAAGCATTCAGCGTTGAACCTCAAAGGTTGTTCGCCTCAATGGTTACGCTTCACGTTTTGCGTCAATGCGCCGCGTGCATTAAGCCGTGTTCCTTGCTGTTCTGTTCTATTATACTGTATAAAAAAATTTTTCCAACACCCGATCGTGCGGCAGAATCAGTTAAAAAATACCCACCTTCCGGCTCGGGTATGGTATGCTACTGCAAACTTGTAGGCGTCTGATTATCCGGTGCACACGTGTATGACATCTTCGATGCGTTTGTTGCTTGCTCCCAGCAGACCATGTCGGCAACTCATCGATCTGCTCAATGCCGGCACACGGTCAGTTGCGGCCGTCGGCCTCAGGGGATCAGCACCTGCACTTGTCGCTGCACAAATATCCCAACAATGTTGCCAACCGGTACTGTGTGTTGCGCCTACCGGTGAGCAGGCCCAGGAACTCTACCATGAGCTAAAATTTTTCCACACCGGAGAAACGCTCCTGTTCCCGCAGCTTGAAACGCAGGCATACGAAGATGCGCTGAGCCATTGCGATGTGAGCAGCATGCGGCTGTGGACGCTCTACCGGCTTTGCGAAGCCACCGATTCCTGTATTGTCGTCACCAGCATTCGCGGCCTCCTGCAAAAAGTTCTTCCTGCAGAGATCCTCATCGACGCCATTTGCACGCTCAGGCCAGGCGACATGCTTGACCGCGATCGGCTTTGCGCCGACTTGATCATGGCAGGCTACACTCGCGTCAGCCTCGTAGAGGACCGTGGCGATCTTGGTGTCCGGGGAGAACTGCTCGACGTTTTCCCCCCCGGATACGATATGCCGGTTCGCATCGACTTTTTCGGCGATACCATCGAGTCTATACGGTTTTTTGATCCTGCGACACAGCGGTCACATTCTGAACTGAACGAAATAACGCTTATCCCAGTCAGAGAAGCCATTATGAGCGAAGCAGTGCTCGAGGGGTTTCGGCGTCGTGCACTGACACCGCCATATGCCGACTTGTTTTCCTCAGCCAAAGGGAGAACCCTGTTCGACTGCATCGATAAAGGTTTTTTGCCTTCGGGTATCGATTACTGTCTTGCGTTCCTTTATCCGCATCTTGCCACATTATACGACTATCTTCCGGACACGACGATTATATGCTGGCACGACCGACAAGCAATCGAACAAGCCATGGCAGATTTTACTGAGGAGGTTTCTACGCACTATGCAGAGGCTTGTGATGAACGCCGAATTGTGCCGCCGCCAGAAGAGGTGTTTGTACCGGCAACCAGCATCAAAGAGCTGACACGGCACTATCGGGAAGTCTTTGTTGAATCGTGGAACATCGAGCAGCCCAATCTGCCTTCTGTGTCGTTTACCACCCGTTCAAATGACGATGTGCGCGCGGAACTCATTGCCTGTGATTCACGATCTGGTCTCCTTGCATCGCTTGCGGCAAGACTTGAACAATGGAAGAACGCCGGCATGGCTATTATGCTGATCTGCCGTACCGCCAGCCAGTGCGAACGCGTCAAGATGCTCCTTGCCGATTATGGCGTTGCATCCCGAGTGTGCCTCGCTGAAATTGACACCGAAAGCGACACCGCCACACGCACCGTTATTATCTGCAAAGGTGAACTTGCACGAGGATTCCGGTGCGAGGACACCCTACGCGTCATCATCACTGAAGACGAACTATTCGGTGAGAAAAAACGGCGCGTTGTGCCTTCACGAATTCGTGAGGGCATTGCGATAGCCGACTTCGGCGATCTTGCTGAAGGTGATTATGTGGTGCACCGGGACAACGGTATCGGCGTGTACCGGGGGCTTGTCTCGCTTGAAGCAGGCGGCATGCGGGCAGATTATCTCAAAATCGAATATCGCGACGGCGACAAACTGTATCTACCGGTCGATCGCATCAATCTGATCAATAAGTACGTGCATACCGAAGGCGCGGTGCCGAACCTCGACAAGCTGGGCGGCACGACATGGGTGCGAACAACGACACGGGTACGAGAGGCTATCGAGAAAATAGCGCGCGATCTGATCGAACTCTATTCGGCACGGAAAGTGTTTACCGGTCACGCGTTTTCACCTCCCGACCATTATTACCGCGAATTCGAAGCTTCGTTTCAATACGAAGAAACGCCCGACCAGCTCGCAGCGATCGAGGATGTGATGCGGGATATGTCACGCCCGATGCCCATGGACCGCTTAATCTGCGGCGATGTCGGCTATGGGAAGACCGAAGTTGCACTCCGTGCTGCATTTCGTGCTGCAATGGACGGGAAACAGGTTGCGGTGCTTGTCCCGACCACCGTCCTTGCCCAACAGCACTACCAGACATTTACCGAACGCTTCAAACCCTATCCCATTCGTATTGAAATTTTAAGCCGATTCCGAACCAGAGCAGATCAAAAGATGATTCTGCGTGATCTTGCTGCAGGAACGGTCGACATCATCATCGGCACCCACCGCCTGCTGCAAAGCGACGTGCACTTTAAAGATCTCGGTCTCATTGTCATCGATGAAGAACACCGATTTGGCGTCAAGGACAAAGAACATCTCAAAAAACTCCGCGCCACGGTCGACGTGCTTACCTTGACGGCAACCCCTATTCCGCGCACGCTTCAGTTTTCGCTCTCAGGCATTAGGGATTTTTCTCTGATCGAAACACCGCCCGAAGACCGGCTTGCGATCAGAACCATTATCACCCGGTTTGACGACATGATCATTCGGGATGCAATCCTCCGTGAGCTGAAGCGGGGCGGCCAGATATTTTTCGTGCATGACCGCGTTAGGTCAATCCATGCGCTGGCAGGATATTTAAAAAAGCTCGTGCCAGAAGCACGGCTTGGCATTGCCCACGGTCAGATGAACGTGCGCGAACTGGAGCATGCGATGATGCAATTCCTCAAACGCGAGATCGACCTGCTGCTCTGCACAACCATTATTGAATCGGGACTCGACTTTCCTACGGCAAACACCATCATCATCAACAATGCCCACCGCCTCGGGCTTGCCCAGATGTACCAGCTCAGGGGCAGAGTCGGCAGAGGGAAGATACGCGCCTATGCATATCTTCTGGTTCCTTCGGCAGACCTTTTAAATCCCGAAGCCAAAAAACGACTTGAAGCACTCTCAGAGTTCAGCGAACTCGGCTCAGGATACCGGCTTGCAACGCGCGACCTGCAGATACGAGGCGCCGGCAACATCCTCGGGCATGCGCAATCTGGCCACATTGCAGCGGTCGGCATGAATATGTATCTGGAGCTGCTCACTGAAGAAATTGCAAAACTGAAAGGCGAGCCGCAACCCATTGCGCTTGAACCAGAAATCAATCTGCGGGTTCAGGCGTATATCCCCGATTCTTATATTGATGATGTCAATCAGCGTTTGGTGCTGTATCGGCGCATTGCTGGTGCAGGCGTAGAAGAACTGCAGGATATTGCCGAGGAGCTTGAAGACCGGTTCGGGAGGTTGCCGCCTGAGGTGGCAGCGCTGCTTGACGTGGCACGGATAAAACATATCCTGCGCCGCTGGATGATCCTTTCGGTCGATCAGACCCAGCACCACCTTGTCTTCACCTTCCACGAACAGGCAGGCGAACACCTTGATAAAATCCTTACACTGGTTGCATCTGATCCCGGTCGGTTCCGTTTCACGCCTGATAATAAATTACTCGTAACGTATCATGGGCAGTCAGATACCAATATTTTTATGGAAATACGACGGATTTTTAACTAAACTTGTTACCAGTGGATTATCGGGAATTATTATTTTGACCCGCATGTCTATGCGCAGAAACAACCCCACAACAGAACATGGTTCTTCACCGAAAAGCACACCGCACCAGTCGCCCTCTGCCAACGATCCTCACCCCATCCCCTCGATTTTGAAAGAGGAGAATCGCTTTCTCCATAGCGTCCTCGCCTGCATACAGGACGGCATTTCCGTTCTTGCCCCTGATCTGACAATCCTTTTTGCCAACGACACGATGAAAGCATGGTATGCCGCCTCCCTGCCGCTTGAAGGCAAAAAATGTTTTCAGTGCTATCATCACTCCGATCATCCCTGTAATCCCTGCCCGAGCGTCCGCTGTCTGACATCCGGCATGCTTGAATCCGATATCGTACCCGGCCCTCAGGGTTCTGCGGTAACGTGGCTTGAAGTGTACAGCTATCCCATGAAAGACGATACCGGCGCCGTTGTCGCCGTCGTTGAATTTGTTCGTGACATTTCCGCCCGCAGGGAAGCAGAGCTTAAATTGCAGTGGGCTGTGGCAGAACTTTCTGAACGAGAGCAGAAGCTCATCGGTCTCAATCAAGAACTGATGGCAACCGTGCAACAGCTTAAGGCAAGCGAAGAAAGCCTGCGGGAAAGTGAGGAGCGGTACCGTACCTTCTATCAGGAGCTTCGGGACGGATGCTGCGCCATCGACCTGCAAGGCCGCTTTATTGAATGCAATCCTGCATTCGAACGCATTACCGGTTATACCCGTGATGAGCTGCTATGGATGCGCTATGAAGACCTGACGCCGCCGAAATGGCACGAGATGGAGCGTGCGATTTTACTCAATCAGGTTGCCGTGCACGGCTATTCCGCACCCTATGAAAAAGAATACCGCCACAAAGACGGTCACGTCTTTCCGATTGAGCTGCAGGCATATATCAAAAAAGATACTCAGGGCAATCACATCGGGTACTGGGCATTTGTCCGCGATCTGAGCGAGCGAAAACAAGCAGAGGCCGAGCGTGAACGTCTGCTTGCAATTTTTGACGCAACCCTTGATTTCATCTCAACCGCGCTGCCCGACGGCAGATTGCAATACATCAATGCCCCCGGCAAAAGACTTGTCGGGTGGGATGAGGATACACCGGTAACAAGCAGATTCATTAAGGATTTGCATCCGGCATGGGCCTATAGCAAAATTATGCAGGAAGGTGTTCCCGCGGCAATCCGCGATGGTTCATGGTCAGGGGAAACCGCCCTGCTGCATCGCAACGGCAAAGAGATTCCCGTATCTCAGTATATCATGTCCCATAAAAGCAGCGACGGCACCTTGCTCTATCTTTCAACCGTCATGCGCGATATTACCGAGCGCAAACAGGCCGAAGAGGCCATTGCGCGAAGCAAGCAGCTTCTCGACCGTGCGCAGTCTATTGCCCAGCTTGGGAGCTGGGAGCTCGACCTTGCCACCGGCACACTCTATTGGTCGGACGAGCTCTACCGCCTGCTCGGCTATACACCGGGCGAAGTGTCTCCGTCATTTGATTGCATCCTGTGGCATGTCCATGAAGAGGATCGCAATTCCTTACTCCAGCTCCATCAGCATGCCGTTGAGCAGATGCCCAGAGAAATGGAAGATGAACGCCGGATTATCAGAAAAAATGGGGAGCTTCGAACGTTTACAACACGCGCGATCATCGAACGTGACATCACTAACAAGCCAGTTCGGGTGTACGGCATTCTGCAGGACGTGACCGAGCAACGGAAAATGGAGCATCAGCTTGAGCAATTTGCTGCTGCAATCCAACATGCTGCGGAAACCGTGATGATCATGGCTGCCGACGGAAGCATTCAATATATCAATCCTGCAATCGAACAGCTGACCGGTTTCACCAACGCAGAGGTGATGGGGAAAAATCCTTTTTTTACCACCCACGGCATCTACACCTCAGACTTTTACCGCAGCATTTGGGAAACCCTCCAAAGCGGCAATGTCTGGCGGGGTCAGATGACGAATGTCGATAAAACCGGCAAACATTATGAACTCGATACCGTGATTTCGCCGATCCGTGATGCAGGTGGTGCTGTTGTCGGCTATGTCTCTCTCGGCCGCGACATTACCAAAGAACTCACCCTTGAACAACAGCTCCGGCATGCGCAGAAAATGGAGGCGATTGGCACCCTTGCCGGCGGCATTGCCCACGACTTCAACAATATCCTCAGTGCTATCATCGGCTATACCGAGCTTGCCGCAGAATACGCTCCGGAGACCGGCAACCTGCGCTACAATTTAGCGCAAATTTTGAAGGCAGCCGATCGCGCAAAGAACCTTGTCCAGCAAATCCTTGCATTCAGCAGGAAAAGCCAAATCGGGCATCAGCCGCTCGTGTTCGCTGCGATCATCACCGAAGCACTGAAATTGCTGCGCCCGACCCTGCCGTCAACAATTACGATCACTACCCGTATCATTGACGAGAATGCCGCAATCATGGGCGACCCGACACAGATACAACAAGTATTGATTAACCTTGCAACCAATGCCGCCCATGCCATGCGGGACACCGGCGGCACGCTCACGTTAGCTGTTGAAACGGTGCTGTTTGATGCTGAACAGGCTGCCCTGTTTCCCGAAACCGCTCCCGGCGAGTATGTACAGCTCACAGTCAGCGATACCGGCACCGGGATCAGTCCTGATATCATCGACAGAATTTTCGATCCGTTTTTCACCACAAAAGAAGTTGGACAGGGAAGCGGTATGGGGCTAGCGGTTGTCCACGGCATTGTCAAAAGCCACAATGGAGCGCTGCGGGTTGAGAGTCACGTGGGACAGGGCACAACGTTTTTTATCATATTCCCGAAGATCCATCACAGTACTTCGCGCCAGACCGAAGAAACTCCCCTTGTACCACATGGTACCGAATCAGTGTTGCTGGTTGATGACGAGGAGGATTTGCTCACAGTGTGTTCCGGCATCCTCACCTCGCTTGGCTATCGGGTCACCGCTGCCCATACCGGTGCCGAAGCCCTGGGGATGTTCCTGAAACGTCCGGAATCATTCGATCTTGTCATCACGGATCAAACCATGCCGGGCATGACCGGCTTTGATCTTGCGCAAAAGATACTTGCCGTGCGGCCAAGTATGCCGATCATCCTCTGCACGGGCTACAGCGAAACTGTATCTGAGGACAAAGCCCGAGCAATCGGCATCAGAGGATTTGTTCTTAAACCGTTCAACCGCGCTGAGCTTGCCGCTACCGTGCGCACCGCCCTTGAGAGCACCACAGGAGTGTAGCTGCTCCGCATTGGTCGAAAACTCTTTTCATAGACTCGGCAATCATGCTATAAACCTCTCCACAGTCGTGGTGATGGTCTATGAAGATTGCATCTTTTCTCTCCATACTTATATGTGCAGCACATATCATCTTGCCTTCGCATGTGGGCGCAGAGGTTATCGACCGCATTCTCGCAACCGTCAATGGAGAGATCATTACCCAATCAGAATTGACCCGCTATAAAACCATGCTCTTTTTCGGTTCTCCGGAAAAACCTATGGGCAAAGACGTTGACCGGCAGCTTCTTGAAAGTCTGATCGAGCGAAAACTCATCCTGCAGGAAGCAAAAAAACTCGAGATCGAGGTCAAAGAGAAGGAAATCGATGCTGCGCTCAGCGACATTCTCAAACGCAACAACCTGACCCTTGCGCAGCTTGAAGCAGAGCTTAACAAACAGGGGCTCACGCTTGCCGCCTATCGCAGCCTCCTCCATGATGAAATCATGCAATCGCATGTCATCGGCAGGCAGGTTCATTCTAAAATTACCATCACGGATAAAGACGTGCAGGATTATTATAATCAATCCATGCGCCAACAGGAAAAAAAAGGTCCGCGGGTACGCATCCAGCAGATTCTGCTGCTGATTCCCAAAGATGCGACTGCGAAAAAAATAACCGAAATCGAGCGAACTGCATCATCGCTGCGTGACCGGATTCTTGCCGGTGAGGACTTCGGTGCCCTTGCAGCAAAGTATTCGCAGGGAGCGGGTGCACAGCAAGGCGGTGATCTGGGGTATTTTTACCGGGGCGAGCTTATGCCCGAGCTCGAAACAGCGGTGTTTTCCCTCGAACCGGGACAGGTAAGCCCGGTCATCAAAACAGAACTCGGGTTCCATATTATCAAGGTTATTGACCGCGATGCGTCCGAGAGCGACAATGCTTCATTGCAGGATCGGTCGCGCGAAATTAGAGGCATTCTCTACGGCATTGAATTTGAAAAGCGCGTGCGGGACTATCTTGAAGGGCTTAAGGCAAAAGCATATATTGAAATCAACTGACCCCCCCTCCATTGCAGAACCGTTCTATTTAAAAACCGCTACAACCGACAGCCCAAGTGGAATTTCTCTCTGTGCAGGTCGCAGTGCCACAATTACCTCCTGAAACTTGGTATCAAAACGCTCCTGAGTATCTTCGGTTCTAAAATTGCGCCTTCCCATAACGTACACACGGGAGCACACGGTTCCGGTGCCGAGAAACGCTTGTGTTTCTGAATCGAACACCTCACAGGTCGCATTGTCGTGCACCCGGTTTCTCCAGAAGGACTCTACGGCAAGTCGCACCCACAGATCAGGCGAGCCGAGGATTATTTTGGTATTGTCGCCGGCCTGCAGTGTTTCGCCGACCCGCACGTCAAACTTGTACACGATGCCTTCAAGCGGGGAGCGTAACACGCACTGTTCGCGCTGTGCCTGTGCTACATTAAGCTCGCTGATCGCTGCTTTGAGACGCCGCAGCTCGAGCTCGTGTTGCAGCCTGGCCTGCGTGAATTTGTAGTCCGAATCAACCTGCCGTGCAAACAAACTTTTGCTTCGCGTGAGTTCGTCAAAGCTTATCTCAAGCGATTTCTGTGCCGTTGCAACCCGTGCCTGTGCAAGCTCAACTTGTGCCTGTTCAACCGTGCTCTCCAGTTCACACAACCGCTGCCCAATATGCACCCGGTCGCCTTCCCTCACAAACACCTCAACTACGCGCCGGCTCATCGGCGGACTCACCACCACTTCCCTGCCCGCTGGCTCGACTGTGCCGTACACCCGAACCGGTGCCTTTTCGAGCGCTGGCGGCGGCGCAACCTGTGGCGGTGCCGAAGATTTTTTAAGGCTGATAACAATAACCATGCTTCCTGCAGCGATGATTGCAACAAGAACGGCGAGGCGCATGCGTTTCATAGGTTCTCCTCCGGCAACGGATGTCGGGAATCGAAGATAATGCGGCCGTTGTCAATCTTTAACAGTCGATCAGCATACGGAAACACACGGGGGTCATGAGTAACCAGCAAGAGTGCCCGGTGCGTATCCCGGGAGAGCTGTTTCAGTGTATCGAGCACGATGGTACTGGATTCTGCATCAAGCGCCGACGTTGGTTCATCACAGAGCAGAATTGACGGATCGTTGATCAAGGCGCGCGCAATCGCAACGCGTTGTTTCTGCCCGCCGGAAAGCTGCAGCGGTTTAAGCCCGAGACAATCGCTAAGGCCAAAGCTCTCAAGCAAGGCAAGAGCGCGTGCACGCACGTCAGCAGACACCTGCCCACCCTGGATGCCTGCGGCAACAATGACATTTTCGACAACCGACAGCGCAGGAAGCAACTCGGCAAGCTGAAACACAAATCCGTACCGCATCCGGCGCACTGATGCGAGTTTGTGTTCGGGTAAATGGGTCACCCGTTCGCCGGCAACAACAACATCGCCAGCCGACGGTTTCAGCACGAGCCCCATAATGGTCAACAGGGTCGTTTTGCCGCTGCCCGATGGCCCTGCAAGAATCGTCAGCTCACCAGGATACAACGCAAGATCTGTTTCATAAAGCACCCGACGCTGCGTCTTGCCGTCAAAAAAATCCCGGGCAACGCGTTCAAGCTGAAGGATGGGTTGGGGCATATTGCGCCTGTAATAAGGAGTACTGCGTGTTGCATACAGGGTGCCGAGTAAATAATACTTGAAGACTCAGTACTCAGAACGCACCCCGGGTTTATCGAAACACTGATGCCGGCTCAATACTCACCGCTTTCCGCATGGCAAGCACCGACCCGAGTATGCACAGCAGGAGCGTCCCAACGGCAAGCACAGGTGCTGCAGCAAGAGGCATATAGCTTGGCAGCGGCGTATCGAGTGTTGCCTGCAAAAACAGTGACAGCAGAAGAAAACCGATAAAAATCCCTGCCACACCGATCATCAGCGACTGCAACAACACAATAATCAAAATATCTCTTTTCCTGGCACCGAGCGCCCGCAGGACAGCAAAGTCCTTCTGGCGCTGCAAAACCGCCGTGTACATCGTCAGCGTAATAATGATAATGCCAACGAGTGCACCCACAATGGTTGAAAACCCAAAACTGCCTCCCATACCCGTGTTCTTGACATAATAGATGCGGGTTAACGCAGAGAGATCCGCAGCAGCAATAACCTCGGCGGCGGGCAGCATTGCCTGAAGCTGCGTGATTGCCGCGGCACGGTCAATGCCATCGGCAAGTTTCACCAATATTGCCCTGCAGCGTCCGGGTGGCGTTTTGAGAATCTCACGTGCCTTGACCATATTGGTAAAGACCAGTCTGCCGGCAAATCCTTTGATGCTCTGTGTGATACCGCTGACCCTGACCCTGACCGAGTTGATTTCATAAACCTTGCCGTATTCTGGGTTCCCGAACATCCGCAAGTCGAGTCGGTCAAGGGTAATACCTTCATGATCGAGTAACCCCTCGGATCCGCCTTTAAAAAACCGCCACGGTCCTGCAGCAGCCCGCGGCATGCGCAGTCCCACAACCTGCACCGACTCATTGGTTCCTTGTGCGGTCACGAACGTACCATTCCCAAAAAGCAGCGGCTCTGCCCACACAACAAAGGGAAGCCCGCTGATCCGATCAAGGTATCGCTCGGGGATAAGTCCTGCACTGTTGACATTGCTGGTGTGCTTTGAGCAAACCCAGATATCCGCACCGCTGTGATCGACCAGTACTGACATAAAGGTAAACAGCCCGAACAGCACGGCAAGCTGCTGCCCCACGAGAAACACAATGGCAATAACGCCGATCAGCGATCCCAGTGTGGTCGCCCGGTCATGGAGGAGAATCTTAAGTGCAACCAGACTACGCATGCGCTATAACCAATTGGAGCATCGCAGCATGTCCCTGTTCAAATCCGGTAATCAGCGCGTTTGTCAATGGTTCAAACGCATCGCGCGCGCGCATTATTGCCGACCCGTAGCCAACAACCTGCATGCCAGGAAACTCCGATTTGAGTCGCATAAGCAGGGCACGTCCTTCATAAAGGCGTGAAACCGATGCGACCGAGAGTACCACAACGTTCGGTGTGTTCACGCTGACTGCGTGGAGAACATCCTCATCTGAAGCATCGTGTCCGAGGAACAAAACAGACCACCCTTTGATTTCAAGAAAATTTGCCAGCACCTCGGCGCTTAAGGGATCTTCCTCGCCCTGCACACAGGCAACCATTGCCTTAAAAGGATACCGTCGCTCGCCGAACACACTGTCGATAACGCGAAACATGACATAGCGGCAGATATCCTCTGCCGTCTGCACATCAGCCGCACTGAGGCGGTTTTTACACCACAGGCGCTTGATGCGCTCGCGGGCAGGAAGCAGTACCCGGCCGTAGACGTCTTCAATTGAGGTGCCTTCACGAATGCGGGATAGGATGTATTCGGCAGCAAACTTTCTGTTCCGTGCTGCCAGTAAATCGTAAAAAGCTCCGGCATGTCCTTCAAGCGGCGGGTCAGGGGCAAGCGCCTGTTGTGACAACCCCGCACTGCATGAGGTCAGCCGGTGGAGTGCAGGAACAAGCTGCTCAGCAACAGAGCGTCGGATGAGGCACTCAATACCGATAATCCACGTCTGCAACAGCATCGGAACCCTGTCAACAGGAACCCCACGACCTGCAAGCAATGCGATACACTCCGGAAAGGCTTCATGAAGACAATCATAGAGGCCAAAACCGTATGCCGCAAGCAGCAGACCGCTCAAACGCCGGTTGAATTCAGCGATCGTTTCTGCATGTTCCGAACAACATGGTTCCTGAAATCGGCTGTCGAGCAGTATCTTATCGCTGATAAAAACAAGGAGTTTGGGAATGGCGTGATAAAACACCGCAACACTGTCTGCAGCAAGCGGTGCTGAAAAAGGCGGGCGTGATGCCATACGGTATATCCTCAGGATACCCTTGGATGTCCGGCAGCAGTCTTATTGACGACGCGCCCTGAGAATAAGTACCGGTTCCAGCGGGGCGTCACGAAATGTGCCGACAGTTCCAGTGCGAACACTGGCGATGCGGTCGACAACGTCCATCCCTGATGTCACTCTGCCGAATACGGCATACCCGAAATCTCTGACCCCGTGATCGAGGAAGGCATTGTCGACAACATTGATAAAAAACTGCGATGTTGCACTGTTGATCTCCTGCGTACGTGCCATTGCCACCGTACCGCGGCTGTTGCGCAGACCGTTGTCTGCTTCGTTCTTGATCGGCGGCAACGTCTGCTTTTGACGCATATCCGGCGTCAGCCCTCCGCCTTGGATCATAAAGTTCGGAATCACGCGGTGAAAGATGGTGCCGTCGTAAAATCCGGCATCCACATAGGCAAGAAAGTTCTTAACCGTGACCGGTGCTTTGTCAGGATAGAGCTCGATCGTAATATTCCCTTTATTGGTTTCAAGAACAACGCATGGGCGCTCCTGCGCAAGGGCAGACATACCGTGGCCTACACTTAAAAAGATCGTTGCACAGCACACAACAAAAGCCCGTATCATATCCGACTACCGTTATCTCACATTATGTTATTTCCGGCACGCTTTTAAACAATCCTGCCGCCAGAGGCATCCGCTTTGGCCGCACTGATCGGGATTGGTTTGAAAACAGGGTGTATTACCTTCCCGGATCTGAATCGCCCTGATGATGTCTGGTTTTTTCATCCCAAGAGCAATATTCAGCCCAAGAGCCTTTGCCTTTGCACGTATCTCGTTGATTTTCATAGGCATTCCCCCCGTGTGGTGCCCTTATGGTCTTTGTCTATATAACGCTCTTCCGGAAAACGCAACCGGAAACTTGTCGTGATCATAGCCGTCAAGATGAACCAAAATGCCGGGTCCAGGCAAAAACCGTGATCATCGACTATAAAGGATGCAGCAACATACGGCAAAATAGATTAAACACCGGTGTGCTTCAAGCCGAAATACAACTGAGTTGATTTGGAGAGCCATATACCATGGTTGGGTTTTTTAAGAATCTCAGCATCAGGAAAAAGCTCCTTCTCGGCACTGCCGTTGCCGGCGCTGGTATCGGATTATTCATCACGCTGTTTTTCGCCTACCATCTGCAACAGCAGATCATGTACGTCACCCGGCAGGCAGCACTGCAGGTGGTCGGTTTTGCCGCAGCAACGATTAGAGCGGACCTTGCTGCGGGAAATACGGCTGAAGTGCAGAAAAAGATCGATGAGATGCGGAGAAATAGAACGCTTGTTTTTGCCATCGTGTACGATGCACACGGCACCATCGTGGCTGCCGTCAATGCGCCGCGTGGTGAACGTATCCTTGCCGAGCATAAACAACTTGATGAGGGGTTCACGCTTGAAAAAGAGCGAGCATTCATCAGCATGCCGGTCATGTATCGCGGCAGCCGGATCGGCACATTGGTCGTCTGCGTCTCCCTTGTCCATATCATCCACATGGTACAGGAGACGGTTCTTGTGGCTGCTGCTGCAAGCAGTGCGATCATTGCGATGCTGCTCATTTTCTTCGCCTTTATCGGCACCCTCATCACCCGCCCCTTAAACCAACTCATTAATGCAGCACTGCAAATCGCCCGCAGTGATTTCAGCCGCAGAATTCCGGTGACCTCGCGTGACGAAGTCGGCAGGTTGTCGGCCGCATTTAACGAAATGTCAGAGCGACTGCAACTTATCGTCAGCCAGCTCGAACAGTCAGAGCATACCTACCGCCTCCATTTTGAAAACGTTTCAGACCTCATCTATGCCGTTCGGCCAGACTATACCGTAGCCAGCATGTCGCCCTCTGTTCTGCCGGTGCTCGGCTACAACGCACAGGACATCATCGGCAAAGCGATCGATGCAGCCGGTATCATTGCACCAGAGCATCTTGAGGATTTCCGGCAACAGGTTCACCGGGCGCTCAACGGTGAGCGGGTCGGTGCGGTCGAATATATATTCATTACCCACGACGGCACCGCAAAGTTTTTCGATACCAGCTTTTCGCCCCTTATGGAAGATGGCACGGTAAACGCGGTCATCTGTGTATCGCGCGACACCACCCAGCAGCACCGTATGCTTCAGGAGCTGCTCGAAACACGCGATTCACTAAACAACATTATCGAAAGCAGCCAGGATGCCATCGTCGCCTGCGACAGCACCGGTCATATTATAAAGGTCAACCGATATTTTCTCGATCTGTACGGTATCGAAAGCGACGCGGAAATTATCGGAAAGAGATTGAATACATTTATGGTCACCGAGCCTGGAACCTACCGCTTGAGCAGCGGTGAGGAACTCGTGATTGATGAGGAATATTTTAAGGATGCACAGATTCATGTGGATGAGCTGTTTGAAACAAATAAACTTATCAACTGGCAGACCTATCTATACACGAAAAAAGGCACTGTCGTGCCAGTGGAGCTGAGCGCCGTGCTGAACAAAACCGCAACCGGCGAGCTCATCGGTTCGGTCGGCATCATGCGTGACATCACCGAGCGGCGCAAGGCCGAGCGTGAAATTCGGGAAGCAAAAGAGTTCATGGAAAGCATCATTGAAAGCAGCCGCGACGGTATTATCATCACCTCGCTTGGCGGTGAGATCCTGTCGGCAAACAGCGCAATGGAACGGATCACGGGGCTACCGCGGGAATCACTGATCGGCAAACACTCAAGCATGCTGACCGTTGATGACCGCGAAATGCGCCGCATGGTGCAGGAACGAATTCAGGAACTGATGGAAAAAGGATTTGTCACCTATGAATCCTTTTTTAAAACCCCTCAGGGAAGCTATGTCGAGCTTGAGTGGAATGCCTCCATGATCCGGGATGCATCAGGCGCATATACCGCCGGCGTTGCCATCATCCGCGATGTGACCCAGCGCCGGGCAATGGAACGGCAATTGGTGCAGGCCGAAAAGCTCCGCTCGCTGGGCGAACTTGCAAGCGGCGTGGCGCATGATTTCAACAATGTCCTTGCCGCCATCCTTGGTAGGACCCAGCTTCTGCTGAAACTCCTGGAGCGACCCGGCAGCGGCCCTGAGCGACGGGCATCGTGGATTGAATTGAAAAAAGGCCTGCATATTATTGAAAAGGCAGCACTGGATGCAGCGGAAACCGTGCGACGGATTCAGGAGTTTTCCCGCACCCGCGATGAGGATAGACTATTCACCGCGCTGAATATCAACGATATTATCACCGATGCCATTGAATTTACCCGATCGTTCTGGAAAGACGCTGCCGAATCGCAGGGGGTCAAAGTACGGATCATCAGAAATCAAACGCCCGTGCCGCCAATTCGGGGCAGCGCCACAGAGCTTCGCGAAGTCTTTATTAACCTGATCAAAAACGCCGTTGAAGCAATGCCCCACGGCGGCGACATCGTCATTCAGACTGCAGCAGAGCCGAACCATGTGCTTATTACGGTTCGTGATACCGGCCTCGGTATTCCTGAAGAGCATCGCACCAAAATCTTTGATCCGTTTTTCACCACAAAAGGCCCGCAGGCAAGCGGCCTAGGAATGAGTGTGTCTTACGGTATTATCAACCGACATCAGGGAGCTATCACGTTTGAAAGCGAGGAGGGAAAAGGCACCACCTTTCTGATACGACTCCCCGTTGCACGAGATTCTGCAGCACCTGCCGAACAGCCGACCGTTCCCTCCACAACGTCGTCAGCAACAGTGCTTGTCATCGACGATGAAAAGGATGTTCGCGATACGCTAGTCGATATTCTTGAGGCAGGCGGCCATACGGCAGTCGCCGCTGCATCAGGGCCGCAGGGTTTGAAACTGTTTACCCAGCAACGGTTTGACCTGGTATTCACAGATCTTGGCATGCCCGGCATGTCGGGTTATCAGATTGCCGAGCAGATCAAAAAAGCCGATCGTTCCATTCCCGTGTGCCTTATTACGGGGTGGGAAGTACCGCTTACCGCGGAGCAGCGGACCGAGGCTGGCATTGATTTTGTCATCAACAAACCCTTCCAAATGCACCAGGTGTTTGATCTTGTCCGCAAAGCCTTAGAGCTCCGATCCCATCTTGTTCAGACCATTTAGAAGCAGTTTGAAAACCAATCGGGTTCGTGATACCATAGAACTTAGCCACGTTCTCACGGAGGTTTTGGTATGCTCATTGTTATGGAACATGAAGCATCGCAGGAACAGATCGACAATGTTATTGCCACGATCAAACAGCTTGGCTATACACCAGCCCCGATCCCCGGTTCACAGCGCACCGCGATCGGCATTCTCGGCAATGCCGGACCGCTTGATCCTTCGATATTTTTGGCGCTTGACGGCGTCAAAGAAGCCATCCGGGTTTCAAAACCGTATAAACTGGTGAGCAGGGAGGTAAAACCCGAAAACACGATTGTTGCTGTCGGCACGGTCGGTATCGGAGGTCCCGATCCCGTCATTATCGCAGGACCATGCGCTGTCGAAAGCCTCGATCAGTGTCTGCAGATTGCCCATGCGGTCAAAGCAACAGGTGCACACCTGTTTCGAGCAGGGGCTTTTAAACCACGCACCTCGCCCTACAGTTTTCAGGGACTGGGGCAACAAGGTCTCGATATCCTTGCACGGGTACGTGCTGAAACAGGGCTTGGCATTGTGACCGAAGCGGTTGACCATGAGGTTGTGCCGTTGGTTGAAGAGGTTGCTGATATCATCCAGATTGGTGCCCGCAACATGCAAAATTTCAGCCTGCTGCGCAGAGTAGGGAAATGCACCAAACCGGTCCTGCTCAAACGCGGTATGTCGGCAACCATTGAGGAGTTTCTCATGGCTGCAGAATATATTGCTGCCGAGGGCAATCACCGCATTATCCTGTGCGAACGCGGTGTTCGTACGTTTGCTGATCATTCCCGCAACACCTTGGACCTGAGCGCGGTTCCTGCGGTCAAAACCCTAAGCCACCTCCCGATTATCGTTGACCCAAGCCATGCCGCTGGAAAACGCGATCAGGTGATTCCGCTTGCCTGCGCAGCCATTGCCGTTGGTGCTGATGGCATTATGGTAGAAGTGCACCATGACCCGAAACACGCACTCTCCGACGGTCCCCAGTCGCTCTTTCCCCACCAATTTGAACAGCTCATGCAGCGGGTACGCGCAATCGCTGCTGCTCAACGTGCTTTCGCTGGGTCATAAAAGGAAAAGGCTATGCATGGCATGCTGAACCGTAGGGAAATTTTTGGCACTATTGCATTCCTGATAGTACTCAGTGTGGGATGCATTAGTGCACCTCAATACGATCGCGCCAACCAAGGCGACATTATGTTCTTTAATGAAGCACAAAAAGCGCTTGACGCGCGCGATTACGAGGATGCGATCGAGAAATTCTCTCTGTTTCTCGATCGGTTTCCGAAGTCGCCGAAATATTCATGGGCGCTGCAGCGACTTGGAGAGTCGTTTGAGGGGTTGCTCGATGTTGCCTGGCGCAGACGCATTGAGCGTGGGGAAGCCCGTGAACGGGTCACCCAAGATTTTCTCAACCGCTACGGCAGATACGGCGTTTGGACAGAACACAATGGAACGTTGCACTACGACAAACGTCATTATCGAATGGTCATTGAAAAATTTCCGGATAGCCCTATTGCCGATGAAGCCCAGTACCGTCTGATCACGCTCTCGGACGAAACCCTCCCTAACCCCGCGGCGATCGAAGAGGACATCCGCAGCCTCGAAGCAGTCATTGAACACTATCCCACGACATCTCTGCGGCCTGAAATTTTCTACACCATCGCCCGGCGCTGTCGGTTGCTGTACGAAATATACGCGTTTTCACCCCCCCCACAACCGCGCGATTCCGACAAAGCACAGCACTACCGCACCAAAGCAGTTTATGCCTATAAATTGTGCCTCCAAAGCCCTGAACATTCCTTGTTTGCCCAAAAAGCATGGGAAGAATTGAGGGATATTGAGGAAGGCAGGCGCGCCTTTGTCCTACAGTAGCAGGTCGCCAAGATTTGTGGCGCCGTAATGTGCATAAGGGCTGCACGCTTTGAGCTGACGCGCTACAAGCGCAACAGTGGTTTTCACGCCTTCTGTTTTTTCAGGGTCTATGCCGGAATAGAGCTTAACCGTGGTACGGCTCTCCCGCACGAGAATCTGCACAAGAAAACGCTGGGCATGGCCTTCTTCGATGGCAACAGCTTCTATCAATATTTCATCAGCGGTTGTGCTGACATAGGCGCGCTTTAGTTTCACAAGTCCGCCGGCAATCGGATGGGTTGACGGGCAATACTCAGAGCAAAATCGTTGCAGGTCAACAGCACCCTCAAGGACAACATGTGGCATACGGTATCCTCCATTGAAAACATCAGAAAATAACGAACAAATGACAACAGCAAAACGGGCTTCGGGTTGCATAACATAATCTCTAACCATTGAAGAAACGAGCCTTGACCTCCGAGTTACGTCGTCTGCACTGTACCGTGAGACTTGAGCTGTTTATATCGTATTCCGGACGACAGAGTAGTTTACCTCTCTAGCACAGAGGCCATCGTGGCGATACTCTTTGACTTTGCCGGATATTTATGCCATGTAAAAAACAATTCATCAAGGAGCATTGATGCAACGGGAACGTGCCCTGTTTATTGCAATACCGGAAAACCTGAAGTATCTCAGCGCGGACTACCAGCGGGTATATTTCGGCGATGAGTTCTGTGAGCGGTTGCTCCCCTCACCCCCAATACTCAAAGACATAATGGATCAGGTTGCGGAACGGGGATGTGCCTTCACGCTGGTCACCCCGTATGTTACCCAGACAGGGCTTGCTGCGGTTGAAAAACTTTTGGACATATTGCCAACGGGAACCGAAGTTGTTTTTAACGACTGGGGTGTGTTCCGCGTCATGAAAAACCGATATCCGCATCTCAAGCCCGTACTCGGTCGGCTTATGACAAAAATAAAACGAGGACCGCGCATCATGAATTTCCTCGATCGGCTGCCGCCCGACGCCCTCCGGCATCTCCGGAGCACAAATTTGGGTGTTCCGCACTATGTCAGGTTTCTGCTTGAACAGGGGATTGAGCGGGCGGAGCTCGACAATCCGCTGCATGGTCTTGACATATCAGATGTGCCGCAGGAGCTGCACCTGTCGCTGCATATTCCGTTTGTGTATGTAACGACCACCCGATTCTGTCTAGTTGCAAACTGCGATAATCCGGAAAAAAAGGGGTTTATCGGTGTGTTTCCCTGCGGAAAAGAATGTCGGACCTATACCTTTTATCTTGACAATGCCGTCATGACAACACTTTTGATTCGGCGCGGCAATACTATTTTTTATAAAAACACCACGGTTCCCGACCAGCTCAAAACATCACCAATTGACCGGGTTATCATATCTCCGGAAATTCCACATTAAAAATCGTGAGACGCAACGTGCTAAAAAGGCAGCGATTATGAACATCGTACTTGCGACCAGAAATCATAACAAGGTGAAAGAGTTGAAGGAATTGCTTTCTGATCTACCGGTACAGGTGCTCTGCTGCACTGACTTTCCCGGATGCCCTGAGGTGCACGAGGATGGAGCAACTCTTGTGGAGAATGCACTCAAAAAAGCACGCACCGTTGCAACATGTACTGGCCTGCCTGCATTGGCAGACGACTCTGGGCTTGAGGTTGATGCGCTCGGTGGGGCACCGGGGGTGATATCATCCCGCTACGGTGGCGTTGAAGGCGATGCGCAAAGAAACATAGCGCGGCTGCTCAAAGAACTCAAAGGCATCCCTGAGAAGCGGCGAACTGCCCGTTTCAGATGTGTGATCGCTTTTGTCATACCCGGCACGCATGAATATACCGTTGAAGGGGTATGTCACGGTCGGATCATCGAGGCGCCTCGAGGCACGGCTGGTTTTGGCTATGATCCGGTGTTTCTTGATGAGGAGTCTGGGCTTACGTTTGCCGAAATGGAGGCTCAGCAGAAAAACAGCATCAGCCATCGTGGTAAAGCAATGCAGGAACTTAAAAAACTTTTACACCATATCATCCGGCAGTGAAAAAGTCGTGTTTTGTTTTTCCATTGTTTTTCAGCCTCGATTGTGCTATGCAGGAGCAGTCGACAGCTACGGGCACCACACCTTCAGCATACGTCGGGGCGTAGCGCAGTCTGGCAGCGCACTTGCCTTGGGCGCAAGGGGTCGGAGGTTCAAATCCTCTCGCCCCGACCATAGAATAAAAAGAGCAGGACAATCTGTCCTGCTTTCTTTGTTTGTCTCCGATGCAGTAATCTTTTCACCAAAGGACGCGGCACGTTATCTTATTCTTTTTTTAATATCCTTCCTTTTATTGAGCGATTATCCAACAGCGATTGATTTCCCGATAAATAAATCCCTTTGATCATACTATCAGACAAAAATTTTTATTAAAAATCTAACTCGTTAATGAAAAAATCTTCCATCATGATGTTTTTTAATTTTATTAAAAAAATTGATTGAAATATTTTTTATTTATGTTAAAAATATAAACAAAACAGTTTTGATATCAGCAGACTAATAAAAAGGTGTTAACTATTAAGTTAATAGCATAATTAAAAACATTTGAGGGTTCAACATGGAACAGAGTAAGGAAACATCTCAGATTATGACCGTTGAAGAGGTCGCCGAATTCCTGAAACTCTCTAAAATCACCGTGTACAAATTGGTGAAAAAGGGGCAAATTCCCGGATTCCGCGTCGGCAATTCGTGGAGATTCAGAAAGGAAGATATTTATGACATAATATTACGACAGCGGCCACAAGATTCGGTAAAATAGAGAATTGGAAAAGCCTGTTTATCCGCTTTCTTATCCTAAACACATACCATGAGACTCTTTATTAATACCTGTGCAGTCGTCGTTATCCTCTTTTCGCTTGTGTGGTTTGCAACAAATAATGCCCAGACCGTGCTCGTGAACATTTCACCATATTACTCCATGCGTGTTTCCCTCTGGTCGGTAATCATGGTGCCGTTTTTGGTCGGTGTGGTGATCGGCAATGCGCTTGATATGATCCAGCGGTTCAAACTGCGACGCGAATTGAAACGACTGCGCCAAACGGTGGAACGCACCGCAGCCCATAAAACCCCCTGATAATACTCACACGTAACGTGCTTCCTGAGCAAAAAAAGCAATCAATTAGGATGAGATGAGGAAAACCCATGGCCAGTGTACCGCAGATATCACTGCTGTGTCTGCGGCGCTGCTTTCCGACGGTCAACGAGGTAATTGCTTCCGGAGAGCTTTTTGACGTGTTTTTTGACCTGTGAGGCGATCGCACTGACCTCTCCATAATGGGAAAGGCGTCTGCCTTCATTGCTCACCACAGCGATTGAAACACTCATAAGCGGAAAGGTCTGTTTTTTCCCGCTTCTGTCTTTTGCCACAATGCATCCCCGCCGTCTGTCCTCTTCATCATAGAGGCTTGGAATGATCGCATCAAAATTGGCAATCACCCGGTTGCATACCTCATCGATCGCGGTGGTTGGTACAATGAACACAAAGTCATCTCCTCCCACATGCCCCACAAAGGAATCTTCGCTGCGGTAATCTTTGATAATGTTTGACAAAATCCGTGCTGCCATACGAAGTGCCTCGTCACCGCGGGAAAAACCGTACCGATCGTTAAACGCCTTAAAATTGTCGATATCAAGATAGGCGATTGCCACATTTTTTCCGAGATCAAGGCAATGCTGAATCTGACGCAGAATCGAGGTGTTTCCTGGAAGGCGGGTCAGGGGGTTTGGGTCAAGAGCCCTGAAAAAACGGGTCACGCACAGCGAGATTCTGTTGACGAGCTCATCGCTGCGGAACGCGGTCGTCAGATACTCTTCAACTGGATATTCATCCCAATCTATGTTTTGTTTCTCCCAGGCAGGACTCACCAAAAGCACCACCGGGATATGAAAAAAAAGATTATCCTTTTTGAAACTCTTGAGTTGTTTCAAACCTTTACCACTGACAAGGGGTTCGTGGATAATGATAAGCAGGGGCGGTGTTTCATAGACCTTTCCAAGGGCTTCGGTAATGGTACGGCACGTTGTAATCCGATAATCATGGGCAACGAGTATTCTTGTAATGTTCCAGGTAAGCTGGTCGTCCTGTGCAATCAAAAAGATTTCCCGACTCCCGCTTACCATCCTCATCCCGTCCCTTCAAACATACTGCGTGCTTCAAGTGTTTCAAGCTCATCGTTGAATTCACGGACGATATCTTCCATGGTCTGCAGCGTCAACCCAATGCGTTCAAATGCCTTATGGTTGAGCGGCGGTGCCCATGGATCACCGCCCGATCCGAATCCGACAGCGCGCGTTAAGAAATCAGCTACATGCACGATTGCCGTAGGCAGTTTCGCCTTTGGAGCTTTTACCGGCTGATGATGATAGGAAATCGGTTCAAGCAAGTTCACCGGCAGATTCCACGATTCTGCAAGCCATGATCCGATATCCTCATGGGTAAATTCCAGCACCTGCTTCTCAGCCTCGTAAAAAATGACCTTCTGTTCGCTGATCACCCGTTTGATATCCTCATAACTGTCGTTCATCTGCACGCTGACAACAACTTTACCGATATCATGCAAAAGTCCTGCAACCGACAGTTCTTCCGGATCGCACTCTTTGACCCGGCGCGCAATAATCCGTGCCGCCACCGCACAGCCCAGCGAGTGCTCCCAGAGCCCGATAATGCCCTTTTCCATCATCTCAAAAACCGACACGCTGATGATCAGACTTTTTACTACATCGAACCCGAGCAACAGAATGGCATTTGAAATATTGGAAATCCTGCCGGGAAATCCGTAAAAGGATGAATTGACAAGTCGCAACACCCTGCCCGAAAGCGCCTGATCCTGAGAAATAATGGTACTGAGTTGCGATGCCGAGGTTGTATCGCTTTCGGCGAGTTTACTCACCTTTTGCGCCACAGCAGGCAAGGTGGGCAAACTTTTAATAGACCGTATCTTCCTGCGAATCTTTTCTTTTTCGATATCCATAATGCGCTTCGTTTATCCATACCTCCGCATGGGACGCCAAAATCACCCTTCTTCTTCACGGCGGCGTCGAAGATCGTTCCGGATGATTTCTTTAATCTGCCCGCACAGCTTGTCGTCACTCACAAGAGAAAAACGTTCATCGAGCTCTGCACATACCTGCTCAAAAGGCTTGTCCTGAACACCGATATCAAGGGGTCGGCCTTTAACAATAATAGAAGAAATCTCAAGATGTTTTAGCCGTTCGATGGTCGAATCGGTAAGAGGTGTGCCGGCACCGACCAGTACAACACCTGCTTCGTTCATAACCGGCTTGGCAACCGTCATACCCGGCCGGGCCTGTTCAATCGAAATCCGCTGCATAAAGGTCTCTACCTTCCAGCTATATCATAGCGTTTATCAAGATATCAGACATAACAGGTCAAGTCAACACAGCATGTGTTCCCTGAAACCACAGCCTTTCCCTCATTATGCGATGTTTATGCCAGATGGATATGCGAACAAAATAAAGTGCTTGTCATTTGTCTGTTTTTTTGATATATAGTTTATTCTCAATGTACCATGCCGCCTTGTGTAGGGGCACAGCGTTTTTATATGCATACGGCATGACCTATCGTATAAGGGTTCAAGGGCACCGCGTATCATCCACAGCATTTAGGGGAGGTATGCATGTTTAAGGTCGGCGATAAAGCAGTTTATCCAACACACGGCGTCGGCGTTATTGAAGCGATCGAAGAGCGTGAGCTTGCAAAAGACAAAAAACAAAAATTTTATGTCCTTCGCATTCTCGGGAACGGCATGACCATCATGATCCCTACGGATAAAGTTGATCAGGTCGGACTTCGGAGCGTCATTTCGACAAAAGAAGCGCTGAAAGTCTATAAAATCCTCAAGGACAAAAAAACAAAAACTGTCGATTCTCAGACATGGAACAGACGATACCGTGAATACATGGAGCGCATAAAAACGGGATCAGTGTACGAAGTTGCGTCGGTCCTGCGGGATCTGTTTTTGCTGAAAGTCGGGAAAGAATTGTCTTTTGGTGAGCGCCGGCTCATGGATATTGCAAAAAACCTGCTTGTCAAAGAGCTTGCGATTGCACAGAAACTTCCTGAGCACCATGTTGAACGCAATATCACCTCGATTTTCGAAAACTGATGGCGCCCATTACCTCTCTTTCATATAAGCAGGCCACTGTCACGGCCTGCTTATTTTGTTTCAATGTTGCTGGGCAAAGGTGCCGGCGATGAGTGTTGCGGCGATCGTTCCTGCTGCCGGTTCCGGCCGGCGGATGGAGCAGCAGGAGAAAAAACCGTATCTGCACCTGCTCGGGAAACCGCTCCTTGCATGGGTGCTCGCTGTTTTGGATAAAACACCCGAAGTGCATTGCATCATTATCCCCGTCTGTCCGGGTGATGAGATGCGCTGTAAACAGGAGATCGTCGATCCGCTCGGTTTGCGTACGCCAGTTGTGATCGTTGCCGGCGGCGCGCAGCGTCAGGATTCGGTACGCAATGGACTTGCCGCAGTGCCTGACACGTGCGATACGGTGCTGGTGCACGATGCTGCACGCCCGCTTGTCACCTGCGCGCTGATTCAAACGGCAATTGCAGCCACTCGCACGCATCGCGCCACCACGCTTGCCGTCCCGGTCAAAGATACGATCGCCACGGTTGATCCGGCATGGACGGTGCTTGACGAAATACCGGATCGGTCGCGGCTCGTGAGCATTCAAACACCGCAAACCTTTGCAAAAGATCTGCTCCGAGAAGCACACCGCGCGGCCGTTGTAGATGGTGTGACGGCAACCGACGATACATCACTTGTTTCACGGTTGGGAATTCCCGTAGCCGTTGTGCCCGGAGCCTATAGTAACATCAAAATCACAACGCAGGAAGACCTTGCGATTGCAGCGGCACTGCTGGAACAGGGATTACTATGAGAATCGGTACTGGATATGATGCCCACCGGCTGGTTGCTGGCAGAGCGCTGATTATCGGCGGCGTTAGGATTCCGTTTGACAAAGGGCTCCTTGGTCATTCCGATGCAGATGTGCTTCTGCACGCTGTGTGTGATGCAATTCTTGGCGCAGCAGGCCTCGGCGATATCGGACGCCATTTTCCGGATTCGGACAATGCGTTCAAAGACATTGCCAGTACTGTGCTCCTGGAACGGGTCGGCGATATGGCATTACAGCGCGGATTTGTCTGCGGCAATGTCGATGCCGTCGTAATATGTCAGACACCCCGTCTTGCGCCGTACCTTGAATCCATGCAAAAGAACATTGCCACGTGTCTTCGTATCAGCCCGGCGGTCGTCAATATCAAGGCTACCACCACTGAAGGCATGGGTTTTGAAGGAAGGGGTGAGGGTATAGCTGCGCAGGCAGTGGTGTTGCTGCGCAAAAGACGAGTCAAGCGTAAACCGTGAAAACAGCATACAACGGCAGAGACACCGCGGAACGTGCTGAATACTGCGTACCAAGCGCTGAGTAATAATTTTTTGGAAATTAGGATCGTTTATGAGCCTGAAAATCTATAATACCATGACCCGACGCAAGGAAGACTTTATCCCACTGCACGAAGGGCAGGTCGGCATGTATGCCTGCGGCGTGACGGTCTATGACTTTTCACATATCGGTCATGCACGCGCCATGGTAGTTTTTGACGTCGTGCAGCGATATCTTCGTTCCTGCGGCTACCGTGTTGTGTTTGTCCGTAACTATACGGACATCGACGACAAAATCATTAATCGCGCCAACCATGACAACGTTCCCTACACCGTCGTTGCGGAGCGGTTTATCGAAGCATTTGACCAGGACATGGCCGCGCTCGGCGTAGAACGGCCAACACATGCACCGCGTGCAACAGAGCATATCCCGGATATGATTGCCATGATTCAAACCCTCATCGCCAAAGGAATCGCCTATGTAATTGACGGCGATGTCTATTTCAGCGTTGAGCGTTTCTCAGGCTATGGGAAGCTATCGGGCAAGCATCTTGACGAGCTGATGGCAGGTGCCAGGATCGATGTTGACGAGCGCAAACGCAATCCGCTCGACTTTGCGCTGTGGAAAAAAAGCAAACCTAATGAACCGTTCTGGGACAGCCCGTGGGGGCACGGCAGACCGGGCTGGCATATCGAATGTTCGGTCATGAGCCAGAAGTATCTGGGCGAAACCTTCGACATTCACGGCGGCGGCATGGATCTTATTTTCCCGCACCATGAAAATGAAATTGCCCAGGCCGAAGCTGCGACCGGAAAACCCTTTGCCCGTTACTGGATGCATAATGGGTTTGTGAATATCAACAACGAAAAGATGTCCAAATCACTCAAAAACTTTCTGACTATCCGGGATGTACTCAAACACTATCATCCTGAAGCGGTCAGACTCTTCCTCCTTTCAAACCACTATCGCAGTCCGGTCGATTTTTCGGATAAAAATATCGCAGAAGCCCGTATCGGTCTGGATCGCATGTACGGGATCCAACGTGACCTGCACACCGTCCCGAAAACTGAAAAAGGCACTGCTGCATGCGATGATCTGGAACGCAAAGCCATGCAGGAACTCGAAGCATTTCCAGAAAGATTCAAGAGCGCGATGGATGATGACTTCAATACCGCTGCAGCACTCGGGTATCTCCATAGCTTGACCCGTGTGCTTAACGGACTTATTGACCGGTGCAAAAAAGACGGGAACCGGACGATCCCGGCGCATATCGCTGTTGCCGCTCAAAGCGTTTTTCGCGATGTCGGTTCAGTGCTCGGGTTGTTCAACGAAGATCCCGAAGCGTATTTTGCCCGACAGCAGTTCAGCGCCGTGCAGGAGTGTGGGATATCACCTGACGAAATCGGGCGTCTGATTGCCGAGCGCGCACAGGCACGAAAAGATAAAAATTGGGCGCGTGCAGACCAGATTCGGGCAGAGCTTGCCGCTCGGGGCATCGTCCTGAAAGACACACCGCAGGGCACTGAGTGGAGCTTTAAAAGTTCGTAACCCTTGCCAATGTGCATGACCGTATTGTCTCCGCAACACGCCGATCCATAACCCCATGGCTACATGCCTGGCGCCTGTTACGCACCGGGCAACACGACACAAAACTATGCAATTTGTCTTAACGTCAGATTACCTCCCCAAAGGCGATCAACCGCAGGCAATCGAAAAGCTCGTCCGGGGGGTTCGCAACGGTGTCCGGCATCAGGTGCTGCTCGGTGTCACCGGCTCGGGAAAAACGTTTACGATGGCGAATGTAATCGCCCAAGTGCAAAAACCTACCCTGGTAATAGCGCCGAACAAAACGCTCGCAGCACAGCTTTACGCAGAATTCAAGGAGCTCTTTCCCCATAATGCCGTTGAATACTTCGTAAGCTACTATGATTATTACCAGCCGGAAGCCTATATCCCGTCAACCGACACCTATATTGAAAAGGATTCCTCAATCAATGATGAGATCGATCGGTTAAGACACGCTGCAACCGCGTCACTTTTTCAGCGACGGGACGTGATTGTGGTCGCCAGCGTGTCTTGTATTTATGCCCTCGGTTCTCCACAGGAATATTCCGGGATGCTCCTTCTGATTCAGGATCGGGCGGATATGCCCCGCGACGCCTTTCTTGCCCGACTTGTCGAACTGCAGTATGAACGCAATGATTTTGACTTCCATCGCGGCACATTCCGCGTCAGGGGCGACATTGTTGAGATATTTCCTTCCTATGAAGACACAACAGCGGTCCGCGTTCAGTTTGACGGCGACTCGATCGAAGCGATTATGCACATCGATGCACTCACCGGCACCGTCTTGCGGCAGATAAAGCATCTCCATCTCTATCCCAACAGCCATTACGTCACCAGCCGCACCAATCTTGTCCGGGCACTCCGCGACATCCGGGAAGAACTCCGCGAGCGGATCGCTTTTTTTCAGGCACATAACCGGCTCGTCGAGGCCCAGCGGATTAGAGAGCGCACGCTGCTCGATCTTGAGATGTTGGAAACTATGGGATACTGCAACGGTATTGAAAATTATTCCCGCCATCTCGACGGCAGAAAGGCAGGGGATCCGCCGTGGGTGCTGCTTGATTATTTCCCTGATGACTTTCTGCTCTTTATCGACGAAAGTCATATTTCAATTCCGCAGATCCGCGGCATGTACCATGGCGACCGTTCCCGCAAAACCACGTTGGTCGAATACGGGTTTCGCCTCCCCTCGGCACTCGACAACCGACCGCTCAGCTTTTCGGAGTTCGAAAACAAGGTCGGGCAGGTCATTTATGTCTCTGCAACGCCGGCCGAATATGAACTCGAGAGGGCCGGCAATCACGTGGTAGAACAACTGATTCGGCCGACCGGTTTAATGGACCCGATCATTGAGGTTCGCCCGACCGCGGGACAGGTCGATGACCTTTACGGAGAGTTGCGGCGGCAGGCTACCCGCAAACAACGCACACTGGTGACAACGCTGACCAAGCGCATGGCCGAAGACCTGTCCGAGCATTATCGGGACATGGGTCTGCGTGTTGAATACTTGCACTCAGACATTGATACGCTCCAGCGGTTCGATATCCTGCGCAATTTGAGACGCGGCACATTCGATGTGCTGATCGGCATAAACCTTTTGCGCGAAGGACTCGATTTGCCCGAAGTGTCGCTGGTAGCAGTGCTTGATGCAGACAAGGAGGGTTTTCTCCGGTCAGAGCGTTCCTTGATTCAGATCTGCGGCCGTGCTGCCCGCAACATTGACGGCAGAGTTATTCTCTATGCCGATGTTATGACGCAGAGTATCCGCAATACCCTGCGCGAATCACAGCGCAGACGTGCAATCCAGGAGGAGTACAATCGCCAACACGGCATTACGCCGGAATCCATCAAGAAAAACATCTCAGGCATCTTGAATACCGTTTATGAAAAGGATTATGTGACGGTGCCGCTGGCCGCCGAAGAACCGGAGGTGTACGGAAGCGCCAAAGACATAGAACGGCAGATAAAAAAATTAAAAAAACAGATGGCAACCGCTGCGCGGCGGCTTGAGTTCGAAAAAGCTGCGGAAATCCGCGACCGTATCTTCAGACTTGAAAAATTAGTCCTTGAGCTCAACATTCGTTCTTAACTGGTTATACGCTGTTTTCCGAATTGACAAGAGTTTGCAAACAGAAAATAATAGACTGGAACGCATACACGATACCGATATGGAAGAACACCTCGAGGAACATCTGCACGAAACCGAGCACGATGATCGATTTCAGGAAACCGAACCTGCTTCGCAGAGTCAGCTCCCGATATCCTATGATGCCCTGCAGGCATATCTTGCAGAAGTGCGAAAAATCCCGCTCCTCACCCCTGAGGAAGAACGCGAACTTGCCATCCGGTACCGCGAAACAGGCGATATGGAAGCCGCCTACCGGCTGATTACCGCGAACTTGCGCCTTGTCGTAAAAATCGCCCTTGAATATCAGCGCCAGTGGATGCTCAATCTTCTGGATCTAGTGCAGGAAGGCAACATCGGCCTCATGCAGGCGGTGAAAAACTTTGACCCCTACCGCGGCGTTAAACTTTCCTACTATGCCTCATACTGGATCAAGGCATATATCCTGAAATTTATCATGGACAACTGGCGTCTTGTCAAAATCGGCACCACCCAGATGCAACGGAAACTCTTTTTCAACTTGCAAAAAGAAAAAGCGCGACTCGAAAAGATGGGATTCTATCCCGGCCCGGCGCGGCTTGCACAAGCGCTGGACACAGATGAGGATAAAATCATTGAAATGGAGCAGCGACTCGGTGACTGGGAACCGTCGCTCGATCATCCGGTTGGTGATGACTGGCGTGAAACGCGGGGCGATCTGCTGTCAGCCGACACAGAGGTATTTGATGTTGCCATCGCTGATCGTGAATTGCAGCAGATATTCAACGAAAAACTGAGCGATTTCAAGGAGTCCCTTGATGACAAAGAGCGGGACATTTTGGAAACACGCATATTGTCCGACACACCGGTAACCCTCCAGGCGATCGGTGACAAATACGGCATCTCCAAGGAGCGGGTGCGACAGGTTGAAAATAGACTCATAAAAAAAATCAGGCAGTACATGGAGCAGCAGCTTCCTGATTTCAAACGCCTTGAGTTGCCGACCCCTTCTGATGAATGACGTTTTTTTCGTGGGCTTTCTTGACACCATGCCGGTTGATGATTACATTAACATGCGAATTTTTCTGCCATCGAGAGAGAGCACGCCGTGTCCGGCAATAATGGATTCAATAATATGGTATTTTTGGCACTCCTTGCAGCATATGCTTTTCTTCTTGGCATTGGCATTATCGCTGAGCTGTGCCATATTCAGTGGATTTTGGCATTGCCTCTTTTTACCTTATAAAGCGTCGATTATTGCATCTGATGCTTCGAAATGGCGGTTGATACCATGACAAAACGAGACTACTATGAAATTCTTGGCGTGCCGCGCAACGCCTCAGCAGATGACATAAAAAAAGCATACCGAAAACTTGCCCTCCAATACCATCCTGACCGCAACCCCGGCGATAAAGAGTGCGAGGAAAAATTCAAGGAGGCGAGCGAAGCCTACGAAGTACTGCGGGACCCGGAAAAACGAAGCCTCTACGACCGGTTCGGTCACGATGGACTCCGCAATTCAGGGTTTTCTGGGTTCACCGGTTTTGAGGACATCTTCTCATCGTTCAGCGATATTTTCGAAGAGTTCTTTGGTTTTGGCGGTTTTGGGGGAAGACGGCGCGACAGAACGTCGCCGCGTCGCGGTTCCGATCTTCGCTATGACTTGTCAATCTCGTTGCGCGATGCGGCATTCGGTGTTGAAAAAACGATTGAGGTTGAAAAAACAGTTCAGTGTTCGTCCTGTGCTGGTACCGGCGCTGCTCCCGGAACACACCCGGAAACCTGCGGCATGTGCCGTGGTGCCGGCAGAGTTGTGCAACAGCAGGGGTTCTTTAGCATTACCACAACCTGTCCTCGCTGCCGCGGTGCCGGCACCGTCATTGCGAAGCCTTGCAAACAATGCCGCGGCAGCGGTCGTGAGCTGCAGACCAAAACACTTAAAGTCAAAGTGCCTGCAGGTGTAGAAACCGGCATGAAACTCAGATTGAGCAAAGAAGGAGAACCGGGGGAACGTAACGGGCCACCGGGCGATCTCTATGTTTTTCTCCATGTTGAAGATGACCCGTTTTTCCAGCGACACAATAACGATATCGTCTGCCAGGTGCCGATTTCGTTTTCTCAGGCCGCGTTGGGGGCCGAAATTCGTGTACCGACGCTGTATGGTGAAGAAACCCTAAAGATTCCGCGCGGCATTCAATCCGGCGATGTGTTGCGGATTCCCGGCGCCGGCATTCCATATATCAACGGCCGCGGGAAAGGCGATCAGCTTGTCCAGGTCATTGTCAAGACACCCACAAAGCTGACGCGGCAGCAAGAAGAACTTTTCCGGCAACTTGCAGCGCTCGAAGAAAGCGCAGATAAAAAAGGCTTCATAAAAAACCTCTTGCACTAGTAAGCGCTGCACTCTTCCCGTCTTCCTGCCAAATGGGACTGGACGGCGGGATCCTCTTCCAAATACATGATTACGGTTTCACTGACACACGCGCTGTGTCACAAGCGTTTATGAGCGGTGTATCGGGGAGTATGAAGGCGCAGCGATAAGGGCGAGCGTACCTGTCATCCTATCATAACAGCATCCGGAGGAAATTATGCAGCCGAATGTACAGGAAATAACGAGAGAAGTGGAGAAATACAGTGCGCTGACCAAAACAATTACCGCAGAGATTAAAAAGATTATCGTCGGCCAGGATGATCTGATCGAACGGCTTTTGATCGGCCTTTTGGCCGACGGTCATATTCTGGTCGAGGGGGTGCCCGGACTTGCGAAAACAACCGCCGTCAAGACACTCGCGCAAACCATCTCCACAAGCTTCCAGCGCATTCAATTCACTCCCGACCTGTTGCCCGCCGATCTTATCGGCACCCAGATCTACGACCCGAAAACAAACCAGTTCTCTATAAAAAAAGGGCCTTTGTTCTCAAACATCATCCTTGCCGATGAAATCAACCGGGCACCTGCAAAGGTCCAAAGCGCGCTGCTTGAAGCAATGCAGGAACGACACATCACCATCGGTGAAACCACATTTGCCCTCGGCGATCCGTTTCTGGTCATGGCAACCCAAAACCCGATCGAGCAGGAAGGCACCTACCCGCTTCCCGAGGCACAGGTCGATCGGTTTATGCTAAAAGTAAAAATTAAGTATCCAACCAAAGCAGAAGAGAAGGAAATCATTAAGCGCATTGCCGGCCGCGGCATTGCAACGGTGGTTCCCGTCGCAACACCCGAAGATATCCGTCAGGCACGCAGGGTTGTCGGCAGTATCTATATTGATGAGAAACTGCTCGATTACATTGTGGCTATTGTTTTTGCAACCCGCGAACCGCAGGGGGCGGGCATCGATATTAAGGATCTTATTCACTATGGAGCATCCCCCCGTGCTTCGATTTATCTTGCCCGGGCAGCGCAGGCATACGCCTTTTTACAGGGCAGAGGATATGTCATCCCGCAAGATATCAAAACCATCGGCATGGATGTGCTCCGCCACCGGGTGGTGCTCAGCTATGAAGCAGAGGCTGAGGATCTGACCTCGGATGATATCATTACAAAAATATTCGAACGTGTCGAGGTGCCGTAAAGGTGCCGGTGTTCTGACATCGGAACACAAAAAAGCACAACGCGGCAGTAGAATTTGCAATCCGTTGCACGCCCTGCACCATGACCGTCGAAAACGACATGCCACGACCCATGATCCCGAAGGACGTTCTCAAAAAGATCAAAACCATTCATATCCGTACCAATCATCTCGTCAATGACATCTTTGCGGGCGAATATGAAAGCGCATTCCGCGGCCGCGGGATGGAGTTTGAAGAAGTGCGGGAATATACTCCGGGCGACGATATCCGTGATATCGACTGGAACGTCACCGCACGGTTCGGTCACCCGTTTATCAAGGTCTATCATGAAGAGCGCGAACTGACGATCATGCTCCTCGTTGACGTCAGCTCATCGTGCTTCTTCGGGACGTGCTCGCGCTTCAAACAAGAACTTGCCGCGGAGCTTGCTGCTGTGCTTGCGTTTGCGGCAACCAAGAACAATGACAAAGTCGGTCTGATAATCTTCAGCGACCATGTAGAGAAATACATACCGCCCAAAAAAGGGAAGACTCATGTCTGGCGCGTCATTAAAAACGTACTCGACCATCAGCCGCTGTCTACCCAGACCGATATCGGAGGCGCACTCGGCTATTTGAACAAAGTGGCACGACGACGCTGCGTTGCTTTTCTCATCTCTGATTTCATTGCGCATAACTATGATCGCGCGCTTCGAATAACCGCACGGATGCATGATCTTATTGCCGTATGGGTAATGGATCCGCGGGAGCTCGAGTTGCCGTCTGCCGGTATCGTTGAGGTTCGGGATGCCGAGCGCGGCCATGCCATGGTCATCGACACCGCCAATGCTACCGTCCGCGCTGCTTATGCCCAGATTGCCCGGCAGACACATCAGGAACGCTTTGATCGCTTCAAAGCAGCAGGAATCGATGTGATCGAGATCCGCACCGATCGGCCGTATATCGATCCGATCATGAAGTTTTTTAGAATGCGGGAACGGCGGATGTAATGCACACGGCTCAAGAGCTTGAGCCGCCCTGCCGCAACCGTACGATAACCAACTGTAATGCATATCGTTTCCCGATGCACGCACCCAAAAACACATTGGTTCAAAACCACTGCCGCCGGACATGGCATATCTGTAAAAAACCACCATGGGCAGCCGTGCTCCTCTGTCTCGGTGTGATCCTCTGCCTTAACTGCTGCTCACACCGGGACACACGGATGGCGGCGCCGCAACCGAAAGTGCCGCCGATTGAAGTCTCTACAAAGGCAGAACCCGCCACGGCAACCGTCGGCCAAACAATTACGCTCACGGTGACGGTTGACCATCGACATGACGTGCAAGTGACGATGCCCGATATCGGAAACCGTATTGTCGGATTGCGGATTGTTGACTTCGGGGAACAGGGACCCGATCGGTCTCAAGCGCGCATACGCCATACGAAATGGTTTTCGCTCAAAGGCGATCGTGCTGGCTCATACCTTATTCCGTCGTTTTCATTTCTTTGGTGCACAACAGATAACGCCACCCAACGGGAGGCCACCACCCCGCAATTATTTATCGAAATCACCGCTCCATCGGCGCCGCCCCGGCAAAACGATATTTATGACATTAAACCGCAATATTCGATTCCGCGCCAGCTCCTCCCCTGGATCATCGCTGCTGCAGCAGTGCTTACCCTTGGAGTGGCTGGTATGACCGTCGCATGGTTTATCCGCAGAAGGAATCGCCACAGACAGGCAATCAACAAAACACCCCATGAAATCGTTTATGAAGCCCTTGAACGGCTTCAGCGCGAAAATCTGATAGAGCGTGGGAAGGTGCGGGAATACTATTTTAAGCTCTCAGAGATCTTCAGGCATTATATTGAGCACAGGTTCTCGATTCCTGCAGTCGAGCAGACTACCCAGGAACTCATACCTGCTATCATGAGCTGTCCGGAAATTTCGGCAAAGACAAAGTCATTGATCCGAGAAGTCCTCGCGCAGGCAGATATGGTGAAATTTGCCAAATACATGCCGGCTTCAGACGAAATCCAAAGCCATTGGAATAATATTATGGAGATCATCAACCAGACAAAACCCATAACCGAACCCATTGGCCAGCACGTGGCTCCCGATGCTTCCACTTCCCAACCCAATCCAAACCGGTTCGGTCACGGAGGAATATGATGGTTCGGTTGCAGGCTCCATGGTTGCTTCTTGCAGTATGTGCGGTTATTGCCCTTGTGTATTGGGACATCCGGAGACGGGCAACCAGCGCCGTGCGTTTTTCATCGCTTGAGGTTATCGAAAAAATCCCGCGCACACGAAAGATTGTATTGCAGCGCGGTCTCCGTCTGATGCGTTATCTTGCACTGGTGCTCCTCGTCATTGCGCTTGCACGACCGCAGGCAGGGGAAAAAACCACTGATATACCCTCCGAAGGCATCGACATCATGCTGTGTCTTGATACCTCCGGGAGCATGCGGGCACTGGATTTCACGGAGGGCGATACCCGTGTTACGCGGCTGCAGGTTGTGAAAAGGGTTGTCGGTGAGTTCATTCGGGGACGCACGAGCGACCGGATCGGCATGGTGGTCTTCGGAGCGGAGGCATTCACCCAATGCCCCCTTACCCTTGATTACGGTGTACTGTTGAGTTTCCTTGAACGCCTCGACATCGGTATGGCTGGTGACACAACGGCGATCGGGTCGGGGCTCGGACTCTCGGTAAAACGCTTGAAAGACAGCCCGTCAAAATCAAAAGTCATCATCCTGCTCACCGACGGAAGGAACAATACTGGATCGATCGGCCCCGGTGTTGCGGCAGACCTTGCCCGCGCCTATGGCATCAAAGTCTATACGATCGGCGTGGGGACAGAAAGCGAAGCGCCGTTTCTGGTGGATTCGCTGTTTGGCAAACAGTATGTCTACCAGAAGGTAGATCTTGACGAGGAAACCCTGAAAAAAATCGCCGAAACAACCGGTGGCGCTTACTTCCGGGCAACCAATACCGAGGCGCTCGAGATGATTTACCGCCAAATTGATGCAATGGAAAAAACAGAGGTGACCGCGCTCGAGCACAGGGAATATCATGAATTGGCTCCGTGGTTTTTGATCCCTGCGCTCCTGCTCATTGTGGCAGAAATCGTTCTTGCGCAAACATGGCTCCGGAAAATACCGTAGCCTCAAACAGGTCAATCAAAACACAGCGAGGCACACGATCATGACGTTCGGCAATCTTGCATATATCCATATCCTCTGGATTGTTCCGGCTCTTATCATGCTGTACCTCTATGCATTCTTAAAGAAAGATGCTGCCCTGAAGGCCTTGTGCGGTGAAGAATTAGCCGAACGGCTCGTCCCTGCCGGTACGCGGCGCCGACAACAGTGCAAAGCAGTATTAATGCTTATGGCCGTCCTGTGCATTGCCGGGGCTCTGATGAGGCCACGGTGGGGGTTCCATTGGGAAACCGTGCAGCGCAGCGGCGTCGATATCATCATAGCGGTTGATGTATCAAAAAGCATGCTGGCAACCGATATCGAACCGAATCGGCTTGAGCGCGCCAAACGAAAGATTCATGATTTGATCGGCATGCTTGAAGGAGACCGCATCGGCCTTGTTGCCTTTGCAGGCACTGCGTTCGTGCAGTGTCCACTCACGCTTGACTATGGTGCCTGCAGGATGTTTCTGGAGCATCTCGGTCCAGATCTCATTCCGGTGCCCGGCACCGCGATCGGCGATGCGCTGCGCGCATCGATCACCGCCTTCACCCGACACGAACGCACATCAAAGGCCGTTATACTGATCACCGACGGCGAAGACCACGACACCGATCCGCTCGCGGTTGCACGGGAAGCAAAAAAACGCGGGATTAAGATTTTCACCATCGGTATCGGCAGCGATACCGGCGCACCAGTGCCGCAGCCTGAAGGGAGTGGATTTCTCAAAGACCAGCGCGGCAATGTCGTGGTCAGCAAACTCAACGAGCAGATGCTGCAACAGATAGCATTGGAAACAGGGGGCACCTATGTGCGCTCGGTGACGGGTGATATGGATTTACACACCATATACCGCGAAAACATCCGCGCCGGCATGGAGCGCACCGAGCTTTCCGCAACCCGCACAAAACGATGGGAAGAGCGCTTTCAGTGGTTTGTTGCAGCCGCGCTCCTCCTGCTGTTGATCGAATCGTTCATCTCCGAAGGCAAACTGCGTGGAGCCGCTGTACGTACATCGTAATCGTCGGAGGAGGTGATCGTGCTGCCCGACAGCAATGGCATCAGCTTTGGCGCCATGGCTTTTAACACCTGCACCGGCAAAGAGCTGGTGAAGCGGTAGCGCGCTGCATCAGGGCCTTCAACATATGCGGTTATCGTTCCAAAAAAACGATCGCCGATGAAAAAAACAAATGTCGCAGTCCGGTTGACAACGCGTGATTTTACGAGCACTCCTTCACTGTTATACACATCATAGCGGTTATCACCAGTGCCGGTCTTGCCACCAATTGGGTAGGGCGTGCCGTCCGGTGCGCAAAACACTCCCCGCAGTTTCGTTGCCGTTCCCCGCTGGACAACACCTTGAAGCTCGCGCCGTACGGCTCGGGCAATTTCAGGTACCAGCACCTGCTCGCCATGCCGGGGTGCCGGCACCACCAGCGTTTCATACGGTGTGTGCGGCGCAATATGAATCTGTTGCATACTCAACGTAGGGAGCAGAACACCGTCATTCAGGATGATACCGACAAGTTCTGCAAGTGCGGCAGGCCGGTCTGCCGAACTGCCGATAGCGGTTGCGTATGAGGGCACAAGGGAATCAAACGGATAGCCAAGACGTTTCCAGCTTCGGTGAATCTCCTGAAATGCCTCGTTTTCCATCACAATCTGGATGCGCACATCCTGAGCTTCTTTGTTGCGGGTTTTAAAAAGCCACTGGTAGACTGCCTGTCGCTCTTCTGTGCTGTCCCGGATGATATCGCTAAGCGTTGCCTGGGGAGAGCGGTGCAGATAGGCGACTGTCCAGAGCTCCAAGGGATGCACCCGTGCGAGATACGCGCGATCAACCAATGAATAGGCATCGATGGTATAGCGTCGGTACAGCGTTGCAAGCGTTTGTTCCGACAACTCTGATTGCGGAAGATTGTCTCGTACAAATGCGGCAAACCTCTGCATATCTGCTTCCGGTAAAACCGACCTGAAGATGACGGCAAGCCGGATCGGCGAAGGTTGTATGGTGCTCACGAGCGCCTGCAGTGCCGCCATCGTCGGCAGCGAACGGTATTTCTGATAAAACCGTGTCAGATATTTTTTCCCTTCCTGCTCGGCAAACCGAACCAGATAGTCGCGACGCTCAGAAATCTGGTGGTCTTTGCGGAGCCCATGCAGTGACGCATGTCGTTGCACGATATAGTACCGAACAATGTCTCGCATAATCCTGATGAATACCAAATTGACCGATTTATGAAAGGCTTCGCGTACCGTCATCGTCCGGTTATCGTCGTGCGGGTTGAAATTTTCAAACCGGTGCAGCCCCCCTCCGGTGAAAAATGACTCGCCAGGATGTGCTGAATACATGCGGTCAAGCGCTGCATCGAGCATCGTGCTAAGCGGAACCTGCCCGGCGCGCGCGAGCCACGTTGTTGCCCAGCGTGTGAGATCATCAACATCATCGCCGGCAAGCGCCATGAGTTCATCGGAATCTCTGCCGACATAGCTCCGATACAGTTCTGTTATAATTTCCAGATAGGTAATGAGGGTGCGCAACTTTGCGGTGGAGCCGAGCTCCAGCTTGATGCTTTCATTGATATTGAGCGGTTGTTCGTAATTGTCAGTCTGGATACGAAGCATGTTGCCGGTATCGGTGCGTTCATAGAGGGTGCAACTATAAACAATATTGTTGGGATCCTGCTCCTGCAGCATGTGCTCGCCATACAACCCGCTATCCCGTGCAATCGATGGGTTTTTCAGCTGATGGAGAAACCACGTGATATCTTCTTGTGCCCCTGCATCGATGCTGCTGGTTGCCGCTATATCACACCGATCAAGCACGTAGAACTGCGGTATGTCGAGCAAAGAGAGCAGCCGCGATCTGAGGGTATAGGCGGTCTTGCGTTCAAGAAACGATCCCTCATACTGACGTGGGATGCTACGCCGCAACTCCAACCGTGCCCGAAGTGCTGCATCATATTCTGCGGTACTGATAATACCTTCCCGCTCAAGCAGTCCGAGATACTGTTCCGTGCGTGACTCAAGCGCTTCAAGATTGTCACGAAGGTAACTCTTCGGACGGCGCTGTGCGATAAACAGGCTGAGTACCTGTTTAAACGCCAGACCCCAAGCATTCCGTCGGGGATCGTTATGTTCGTGAAGCCGGCATGAGAGATAACGATTGACGGCGTCGAAATCAGCGCTGTACCATGCCCACAATCCGTCACCCAGACCAATGATTTCACCGTAACCAGGAAATGCGCCAAGCGGTATTGTGTTGACATATTCCCGGATAATACGACACTGACTGTCAAGGGTCACGGGACCATCAAGATAGGCGCGAAGCGTGGCGGATCCCATTTGCAAAAATTTTTCGCTCACGCTGCTGGTGCGCCCTTCCGGCGAGTGCCGAAACTTTTCGATCTGCGTCGCAAGTGTGCTGCCGCCCGGCCCCCTGCCGTTGCCATTTATGAGCAGATGGTGGATCGCTGCATTGGCAAGCCGTCGCCAGTCGATTGCAGGATTGCGATAGGGATACCGAAAATCGAGCAGTTCTCGATTCTCGATAAACAACAGTGATTTGACCAGTGTAGAGGGAATTGCTTCAAATGAAGGATAGATTCGGGACGGGCACATGAAACTGAAAATATTCCGTCCGTGTCGGTCAAAGAGCTGGAGGCCAGCCTGATCTTTTTCATGATACGGGGTAAACAGGCCTGCATCCGTCACGTTGATAAGTAATGGAGAAAACCGTGCCTGCGCTGCAACTGCATATCCCTGTTCTTGCAACGATCGCACCATGCGGGGAATATGCACATAACCGCGCCGCTCATCAGAGGGACCGGCTGCAGGAAACCGCACCGCCGTGCTAGCCCCCGGGCCAACCCAGAACGTAAGATGGGGCGCAAGGTGTGAGAAAAACGCTGCTTGGATCCGCGATGTCTTCAATTCATAGGCAACCAGCCCGACCAGCGTGACCCACAACAAAAGTCGCATACATGCCACATACCAGCCAAGCAGTTTAATCCACATCGGTGAGCGTTTATCCGTAGCGTCCATGAGCCCAATGGAAATCGATCAGCCTACACTCTTCCACAGCCACATTACATAACATAATGGGGATACGCAATGGCTACGTCTGGTGGCGTGGTTATTGTTGTTGCATCATACGGTGTGGCACTAAAAAATTCAACCACAGAGTGCTAAACCGGCGATCCGATAATGGAGGGGTGTGGTGAAAAGCAAAAGCCCCTTAAGGGCATCCTTAAAGGGCTTTTGTAAGATCCGGAATGCCGATCCGTCATATGGCAAAAAACCCTTACTATTAAAGAGGCCTGCACGACCTTAGCTCTACCACGGGTCGCAGTGACCAAAGAGCTTATGCCTTATTATGATGGATTTTGCCCTTTCTGACGGCTCTCGCACATCCCAGACATTAATAATATTTTCACATCAAAAAGGAAGGAGGTGGATTATCAAAAAAATGCTTTATAAAGTTTCCTCTGTTATTCCCTGCTTGGGTATATCAATCGTTTTCTCTGGGGTTCCCCGTACTACCTTTTGCCCTGCTCAAATTCTATTGAGCTGTTATCCACCTCCTTCCGGTTTCAAATATAGAATGAATTCATGGTTTGTCAAGTACTCATCTGGGGTGTGCCCGCACAGCATTCCATACCGGAACGATGATGTCCTTAATTTTTGTTTGAACTGATGTCCGGGTCTATGCTACGCTCCGAGCAACGTGTATTACGAGTTGTGAGGCTGCACATGATGGTATTTACTGTTTCAGAGCTAAACCGTCACATCAGGCAATCACTGGAACCCTTGTATCCTGACATCTGGGTTGAGGGCGAAATATCAAACGTACGCATACCGGCTTCGGGCCACTGCTACTTCACATTGAAAGACAATGCCTCACAGATCAGAGCGGTGCTGTTCCGCTTGCAAAGTAGAGCGCTGCTCATGGCTCCTGAAGAGGGGATGCATGTGCTCTGCCGCGGGAGCATCAGCGTATATGAACCCCGCGGCGAATATCAGATGATCGTTTCGTCGCTCGAGCCACACGGTATCGGTGCCTTGCAGCGCGCCTTTGAACAATTAAAGCACAAACTTGCACAGGAAGGGCTGTTTGACGCTGCACGAAAAAAGCCCCTGCCGATGTTGCCTGCAAAAATCGCTGTCATCAGTTCCCCGACCGGTGCCGTTGTGCATGATATTATCCGCATCGTGCAGCGCCGCTGTAATACGGTCGCGATTCTTGTCGTACCGGTACGGGTCCAAGGCGCAGAGGCTCCCGATGAGATTGTTGACGCAATAGAAACAGTGAATCGTCTGCGCTGCGCCGATGTGATTATCCTTGCCCGCGGCGGCGGCTCGCTTGAAGATCTTCAGCCCTTTAATACTGAAAAGGTCGCTCGGGCGATCGCTGCATCAACGCTGCCGGTCATTTCGGCGATCGGTCATGAAACCGACGTGACCATTGCCGATTTTGTTGCCGATCTGCGTGCGCCGACCCCTTCTGCTGCAGCCGAACTGGTTGTGCGTGACAAAAAAGAGCTTTTTTCGCTGATCGGGATGCTGGACAATCGGATGCACACTGCAATCAATCGGCACATCGCTCGGCAACGGGATCTCATCTGTTATCATATCCGCGTCCTCTCACGATGGCCTCAAAACCTTGCCACCCTGCTCATCAGACAGGATGAGCTCGCTGCTCGACTCTCCCGCGCGCTCCGGCATGTCGTGCTCAGCGATCACGTCCGACTGACCGCCCTGCAACGCATTCTCCGCTCACGGTCACCGCACCGTATCTGTCAGGCAGAGATCGCCACTCTTTCGCACACCATGCACCGCCTCCGCAATGCCATCCGAACATTCCTGCTGGCACGGGCAAACCATGTTGCGCAGGTAGCGGGACGGCTCAGTGCCCTAAGCCCCGCTGCAATTCTTGACCGCGGGTTCAGTATCACGCGGCTGTTGCCGTCGATGACGATTGTCCGCTCCTCTGATGTTCTCCAGCCAGGCGATATGGTCAGGATAACCTTGTCACGCGGAAGCATTGACTGTCTTGTAAAAAGAGTGGTACAGTAAAACAAGATGGTCGCACGTCATTCTACAACAACCAAGCGAGCATAATATGGCAAAGAAGAAATTTGAAGACGCCCTTGCCGAACTTGAGGCGATTGTGCGGCGGCTTGAAGATGAAAAACTGCCGCTTGAAGAGGCGATCAGCCTTTTTGAGGAGGGCATGAAGCTGTCACGCTTCTGTTCGGCAAAACTCGAAGAAGCCGAAAAAAAGGTTGCCGTGCTGCTCAAGGACGAACAGGGCAATTCCTATGAACGACCCTTTGACGACGAGCCGGAATCGTTGTAATGGACGGCGCACGTTATCTCAATGACAGAAAACAGATGGTCGATGCAGAGCTCGATCGTCTGCTGGGGCACTGCGCGACAACGCCACCCGAGCTGCACGAGGCGCTGCGGTACTGTGTGTTTGCCGGTGGAAAACGAATCAGACCGATCCTTGCGCTTGCTGCCGCCGAGGCACTCGGTGGCAGGCCGGATGATGTAGTGCGGGAAGCATGCGCGCTCGAACTCATCCATACCTATACGCTGGTCCATGATGATCTGCCGTCGATGGACGATGACGATTTCAGGCGTGGCCGCCCGACCATGCATACGGTGTACGGTGAAGCAATCGCTATACTTGCCGGTGATGCACTTCAGGCCGAAGCGTTTGCCGTGCTTGCCGGCAGCACCCGCCACCGGCCTGAGAAACTGCTTCAGGTTATCCATATGCTTGCCGAAGCATGCGGTCCGCGCGGCATTGTTGGGGGACAGGTTGTCGACATTCTTTCTGAAGGCAAAACCGTATCCCGGGAAACACTCGAATACATTCACCACCACAAAACGGGGTGTCTGATCACCGCATCTGTGATGTTGGGTGCCCTGCTTGCCAGTACGGCGACAACACCTGCCCGGTATCTCGACGCTCTTAAAACCTACGGCGATGCAATTGGGCTTGCCTTTCAAATCACCGATGATATTCTCGATGTCACGGGGACGTCAGAAACAATGGGGAAAACAGCGGGTGTTGACCAAAAGCGCGGCAAGGCAACCTATCCCTCAATCATCGGACTTGAAGAGGCGCGGATTGCACAAAAACGGCTCTACCATAAGGCGCTCACGGCGCTTGACGTCTTTCAAGAAGAAGCCGATCCGTTGCGCCATATTGCCCGCGTTATCGTCGAGCGCTCATCATAGCAGAGGACCTGTTCATGGGGACATTGCTTGAAACAATTGCTTCACCGGAAGATGTGCGACATCTGTCCGTGAAAGATCTTCCCGTCCTTGCACAGGAAATCCGCGATCTGATCATCGACACAGTATCGCGCACCGGCGGTCATCTTGCCGCTAGCCTTGGCGTTGTTGAACTGACCATTGCACTGCATTATGTGTTTGATACGCCGCGCGACAAGATCATTTGGGATGTCGGTCATCAAACCTATGCCCACAAAATCATTACCGGGCGCCGCCAGGCATTCCATACCCTCCGGCAATTCGGCGGCTTGAGCGGTTTTCCCAAGCGTGAGGAAAGTTCGTACGACTGTTTCAATACCGGTCATAGCAGCACCTCGATTTCGGCGGCTCTCGGCATGGCGCGGTCTCGTGCGCTTTTGCACGAACAGTACAACGTTATTGCAGTAATCGGCGATGGATCCCTCACCGCCGGCATGGCATTCGAGGCGCTCAATCATGCAGGCCATATCAAAGAAGACATCATCGTCATTCTCAATGATAACGAGATGTCCATCTCCCCAAATGTCGGTGCGCTCTCCTCATACCTGTCACGCCTGATTTCAGGACAAATTTATAACCGGTTCAGGGAAGAGCTGAAAACCTTTCTCAAGAATATGCCCCTTGTCGGTCCGTCAGCATACCGGTTTGCGCGCCATTCTGAGGACTTTTTCAAAAGTTTGTTCGTGCCGGGTCTGCTGTTTGACGAGCTTGGGTTTAAGTACATCGGTCCGGTGCTGGGGCATAAAATTGAACTGCTGATCGATGATCTGCATAATATCAAAAACCTCCGCGGGCCCGTGCTGTTGCATGTCGTCACAAAAAAGGGGAAAGGGTATGAGCCTGCCGAGCGAAATCCTGTATTGTTTCATGGTGTAGGGCCATTTGACAAAGCAACCGGAACGCCCCGCAAAAACGCTGACATTCCCTCCTATACCGATGTATTTGGGAGCACGCTGACCCGCATCGCGGCAATGGATCAGCGGGTTGTTGCAATAACCGCCGGCATGACCAGTGGGACAGGGCTCGACCGATTTGCGCAGATGTTTCCGGAACGCTTTTTCGATGTGGGCATTGCCGAACAGCATGCAATAACGTTTGCAGCAGGGATGGCGGCATCGGGGCTCCGACCGGTAGCAGCAATTTATTCAACGTTTTTGCAGCGCTCCTATGATCAGGTGCTCCACGATGTATGCCTCCAAAATCTCCCGGTCGTGCTGGTCCTTGACCGCGCCGGTATTGTCGGTGAGGACGGCGCCACGCACCATGGCCTTTTTGACATCGCATATCTTCGCTCCATCCCGAACCTTATATTTATGGCGCCCAAAGACGAAAACGAACTCCAGCACATGCTCTATACCGCCGTGCAGCTCGGCAGGCCTGTTGCAATCCGGTATCCGCGTGGCACCGGTATCGGAGTGCCCCTCGATCCTGAGTTCACGATGATCCCCGTCGGCCTCGCCGAGGTGCTGCGACACGGTACTGATGCCGCACTGGTTGCAATCGGCAACACTGTCATGCCGGCACTCGGCGCCGCCGATATTCTTGCAGAAACAGGGATTACCTGCACAGTCATTAATAGCCGATATATCAAGCCGCTTGACACCCATACGTTGTGCTCGTATGCGCATCGGGTCAAGGTCATTGTCACCGTTGAGGAAAACGTGCTGCACGGCGGATTTGGCTCTGCGGTACTTGAAGCCCTCGCAGCCTCTGGTCCGCTGCCGCCGGTGGTGCGGCTCGGCATTCCGGACGTCTTCGTCGAGCACGGTTCGCAAACACTGCTCCGTTCCCGATACGGCATCGATGCACACGGCATCGCAGCCGCGGTCCAAAACTTCTTCTCGGCACAGCACGCAGCCCATGGCGCGCAAGCATCGGGAGCGTCTCGATAACCTTCTGGTCAGGCGTGGCGTTGCCATATCGCTGCATGAAGCACGCGCGCTCATCATGGCAGGCAACATCGTTGTTGGCGATCACCGGATCGACAAACCAGGCACCCTTGTTCCCCCGGATGCGGATATCCGCATCAAACACCCTGCAGCACCGTATGTCGGGAGAGGCGGCATGAAGCTGGCACTGCCGCTTGCTATCTTTCAGGTACCGGTTGCAGGGAAGGTCGTACTTGATGTCGGTGCATCACAGGGCGGTTTCACCGATTGTCTGCTGCAGCACGGTGCGCGCCGTGTCTATGCAGTTGACGTCGGATACGGGCAGCTTGCATGGAAGCTCCAGCATGATCCACGGGTAGTGCGCTACGACAGAACCGATATTCGAGATATTACCCCCCAAGACCTCGATCCGCAACCTGAGCTTGCCGTCATCGATGTTTCCTTTACATCGCTCAGCCGTGTGTTGCCGCATGTCATCACGCTCCTCGTGCAACCCGCACAGGTACTGTGTCTCATGAAGCCACAGTTTGAAGTGCCCCGGCATGCAGTGCCCGCAGGCGGCATTGTTCGTGATCGCGCCCGATATCAGGAGGTGCAGCACCGAATTGTCGCGCTGATGCACTCACTCAACATGATGGTAGGCGGCATTGTGGAGTCACCGGTTCCCGGCAAAAAGGGCAACCGTGAATTTTTTATCTATGCATACACGCATGGAGGGCTGTAAACATATCCAGCGGCGGGGAAAGATCATTGCGTGAGCAGTGCGTGCGCTGCGGCGTCATCCTTTTTGACCGGCCCGAGCACAACACAGGCATAGCGCCCATTGTCAAAAAGCATTCGCATAAGCATCTGCAAATCTTCTGCTGTCAGCGCATCGATGCTGGCGATGATCTCCTGAACGCTGAGGTGCATGCCGTAATACAGCTCACATTTGGCAAGGCGACTCATGCGGCTGTCGGTGCTCTCAAGCCCCAGGAGCAAATTTCCTTTTAACTGTTCTTTAGCGGTGTTGAGTTCCTCGACAGACACCTGTTCATCGCACATCCGGGAAAGCTCCCGCTGCACGATCGGCAGTGCCTCCGGCAATGCAGCGGGCGGAATGCCCAAATAGACACAGAGCACGCCAGCATCGTGAAACGATGCGATACAGGAATACACGGCATAGGCCAATCCTCGGTTTTCGCGTATCTCTTGAAACAGGCGGGAGCTCATACTCCCGCCAAGAATCGCATTAGCCGCAGCAAACGCATATCTGCCGGGGTCCTGATGGGATACGCCCGGAATTCCAAAACAGATATGGACTTGCTCGAGATTGCGGTAGTAGAAGACGGTTTTAAACCGGGGAGGCGGGGCGGGTCGATAGGGGACTGCAGTGCCCGAGAGATGTTCAAAGCGACCTCCGAACCAGTCAAGCATTCTGCTGTGCTCGATCCTTCCGGCAGCAGCAATAATAATGCGCTCGGGAACAAGATACTCTCGCGCATAAAAATCCACGATATGCTGCCGTGAAAACGCGCAGACACTCTTGCGGTTGCCTAAAATTGCCCGTCCGAGCGGATGCCGTCCAAAATAGACATGCCCCAAGAGATCGTGGATATAATCATCGGGCGTGTCCCTGACCATGCTGATTTCTTGCAGAATGACGTTCCGCTCTTTTTCGATCTCTGCCTCATGAAACAGCGAGTGAAAAAAGATATCGCACAGCACTTCCATGGCACGTGCGCTGTGCTGATGCAGAACCTTGATGTACAAGCAGGTATACTCCTTTGCAGTGAACGCATTGAATACGCCGCCAACAGCGTCGACCATCCGGGCGATATCTGCAGCGCTATAACGGGCTGTACCCTTAAACAGCATGTGTTCGATGAAATGGGCAAGACCGTTTTCGTGCTCCTGCTCGTGGCGCGAACCGGCTGCGATCCAAATCCCGATGGCAACCGAATGCATCTCCGGGAGCGTTTCGGTCAGGATGCGAACGCCGTTAGAGAGAACCGTTTTCTCAATCATGGAATACAGAACCCCTCTGCCCTAAACCGCCGGCGGCGTGTCCGGCATGGTTCAAAAGAAATGTGGTGGTACGTGCAATGACCGGCTGCACCGGCATTGGCAGTGCCGACGCAGCCTGCTCGATGGATGTTTATGATCGCGGGCTTTTTTCGGCAAGCACGGCTTTTCTACTTAGTCTGATCTTGCCTTGGGCATCAATATCAAGCACTTTGACCAATACCTCATCGCCTTCCTTGAGAATATCCCGCACATTGTTAACCCGCTTGGTATCAAGTTGCGAGATATGAATAAGACCGTCGATGCCAGGCAGTATTTCAACAAAAGCTCCGAAATCAGTAATGCGCCGTACAGTGCCCAGATAGGTCTTGCCGATTTCGGCTTCCTCGATAAGCCCGCGGATCATCTGTATCGCCTGCTCGATGGATGCCTTGTCCGGCGAAGCAACCGTGACCTTGCCGTCATCCTCAACATCGATCTTCACGCCGGTCTGCGCAATAATGCCTTTGATGGTCTTGCCGCCGGGTCCGATAATCGTGCTGATTTTATCAGGCTTTACCTGCAGGGTAGCGATGCGCGGCGCCCGCGGAGAAATCTCGGGCCGTGGCGCTGCAATGGTGTTCATCATAATATCCAGGATGTGCAGTCGTCCGATACGTGCCTGTTCCAATGCCGTTGTGAGAATGTCACGCGTAAGCCCCGCTATTTTAATGTCCATCTGGATCGCGGTCACACCGGTTCTGGTTCCTGCGACTTTAAAATCCATATCACCCACATGATCTTCGTCGCCTAAAATATCAGACAAAACGACAAAACGCTCCCCCTCTTTCACAAGGCCCATCGCAATACCCGCCACCGGTTCTTTGATCGGCACCCCGGCATCCATCAACGACAAAATGCTGCCGCAGACCGTTGCCATTGAAGAGGATCCGTTTGATTCAAGGACTTCGGAGACAATCCTGATGGTATACGGAAACGTATCCGCGGATGGGAGCACAGGGATAATTGCCCGCTCTGCAAGATTGCCGTGGCCGATTTCGCGTCTACTGGGCGCGCGCAGCGGCCGCACCTCACCGACACAGAACGGCGGAAAATTATAGTGCAGCATAAAAGCTTTTGAGCTTTCACCGATGAGTGAGTCGATCCGCTGCTCGTCTTGCGCCGTTCCGAGCGTCGTGGTCACCATCACCTGGGTCTCGCCACGGGTAAACAGCCCCGATCCGTGTGTCCGTGGCAACACTCCGACATCGCAACTGATAGGACGAATATCCGTCGGCGAGCGTCCGTCTATGCGTTTACCCTGCTCTAAGATCATGCTGCGGATAATCTCTTCGTGGAGCGCTTCGAGAATCGAGCGCACCGTCGGCTGCATCGCTTCTCCTGCAGTGTGGGTGAACTCTTCGACAATCTCCTGCATCACCGCTCTAAGCGCCGCGTTGCGATCAAGCTTCGTCGAAATCGACAGTGCCTGCCTGATCGCTGGCTCAGCACGCTGCCGCACCTGAATAACAAGGTCTTGCGGCATGTCCGGTGCTGCAACGCTCAGCTTTGGTTTGCCGACCTTTGCCCGCAGTTCCCGCTGCAACTGAATGACATCCTGCAGGCTGCGATGCCCGAACATGATTGCATCAAGCACGACCGCTTCAGGGACCCCCCGTGCGCTGCCCTCCACCATGACAACCGCTTCCTCGCTGCCGGCAACGATAAGGTCTATGTCGCTGTCTTTCATGATACTCAGCGGCGGATTGATGACAAACGTGTCGTTAATCCTCCCGATGCGCACACCGGCAATCGGCCCGTTGAAGGGGATATCGGAAATTTCCAGCGCTGCCGAGGCCCCGGCAATGGCGACTACATCAGGGTCGTTTTCATCGTCTGCCGATAAGACTGTTGCGATGATCTGCACGTCGTTTCTGAAATGTTCGGGGAAGAGCGGCCGCAGCGGTCGGTCAATAAAACGCGATACCAGTACTTCACGCTCGCTGGGGCGTCCTTCTCGTTTGAAAAATCCGCCCGGGATCTTTCCCGCAGCATAGGTCATCTCGAGATAATCGACCGACAGCGGAAAAAAATCGATGCCCTCGCGCGGCGTCTTCGCTGCGGTAGCGGTAACGAGCACCGCACTCTCACCATACCGCACCAATACCGAACCGTTCGCCTGCTTGGCGAGTTGACCTGTTTCGATGGACAGGGTTCGCCCCCCCCATTGTGTTGTGACAACTTCTTTCATGTGTGATAACCTTTCTTGTCCTGTCTGCACGTGCGGCGTGCTGCCGCTGTACATCCATTACTTTCGGATGTTGAGCTGCTGAATCAGCTCCTTATATGTTGGATAATCCCGCTGCTTGAGATATTCCAGCAACTTGCGCCGCTTGTTGACGATCTTCAACAGCCCGCGCCGGGAATGAAAATCCTTTTTATGCATTTTGAAGTGCTCGGTCAGATAATTAATCCGCTCGGTAAGCAATGCAATCTGCACCTTGGTCGATCCCGTATCCTTCTCATGCGTTTGAAACTTAGCGATAATCTGCTGTTTCTGTGCTGATTGTAATACCATGTCGTGTCTCTCTCCTTACGTTTATGGTTACTGATAGATACGTCTTGCGCTGCCGCATTCCTCCCGCGAAGCAAACACCCTGATCGTTTTCCACGCCGGCATGCATTCTTGTGCTCCGTCAGGAAGTGGTGTCACAATACCGATAAGCTGGCCGGTTCGGGACAATACTTTCACCTGTTGCCCTGTCGCACAGGGTGGCACCTGCAGGTCCCCTATATCGCCCCGAGTAACCGGCGCACCGCTCTGCAGCTTGCGAGCAACACTATCGCAGACCGTAATTTCCGGCATGCCGTACAGTGCCGCCGGCATCGGAATCAGATATCGCGAAAGCGCCTCGCTGCGGGGGAGCGCAAAAAGCTCTTCACACGAAACTGCCCTCTTGATATGAAACGATCCGTTGCGAACCCGCTCCAGCGCAACCATATGGGCACCGCATCCCAAGAGATCACCGATCTCGTGGCACAATGTCCGCACATACGTGCCCGCTGAACAGACCACCCGAAACACGACATGCGGCACCTCGATGGCGATCACATCAATTTCTTTGATGCTGATGCGGCGCGGCTGCCGTTGGACCGTTGCGCCTGACCGCGCCAGCCGGTACAAGGGAATACCGTTTTGTTTGAGCGCGGAAAACATCGGTGGTATCTGCCACCGATCACCGCGCAGTGCCATCAGCGTGCGCTGAATCAATGCCGGATCTTCAGGGATATCGGTGCACCGGGCGATTACCGCTCCCTCACGGTCATGGGTATCGGTCGTTACGCCGAGCTCCATGGTGCACCGGTATTCTTTGTCCTGATGCATGAGAAACTGCACCAGCTTTGTGGCCTCATTCACGCATACCGGCAACACGCCGGTTGCCAGTGGATCCAACGTGCCCACGTGACCTGCCTTGGCCACACGAAAGTGCCGTTTCACAGCAGCGCATACATCATGTGAGGTCATGCCCACCGTTTTGTTGATGACCAGCACGCCGCTCTCACGGCACGGTTGGTGAGTCATCTCCATTGATCTCATCAATTTCATCGATCTCGTGTTCGATCTCGGCAAGCAGTCTGGTCATGCGAAGACCGCGGGCAACCGAGGTATCATAGGTAAAGCTGAGGTGTGGCGTATACCGCAGGTGCAGCCGCTCACCGAGCTTGCGCTGCACAAATCCTGTTGCCCGACGCAATCCCTCAAACACCGCTTCCAGATCCGCATCTTCCCGCATACTGGTGAAATAAATGCGGGCGTGCCGCAAATCACGCGCCACGCGTACATAAGTGATCGTCATAAAAGCAAGGCGCGGGTCTTTTACGTGCCGGTTCAAAATATCGGCAACCTCTTTTTTGATACTGTCAGACACACGGTCAACCCGTGAATAACCCGAACGCATACATCACGCATTACAGATTAAAACTGATAATTTCGATCTGCTGATCCACGATGTCAGCAAGATACATATCCTCAATCGCATCGATAATCTTGTCGATCGCCTCGTTAACAAACGCGCGGTCGTTCCCGACTACCGCAAACCCAATGCGCGACCGTTGCCAAAGGTCGTTGTCGCCGACCTCCGCAATCGATACTGGAAATCGCTCCCGTACCCTTCCGGTAAGCCGTTTGACAATGCTGCGCTTCTCCTTAAGGGAGAAGACATCCTGCAGCGCAAGTTGGAGCTGGCAGACCCCGACAACCATGGCTTACAGCCGTCGCCTGACCTCTTCGGTTGTGTAACATTCGATGATGTCACCAGCCTCAAACTGCCGAAAATCGCTCACGCCGATACCGCATTCCTGCCCCGCCAGTACTTCCTTGACATCATCCTTAAAGCGCTTCAGCGAGAGAATAGTACCGTCATGGATAAGGGAACCGCTGCGCATGATCCTGACGCGTGCATCGTTGGCGATCTTGCCCTCAACAACAAAGCAGCCGGCAACCGTTCCGATTTTTGATACCGTAAACACCTGCCGCACCTCTGCTTTGCCGAGCACCCGTTCGACAACTTCGGGTGCCAGCATGCCGCTCATCGCATTTTTCACGTCGTCGACGACATCGTAGATAATCCCATAGAGCCGTATGTCAACCTGCTCGCGGGTAGCCGCATCATCGACTTTTGGTTCGGTCTTGACATTAAAACCGATGATGATGGCCTGTGATGCTGCGGCAAGCATCACGTCGTTCAGGCTCACGGCCCCTACGGATGCATGGATAACTCGCACCTTGATTTCGTCGGTGCTGAGATTTTCAAGGGACTGTTTGAGCGCCTCGACCGAGCCCTGAACATCTGCTTTGACGACAAGACGCAGCTCTTTGATCTCAGATTCGGCAAGCGTCGTATAAAAGTTTTCCAGTGACACTCTGACGTCTCGACGCAATTCCTCCTTGCGCCGCTTTTCTTGCCAGTACAGACTGGTCTGCCGTGCCTTCTTCTCATCGATCACCACAAATTTGTCCCCTGCTTCTGGGACGCTGGAGAACCCCACAACCTCGACCGGTGTTGCCGGACCTGCCTCGCGGATCAATGCGCCGGTGTCATCGATGAGGGCGCGCACCTTCCCGAAGTTGTGCCGCGATACAAACGAGTCACCCACGCGCAGCGTCCCCTCTTGCACCAAAACCGTTGCAATCGGCCCTCTGCCGCGGTCAAGCCGTGCTTCGATGATGACGCCCCGCGCCTGACGGTCAGGATCTGCTTTAAGTTCCATCATTTCTGCCTGCAACAGCACCATCTCGAGCAGCCGGTCGATGCCCTGGTTCTTTTTGGCGGATACGTTCACATAAATAGTCTCACCACCCCATTCCTCGGGGACAAGACCGTACTGAGAAAGTTCCTGCCGCACCTTGTCGGGATTTGCATCGGGCTTATCGATTTTGTTCACCGCAACGATGATCGGCACGCCGGCAGCCTTGGCGTGGTTGAGTGCCTCGATGGTCTGGGGCTTCACGCCTTCTTCTGCAGCAACAACCAAAATAACGATATCGGTGACCTTTGCGCCGCGCGCCCGCATGGTCGTAAATGCTTCATGGCCGGGGGTATCGATAAACGTAATCTCACCGTGCGGTGTCGTTACGCGATACGCACCGATATGTTGGGTGATGCCGCCTTTTTCGCCTCCGGCAACATTGGTTTTGCGGATTGCATCGAGCAGTGTCGTTTTCCCGTGATCGACATGTCCCATGACCGTGACCACTGGCCGGCGCTGCGTTCCGGTCGCGGCGACATCTCCTGCTGTGTCTTCAAATACCATCTCCTCTTCAATGGGGACGGTCTCGACCTCATAACCAAAATCCGCAGCCACCAGCGTTGCGGTATCCGTATCCAGCATATGGTTGACGGTTGCCATAATGCCGAGCGCGATTAACTTTTTAATCACTTCCGTACCTTTGACGCCCATGCGACGGGCAAGGTCGCTGACCGTGATACCTTCATGCAGCTTAATCTTCCGCTTGATGGCTTTGGGAACGGTCTTCTCAGGCTCCTTTTTCTCTGCAACAGCAATGCTCTCTCCGCGGTGTTTCTTCACCTTCGCCGGAGGACGATCCTTTATCTTATACCGGACCCGTTGCCCCACAAATGGAAGTGCAGGCGTCTCCAGCTCATCCTCCTCATCGAGCTCCTCCTGCCACCGGAATTTCTTGCGGCCGCCCTTGTCTTTGTCTTTTAATGCCCGTTTGATACGCTCCCGCGTCTCCTCCTGCTCGCGGGTTAAGGCCGCTATCGAAATGGTCGTGTCCTGAGGAAGTGCCCCGACACCCTGATGCTCGTCCGTTTTGGCGATTCGGTTACCCAGATCAATACGAGAAATAACCCGCGCCGGCGTGCGTTCTTTTTCGGTAATACGGATCTTTTTTATGGGTGGTGCAGCAGGCGCTTCTTGTAACGGTGTCGTCTCCGGTACGGTTTCCTGCGGTGCCACACCCGAAGAAGGCGGCGCTTCGGCTTCGGCCTCCGGCGCTCCGGAAGGTTCCGGCTGTATCGCAGCAGGTTCAGCCGATACAGCAACCGATGGTTCCGGTTCCGGTGCCGGCGTAACCTGTTCCACTGCCGGCAGCTGCTCGGGCGCTCCTTCTGGCTCAGCTGGAGTGACCGGTTCAGGCTCGGCCATTTTACGGCGCCGGATGACCCGCATCCCGATACGACGCTCGACAAGATCCCCGCGGACGGTTTCTTGAACCTCTGGCTCGGGTGGTGCTGCGCTTGGGGCAACCGGTTCGTCGCGGCGCACTCGCGCTGGTTCCGCAGGGGATGGTGCGTGCAGCGACCGGCGCACGGCCTCGACCTGCTCCTCGGTCAACCCACTTGAGGCCATCTTGACCGCGATTCCCATACCGGCAAGATGCTCCATCAGCGCCTTGCTGCTCATCTGCAGTTCTTTTGCCAGTTCATACACTCTCATTGCTGCTGCTCATCTCCGGATTTTTTCTCGTCTTCGTCATAAGATGACCGGGTGCGGATATCGATTTTCCAGTTGGTCAGTTTGGCAGCAAGGCGGACGTTCTGTCCTTTCTTGCCAATCGCAAGAGAGAGTTGCTTGTCTTCAACAATAGCTTCAATGCTGCGGTTCTGTTCGTCAACAATAATTTCGGATATTTCAGCAGGTGCAAGTGCTGCACACACGAATTTCATAAAATCATCTGTCCACGGAATAATGTCGATCTTTTCGCCGTGCAGTTCATTGACGATGTTTTGTACCCGTGCGCCGCGATTCCCCACACAAGCGCCTACCGGATCGACTTTGGGATCAAGGGACTCAACGGCTATCTTTGCACGGCTTCCGGGTTCACGGGCAACCCCGCGAATCCTGACAATGCCTTCGGCAATTTCAGGAACCTCAAGCTCAAACAGCTTCACCAGCAGCCCGGGATGGGTGCGTGAAATGATGATTTGCGGTCCTTTTGCATTTTTTTTCACATCAAGCACATAGCCCTTGACGCGGTCGCGCAGGGAAAACAACTCACCGGGAATCTGTTCCTGTACCGGAAGCAATGCCTCATGTTTCCCCAGCATCACGATAATGTTTCCCTTTTCAAACCGGTGCACAAATCCGGTCACCAGCTCGCTCTTTTTATCCTTATAGTCGCTGTACACACTTTCCCGTTCTGCTTCGCGGAGATTTTGCATAATGACCTGCTTGGCGGTCTGTGCAGCGATCCGGCCAAATTGCGAGGTGTCCATCTTGACTCCGATTTCATCGCCCTCCTGCGCTTCGGGATCGATGGCGCGTGCATCCTCAAGCGATATCTCCTTGGCAATGTTCTGTACATGAGAGGTAACAATTTTGAACTGGAACAGCTCCACCTCACCCAGTGCTTCATTATACCGCGCTTCGATGTCAAGACCGTGCCCATATTTATTGTGGGCGGCCTTCACCAATGCGTTTTCAAGTGCGCTAATGAGCACCTCTTTGTCGATGCCTCGGTCTTTTTGGATTTCATCAAGTACTTTATCGAGTTCTGAAAGCATGTGTCATCCCTTCTCCTCTTTGGCGCTGCGCAACGACATTGCCCAGCGCTCCGCGTTTATGATGCATGCTCACCGGTTTCTTCTTGCTCAAGATGTGCCTTGCGGATTGCCTGCAGCGGAATCCGCCACAACCGTCCTTCGCCTTCGAGGGTAATGGCACCATGATCGCAGGACCGCACCACCCCCTTAAAACGGCGTCTGCCGTCAAGAGGGGCATGCGTTGTCACGCGAACCGTTGCACCGATAAAGCGCTGAAAGTCGCGCTCGTTTTTCAGTGGCCGGTTCACGCCGGGCGATGATACCTCCAAATGATACCGATGGGGTATGATGTCTTGCACATCCAGGAGGTCACCGAGCTGGCTGCTCACCTCACTGCAATCATCAACGGTCACGCCGCCCTGCCGGTCGATAAAGACGCGCAACACCCATCCGTGTGGCTCACGTTGGTAGGTCACTGCCACAAGCTCCAGCCCTTCATGCTCAACCACTTCACGGACAAGCGGCTCAACACGCGCAATGATGTTTTGCTCAATGCCGGACATGCACCGTTCCTGCTCTTAACAAGAGCTTGAAAATAAAAAAGTGGGCTATGCCCACCTTCGACGGTCAACAAAACATGTTCAGCGCTATCCAGTGGAGCGGGCAACGGGATTCGAACCCGCGACACCAAGCTTGGGAAGCTTGTACTCTACCACCTGAGCTATGCCCGCATTTATTGTATCGTGATTATACTATCTTGTTAATACCTGTCAATCTTTTTTTTGCAATCGTTAAAAAGTATGATATAAAACAACCCTTATGCGAACAAACGGATGCAGACAGACAGCACGCCACGGGTCGGACATGAAACAGCAGCGGAACGCAACCATACGACGAGGCATTATTGCCTCGGTTGTAACGCGCGAAAATATTGAAGCAATCCTGATCGCGATCGTCCTTGCACTGGTCATTCGGGCATTTGTTGTTCAGGCATTCAAAATACCCTCAGGCTCTATGGAACCGACGCTGCTCATCGGTGACCATATTCTGGTTTGCAAATTTATCTACGGCATCAATCTCCCGTTTGTCGAACGTAAGTTTTTCCAGTTCAAAAAACCGGCGCGCGGCGATGTCATTGTTTTTGTGTATCCGGTTGATCCGAGTAAGGATTTTATCAAACGGGTGATCGCTGTCGAGGGCGAAACGGTTCTCATTAAAGAGAAAAAAATTTATATTAACGGCACTCCCATTCCCGACGAACACGGTCACTTCACCAGCCCGACGATTCTGCACCAGTCCGGAACTGCATTGCACCGCGATAACTACGGTCCCGTGACCGTGCCTCAGGGCTGCGTCTTTGTCATGGGCGACAACCGCGACAACAGCTATGATAGCAGGTTTTGGGGCTTTGTGAACATCAACAAGGTTAAGGGAAAAGCCTTTTTGATCTACTGGTCTTGGGAGCGACCGTTCTACAATTTCCGCTGGCAGCGCATCGGCAAGCTCATCCACTGACCCCTCCCATCAGATCCATTCCTCGGTGTCTCCCTCGCATACCGGTACCTGATGCCACGTGTCCGTTTTTTCTCAACGCTCTGGACACAGCCTGCACCATCTCTTTTTGTGTTGTTTTTCATGCCCCGCGCCTTACGCACTATCTCGTATCGCCCACCAAAACATCACCCCTGCTGCAGCGACGACCATACTGATCGTGCCACAGGTTATTGCAATGCCAAAAAGCGGCATCAAGACCGTACCGGTCAACACCGCCCCGAAACATGCACCCGCATGATCAGCGGCATTTGCCCATCCCGCAATCGACGATTCCGCCATGCCCCGGTGTGCAAGCATGTGGCACCCCAAGAGAAACAGGGCGCCGCCGAGCAGACCGAGGACAAACAGCAGCCCGCAAAAGAAAAAGGCCGGTGACGCCGCCAGTGCCCCGGTCAACAAAACACATCCGGCTCCACCTCCAAGGAGCGCGGTCATGAGGATTATCGTGTAAGAGAGCCACGGTTCGGTACGTACCCGTCCTGCCAAAAGCCTTCGCGCACCGCCTGCACCACATGCAAGCCCCACCATACAAAAAGCGACGAGCATGCCGATCTTTTCGTAGATATATCCGTAGAAATTTTGAAAAAGGTACAGGAGTACGATTTCAAGCGCCATGACCGAACCACCGGTGACGGCAATCAAAAACAACACCGCCCGGCGCACCTGCCGCCTCTTTTTTGTCCAGAGCATTGCTGTTGCAACACCGAGCAGTGCAACCGCTGCACCAACCCACCGGTTTTGCACAGAATATTCCCGCATGCGGAGCAGTGCTTGCGGGAGCCCCGATCCTCCGGCAACAGCATCCCAGAGCGCGAGGTTGTAAAAATAGCTTATTGGATACAAATCGGTGTTGTGTCGCCCTCCGTAGCCGCGTGCTTCCAGTTCATTCGTTATAAAGGCAATGGCTTCGCGCTGCACCAGAAACGGGAACAGTGCCTTTGAAAAATAGGCACTCGCAATATTCCGCTCTTGATAGCGCCGGGCAAGGATGTCAGCATCTTCGGTCACAAGCCCCGGCTGCAACGCCCCAAAAAAATAATTGCGCTCGCCCGGCACCACAAGCACCACAGGGAACACATGGCGCAGGCTGTGGTACAGCGAACCGTTATACCATGCAGACACCGCGCTGAAATACCGCTGCTCCGATGACATCCCGATGGCCGCAACTCCGTGCGGGGTCAGAATGCGGCGCACTTCTGAAAAAAAATCGACCGTGTACAGCCGATTAAGAAACGCCGTTGCCGGATCCGGCACATCGACCACAACAAGATCATAACGCTTCGGGGTGGTTTTGACAAACAGACGGCCATCCTGATAATGAACGACAACCCGTGGATCATCCAATGCGGTGCGGTCTTCACGGCGGAGGATCGGAGCAAGAATGTGGTCGATGGCAGGATCAAGGCTTACGCAATCAACAGATGCAACCGGATGGTGAAGCACTTCGGCAAGCATACCGGTCGCCGGACTACCGAGGATCAACACCTGTCGTGGCGTTGGGTGTTGGGTGAGCAGCACATGCGCCCTGACCGCCTCATGCGAAGGATCCGGATACGTACACCACAGCGTACCGTTCAAAAACAAACTGTACTGCCCGTCGGCTTCCGCAAGCGTAATCCGCTGATACCGCGAATCGATTTCTGCCACCTTCCGCAATCCGTTGCCGAGCGTCTGCCATTGCATATCCCGGAGCACTGTGTCGCCCCACTGCCAAAAACCAGTGCCGATCGCAGCCGCATCTCCCACCACAAGCAGAATTGCACAGAGTCCAAAGAGGCGGAATGAGGAAAAAAACGCGATGCATGCAGCACCGGCAAACAACGGCATGACGCACCAGCCGAGCACTACCGTTGTCGGTACGGATGCAGGCAACACCCAAAAAGAAACGGCAACCCCTGCAACAAGACTGCCGCATGATTCTCCAAAATAGACCCATCCGATTGCCCTGCCCGTCAAGGTATCAGTTTCCTGCAGCATGCGGCATGCTGCAGGAAAGACACATCCGATAACACATGCCGGCGGGAATACGGTCAGAAGGGTCCCCCAGAGCATGTGGATAACCGAGGCGCTGCCGCCGAGCGGGAGACTGACGACATACCGCAAAAGCCGTGCTGCCACCAGTGCCACAAACGGCAGAGTGCCGAGCAGCAGTATCCCGATGATAAAAACCATCACTGCGGTTTTCCTGTCTTTCATCCAGCGCAGGACGCACCACGATCCGGTGCAGATGCCGGCAAACCAGCAACCAAACAAAAGCCCGAGAAACAATTCATTGCCGAAAAAGACGACGAGGAGCTCTCTAAAACAATAAATCTGCGTGATGAGCGCTCCTGCACCCGCACAGAAATAGAGCGCGCTGAGCACAAACCGTTGCGTGCCGGGACCCATCCGCTTTTTTTCTTGATTCACCATGATCATTTGGCTATTGTTTGAAAAAAACCGTTTCAGGTTGTCCAAAAGCCGATGGGAAGCATGTCTCGCGAAGCATAAGGGATAAAAAAATAAACCGTGAGCAGCGAACGAAAAAAACAACAGAGCTACTTTGTTTACTGTTCGGAGAACATCAAACCGAAAATATCACCTTGCAGAGCGTATATCAGTGCATACGGGAGGCCATGATGGCACGCGAACGGAGACGCCACACTCGGGTTCCGGTTACATTTGATGTGTGGATACGCATAAAACGGAAAAAAATCCCGGTTACCACACATAATGTTAGCATGCGAGGCATGCGCTGTTCCGGGCATGCGCTGTTTGCCGCGGATTCTGTATGCACCGTCGAGTTTGTGCTTGCTGCCGGTATTCGCTTCCATGTTTCGGCAACGATTGTGCGCGCCTCTGCCACCGAAGCGGCCCTTCATTTTACCGCCATGGATGAAGATGCTTTTTATCACCTCAAACGAATCGTACAACTAAACGCCCCAAACGCAGACAAAATCGACCGGGAACTCGCTACCCGGAAAAAGGCGTGAGTGCTGAGAAAAAACTGGGCGCTTGGCATTCAGCGCTGATTTCCTCACGATTTAAACTTTGCACCCCTTGCCTGTAGTTCCCGCTGCACCATCTGGAGATCGATCCACGCGTCCCGTTTTTTGCTCGGCGTTCTCAGGAGATATGCAGGATGATAGGTGGGCATCACCAGGATATCGCCGAAGGAGTAAAAAGAACCACGAAGTTGTGCAATGCCCCGATCGGTGCCCAGAAGTGCCTGGGCAGCCACTCTGCCGAGTGCACAGATAACGCGAGGACGGATCGCGGCAATCTGCCGATGCAGAAAGGGAAGGCATGCGGCAATTTCATCGCCTTCCGGATCGCGGTTGCCCGGAGGGCGGCATTTGACGATGTTTGCAATATAGACCTGATGTCGCTCAAGCCCGATTGCCTGGATCATCCGGGTGAGCAGACCGCCAGCTTCACCGACAAACGGACGACCCTGCGCGTCTTCATCTGCACCAGGCCCTTCACCGATAAACATGAGCTGTGCCTCAGGGTTGCCCTCCCCGAACACAATGGTCGAGCGCGTGCGGTGCAACTTGCACCGCGTGCATTCTCCAAGATCCTCGCGGATCTGCGCCAGCATCGCCTCGCTTGAAGGCCGCTGCCGCCGCGGCAAACCCCATGCAGCACGCCGCACCAGTTTGAGATAGGCAGCAAGGTGTATCAGGGCGCGTGAGAGTTCTGCAATGATATCAGGCCGGTTCATCGGGAATAGCGGTGCGTTTGTGCATTATGTATGCGACATGGTCAAGGATCACCCCTGCCACCTCGTCTTTGGGCAGTGCCGGGACATCGATACAGGTGCCGTCGGCCATGATAATGGTTACCTTGTTGATGTCGGATCCAAATCCGATATCACGTCTGCCCACATCGTTTACAACGATCATATCGAGGTTTTTGCTGCGCAGTTTTTCGCGGGCATTCTCAAGGAGATCTGCAGTCTCGGCGGCAAACCCCACAAGAATTCTGTTGCCTTTGCGGGCTCCGAGTCCTGCGAGGATATCGGTTGTTGTCTCAAACTCAACGACCTTGAGGCCGTTCTTTTTTTTCATCTTATCGGTTGCAACGACCTTTGGCCGGTAATCCGATACCGCCGCCGATTTGATAATGAGATGTGCTGTTTCAAAGTGCCGCTCGACCGCAGCAGCCATTTCCTGTGCCGTGCGCACTGGTATCACCGTCACACCCGCAGGCGGTCTGAGGTCAGAAGGGCCGCTTACCAGCGTCACCCGTGCACCGCGCCGTTTTAGGCATCGGGCAATAGCAAACCCCATCTTGCCGGTTGAGGGATTGGAAATAAAGCGGACCGGATCCATGTGCTCGCGCGTGGGACCTGCGGTCACCAGTGCCGAAACCCCTTCAAAATCATGCGGCGAGAGGAGGGTGATGATCGTATCCATAATATCCTCGATATCCGCAAGCCGCCCTTTACCCTGCTCGCCGCAGGCAAGGTCTCCCCAGCCCGGCTCGATAATATGGTACCCGAGTTCCCGAAGCGTCGCGAGATTACGCTGCAGCACCGGATTCTCCCACATCCCCTGATTCATGGCAGGCGCAAACAGCACCGGTGAACGGGTGGCAAGCACCACTGTTGTCAGCAGATCGTCGGCAATGCCTGCAGCGACCTTGCCGATGCAGTTTGCCGTTGCCGGCGCAACTACCAGCAGATCAGCACGCTGGGCAAGCGATATGTGGCCGATCCGTGATTCTTGCTGCAACACAAATAAATCGGTTGCCACAGGATTACCGCTCAGGGTCTGAAGGGTCAGTGGCGTAATGAACTGCTGTGCAGCCGCAGTCATGATCGGATATACTCTGCCGCCTTCTTTGACGATCTGACGGACAAGTTCAGCCGCTTTGTACGCGGCAATGCAACCGGTAACCCCGAGCACGATATGTTTGTCGCGAAGCTGTGCCATACCCCTACCTCCCCGATATAGGCTCTCGCGCGTTAACCACCCGCAAGCCAACCGTAATATAGTGGATGCCTGATACCACGGTAAGCAGTCCCGTCACCCAATAGACAGCCACGATCTCGGGACGCTGGGTCCCCACTGTTTCAAGGAGCAGTCGCATACTGATACTCAATAGTTGCAAAAATGTCGTGCATTTACTGATTGCGCTTGGTTTGATTTCAATGCGGTATCCGTTTACCCAGAGCAAAAGGATACCGGTCGAGATGATCACATCCCTGCTGACAACAAGGACGCTGAGCCATTTCGGAATGAGTTGCAGCACTGCGCAGCACACGAAAGAACTTGCCAGCAACAGCTTGTCTGCAATCGGATCAAGGTAGGCGCCGAACGCGGTTTTCTGATGAAACCATCGCGCAATGAATCCGTCAAGGGCATCCGTAATGCCGGCAAACACGAATATTGCAAGGGCAAAAGGAATCATCCCGTAACTCATTACAATGATAAATACGGGAATCGACAGGATTCTCAAAATCGACAGAATATTGGGGACGGTTATAACCATGTGTCATCCACATCACTGCAAGGTTTCCCTAAAGCGCGTGAGGCATACCACAGTGAGCACAAAACGTGAGGGGTACGGCGTGAGGAGGAACTCGTCAGGAGATATTCGCTTTACAAACCACGCATCCCAAACTCCGTTTTACGCTTTATCGTTCACGCCTTATGCTTCACGAATATCGGTGTTGAGCAGTGCCTACTCAGCACTTCTTCTCAGCGCTCAGCACTTTTATCGCGCAAAACTCGCCGCACATCGTGCACACATCACGGTCAGCAGGGATGCGGCTTTCCCGAAGCTGCCGTGCACGGTTGGGATCGAGTGCCGTTTGGATCTGGCCCTCCCAGTCCATCTTTTTCCGGCACTGTGCCATCCTGCGGTCACGTTCAAGTGCCTGCGGTCGTCCTTTGGCAATATCTGCGGCATGGGCAGCGATTTTTGCAGCGATTACCCCTTCCCGAACATCCTCGACCGTCGGGAGCCGCAGATGTTCTGACGGCGTTACATAACAGAGAAAATCAGCGCCTGCTGCCGCCGCGATCGCACCGCCGATTGCCGAGGTTATATGGTCATATCCCGGCGCTGCATCAGTCACCAGCGGCCCGAGCACGTAAAACGGCGCGCCGCTGCACAGGCTTTTTTGGAGCTGGATGTTGGTCTGAATCTGATGGATCGGCACATGACCCGGTCCCTCGATCATAACCTGCACACCGCGCTCAAGCGCTCGTCGTGCCAATTCACCAAGCGTGATGAGTTCCTGGATTTGTCCTCGGTCTGTTGCATCGGCAATACAGCCAGGTCGAAGTCCGTCGCCGAGGCTGAGTGTCATGTCGTATGCCGCGGCAATATCAAGCAACCTGTCGTAGTGCTCATACAGGGGATTCTCCTTCTGGTTATGGAGCATCCACGCCACGGTAAACGACCCGCCGCGGCTCACGACATCCATAAGCCGCCCCTGCTGTCGCACCAGTTCGACAGCATGCCGAGTTAATCCGCAGTGGACCGTGATAAAATCAACGCCGTCCTCGGCATGGCGCTGAATCACCCGAAACAAATCCTCTGCGTCCATGTCGACGAGCTGCTTGCCTGACCGTACCGTTTCAATTGCCGCCTGATAGATCGGCACGGTTCCGAGCGGTACCGGGCAGCGCCGCAGGATTTCCTTGCGAATTCCGTCAAGATCGCCGCCGGTGCTCAAATCCATAATCGTATCCGCGCCTGCTCCCACCGCAACGTCGAGTTTTTGGAGCTCTTCGTCAAGGCTGGCGCAATCTTTGGAGGTGCCGATGTTGGCGTTGATTTTGGTCGCAAGCCCATTCCCAATGCCGACCGCCCTGCATCCGGTCCGTCGCCTGTTGCGCGGAATAATGATGCGTCCGGCCGCCAGCTCCCTACATATAAAATGCTCATCAACGCCTTCGGTGCGGGCCACCTCGCGCATCGCCGGCGTAATGATCGATTGCCGCGCCTGTTCAATGTGCTGCATACTAAAAATTCTCCATCTGTAGAGGTCTGCGTGCTGAGCAAAACCGTGCCATCAGCACCTGTCTTGTGCCCTGTGCTGCCGTTCGTGTATCCTAATCACCTTCCGTGCGACATCGTTGGGATCGGTGCCGAGGACGCGTATCATCGGCTCTTTACCCATCCCGCCGCGATCAGCTATGATATCAGGCACGCCTCCGAACGCATCAATCGCCTGCCGTGTGCCCCATTCAAGCGTTGAACCCTCGATATGCTGCACGTCGGATGGCTCATCTGTACGGCTGAATTCTGCAATGCGCAGCCCCCGGTCTCTGCACCTTCTGAGGAGAGCATCGGAAAAGGCAATGTTCATTGCCGAACGGATCGACGGGTCTGCGGCATGGGCGGTTAAAATGACCTTTGCAATATGGCGTGATGCGCCGGGTTCAGGCGCTGCAACGCGCGCGATGGTGTCACGCAACCGAACAATACGGCCCGGAAATGCGACGACATCATCGGGCGTTTGCGCGCCGGCAAGCGCATACCCAAAATTCGATTGCACCTCGGGAATGAGTGTGCCGATGCGCGCCTGCTCGAGCTGTGCATACGCTGCCTCAAGCTCACGAACACAGGCCATAATCTGGGCATCGCGCTGAACATTCGCAAATGGATTGGTTGGTCCATGCCCCGCACCGAGTGACGCTGCGCATCGAATTGCGGTTGTGACGAACTCTTTTGCCCTGCGAACTGCGGTACAAGGGTCCATGCCCTGGGCAAGTCCGGCTGCAATTGCCGATGCAAGGGTGCAGCCGGTTCCGTGCGTGTTCTTTGTGTCGATACGCTCGCCGTCAAATTCGGTAAACACAGATCCGTCATACAGCACATCGCAACAATCGCCGCGGCGATGGCCGCCCTTCAGCAATACATATCGCGGTCCGAGAGCATGGATCATGCGGGCAGCCTCCCGAAGTGCGTCATCGGAATCTACCGCAAAACCGCAGAGCTCGGCGGCCTCGTCAAGATTGGGTGTTACCATAAAGGCACACGGGAAGAGCTCCCGCTTTAAGCACTGCACCGCTGCCGGGTCGAGCAGGCTATGTCCTGACTTTGCCTTCATAACTGGATCGACAATCACCCGGGGCACCGGAAAACGCGTGAGCATCTGGACAACTGCCCTGATAATACCGGTATTGAGCAGCATGCCTGTTTTGACCGCATCGGCGCCGATATCCGAAAGCACCGCGCGGATCTGGTCCTCGACAAACGAGGCCGCAACCGGTAACACGTTCTCCACACCGATGGTATTTTGTACCGTCAGTGCGGTGATTGCGGTCATTGCATGACAACCATAAAGTGTTACCGCTTTGATATCGGCCTGAATGCCAGCGCCGCCGCCAGAATCAGATGCTGCGATGATAAGAATCCGTCTCATAATATTTGTGAAGTGTACGGCCCCTCACAGTCTTACATTTACTTTACTTTTTACGCTTTACGCTGAGCCGCGCGCTTTTTTCTTCCTCCTCACCCTCTCCCGCCAGGGGTGAGGGAACTTCCTCAAAAACCTTCCTCTCCCTCCAGGGGAGAGGGAATTCCTCAACAACCTTCCTCCCCCTCCGGCGGAGGGAACTCCTAAGCCGTGTGCCATAAAAAAATAAAGATATCAGAAACCCCTGCTCTTCTCAAGCCCATCTTTTTACTCTTGCGTTTTACCCCTTACGTTTTTAAGCCGTTCGCCTTATAATATCTTTTTTATATATTATAGGAACCACCGTTATTTTTAATCCACCCATGATTCAAGCATTGCTTGTAGGCATCTGTTCTTTTGCTCTTTATATGGCAACCCTCTGCCCCGGTCTTGCATGGGGAGGTGGAGATAGCGCGAAATTTGCCATCTGGGTTCACACGTTGCATCTCGGGTATGGCCTCTGTGATCATCCTCTGTATATTGTCGCTGCAAAGCTTTTTTCATCATGTCTTCCATCAAACTTGTCCTTAACGTATAAATTGAATATCTTTTCCGCCGTTTGTGCCTCTTTGACTTTAACCATCCTGTGCCGGCTTGCCAGCATATCCACCGATTCATTAACAGCCGGTATTACGGCTGCAAGCGCTTTCATGGTTTCACATACATTCTGGATGCATGCGGTGCTTACTGAAGTCTACACACTGCATACACTTCTACTTACCGCGATGCTCTATGCGCTATGTCGGTGGCACAAAAGCCCCCATGATCGCTGGTTACTTGCTGCTTCCTTTTTGTTCGGACTCGGAATCTCTAATCATGCACTCATCGTACTTTGCCTGCCTGGATGTGTTTTTTTCGTTGCGGGTCAATGGGTACGGCGAAAACGCACGCTTTCTGTGCGCTTATTATTGCTCATAAGTTTTTGGTGTCTTTTTGGGGCATCGCTTATCGAAGCATTAGTGCTCAAGGAATGTTTCCACCATGGCTCGCTAGAACAATGCAAAACTGTTTTCGCCTCCATATTTGGATCGGGTGTAATTACCGAATTGCGGCCGTCAATATCAAAGACGTTTTTGACCATTGGCTATCTTGGATATCAGTTTCCTATTATTGGCATTATCCTGGGCGTTATAGGTATACACAGCATGGTATTTAAGTTGCGCGATGCATATCCTCTTATGCTCGTCACACTTTTGGGAATCTATATTCTTTTCCCGATCTGTTATAAGGTGCGCGACCATTATCAATTTGCCATATCTGCTTATCTCTGTTTTGCTTTATGTATCGCCTTCGGCATAAAAGCCCTGTACCAGAGATTCATGTCCAGCCCTGTGGGACCCCTGCTTTCTCCTTGGATTCTTATCTGCAGCATTGTTATGTTGCCGTGCTTTGTCTATTACGGAACCGCAGCGGTATGCGACCGATGGAATATTGATATCGCGCAGGCACGATCCATCCCATACCGTAACAATAATTGGTATTTTCTCTGGCCGCCGAAAAACGGCGATAACAGTGCTTCCCGTTATGCCCAGGAAACTTTGGCTATTGTTGAATCAAATGCGCTGATCGTCGGTGATTATACCCCCATTATGGTGCTGCGCTATTACCAGCTTGTTGAAGGGAAACGACCTGACGTTATGACAGCAATTGGTATGGTCGGAGAGCAGCTCCGCATTATCCGAGAAAATCTGTGCAGCAGACCTGTGTATGTTGCCACCATTGAAACAAAACCATCGCTTATTGGAACTAATATGTATCTTTCATATCAACATCTTGATGATTTTATGATTACCGCTGCACCTCCTGTTTTTAAAATTTCTTTAAAAACCAATTCATCTTTTTGATATAAGGTTTAGCTGCCATTGTTGTTATTATAGGAATAGGTATGCCCCTCGGATCAAAATGGGATTACGTATATTGTGCCAACCTTCGGCCTTCCCGCACGGTGAACGTCCTCAAAAGTATTGTGATGAACAAGCGGGGACAGCTGCCTTACTACCCACGGCGCTATATGATCGAGCCGACCACCATGTGTAATCTAAAATGTCGGCACTGTTTTCACTGGCGCTACGATAAGGAGAAGCACTTTATTCGGGAGCACATGAGTTTTGAAAACTTTCAGATCATTCTCGACAAGATTAAACCCTTCGCACTTCTGATTGAGCTCTATAACTATGGTGAGCCGTTTCTGAATAAAGACACGCCACGGATGATTGCCGCTGCAACACGCGCTGGGATTCGAACGCGTATTTCTTCAAACATGAGCGTTCCGATGACCAATGATTATGCCCGCGATATTGTTCAGGCCGGGCTGTATCGTTTAACCTGCTCACTGGATGGCCCGACACAGGAAATCTACGAACGATACCGCATCGGCGGGAATCTCTCCCTCGCCCTTGAAAACGCCGTCCGAATTATCCAGTGGAAAAAGAAGCTCAATACATCCCTGCCTATTGTTGTCTTTAGGATGCTGGTGTTTGAGTGGAATCATCACACCATCGACCAGACACGACAACTTGCAGAGAGATACGGGTTTGATGAGTTTTATGCGGATCCGGGATCCTATACCATTGACGGAGAAAAAGCGGTTTGGGATATTCCTGCAGGAAAGTGGAAAAAAGGGAAAACGCGGTTCTTAGAGCATCCGCAACGAAAACATTCCCAAAAACCCTGTGAATGGCTTTTTCATGCAATGGTGATTAATGCAAACGGTAATGTCATACCGTGCTGTTTCCCGTATGAACGTTCGGCCGAGCACCTGTCATTGCTCACCCATAGTCTTGATGAGGTATGGAATTCGCAGCAATACATTGCCACGCGGCTCTATACACTCGGCCTCAGTTCCGACCGTTCAGCAGTTCTCTCGGCCTG
>JAOAHH010000020.1 GCA_026415325.1 Thermodesulfobacteriota bacterium | reverse complement strand
GATTTGAGCAAATACTCAAAAGCGGTTTTTCAAAAAAGTGATACAGCAGATGCTTGCGAAGGAATTAATGGTAAAGCATCTTTTCAGGGACAGCAAGGTTTCTTTGAGAAAGAACAAACTCAAAGCTTGCATCATACCTCGACTCATTACGATGCCACCCAACAGCAATTTTCTGTCAAGGTGGTAGGCTTTTATTTTCATAATCCTCCTATTATTCAGGAGAGAGCAAGCGGCCGTACTTTTGGCTTGCAAAAGCTCCTCAATCTCGGTTGCGGGAACCGGTATCATCCGGATTGGGTAAATGTTGACGTTCGCTCAAACGGCAATGGCGTGATCAGCCATGATTTAAAAAAACCGATGCCGTTTGATGATGCATCGTTTGTTGCTGTGTACCATTCTCACCTTCTTGAACATTTTCCAAAAGAATATGCACCGATATTTTTGAGGGAATGTTTTAGAGTTCTAAAGCCTGGCGGCATTATCAGAGTTGCGGTTCCAGATTTGGAGCAGATCGCGCGGTTGTATCTCCAGTGCCTGGATCGCGCGCTGCAGGGCGACGAGGCGGCACAGAAACGGTATGAGTGGATCGTGCTCGAGCTGTTTGACCAGATGGTGCGCACCCGCCCAGGCGGAGCGATGTTCGAGTACTGGCAAAGACAGCCGATGCCTGCAGAAGATTTTGTGCTTGAGCGTATGGGATCCCAGGTGCGTACTTTTTTAAAGGGCATGCGACAACAGAAGGAGAATAGCTCAGGCAAAGGGCATGGGCTTCATCAGGCTGCTGAACTAACTGCTGATGAGATCGGCAGGTTCCGGCTCTCCGGGGAGGTGCACCAGTGGATGTACGACCGGTATTCGCTGGGGAAGCTTTTGCGCGATTCAGGGTTTGAGGACGTGCGGGTGTGTCGGGCTGACGAGTCGGCGATTCCTGATTTCAACACCTATCTACTCGACATCGAAGCCGACGGTTCGGTGCGCAAGCCGGATTCCCTTTTCATGGAGGGAAGAAAACCGGCGGCAGTGACTACCCGAAAAGAGCATAATACATGCGTTGGTATTGAAAACCGCGGTGAAAATGTTTTGTCTTTTCTTTAAAAAGCCGATTTGTTAGTATGCATATGCATTTATTTGTTCCAGACCGGTTGCCATGAACGACATCGTTGAAAAAATCGAGGCATTGCTCCCTGAGATGGCTCAAAAATTTCCTTCGGTAAGGGTGCTCTATTTGTTTGGCTCCCATGCCGCTCAAACGGCAACCGACCGAAGCGATATTGATATCGCCGTTTATCTTGACGAACAAGCATATAATATAAATCCGCTTCTTGATTTGGAGATTGGGCTTTTTTTTGAGCAACGGCTTGGCAAAAATGTAGATGTTGTTGTCATGCAAAAAGTATCCTCTGCAATGCAACATCATATTCTTGCCTCTTCCATTCGGCTATTTGAACGAAATCCTGCACAAAGGGCTTGTATGGAGCTCGCTTCCTTTAAGGAATATGTGGATGCAAAACATTATATCAGACGCCGCATGCGGGCAGACCATGGTTAATACAGATATTGCGTTGAGACTGCTTGCAAATATCGAAGGCTTCATAGCCGATCTAAAAGATGCCAAAGACATCACGCAGGATCGCTTTATGAGTGACATCAGAGCACAACGTTTTGTTGAGCGTACGCTGCAGATAGCGATTGAGGCGTGTATTGATCTGACCCATCATATAATATCCGATAAACGTTGGCGGGAGCCGAGTAATTATGCCGATGCCTTTATGGTGCTGGCAGAGCATGGTGTCATAACAACGGATCAAGCTCAGCGTTATGCCTTGATGGCGCGCTTCCGCAATAGAATAGTCCATTTTTACGAGACCGTTGATCCTCTTCAGGTTTTCACCATATTTAAAAATCGCTTGGGTGATTTTGACGATTTTGTAGCCACGTTAAGAACTTGGCTTGATAAGGAAACTTCCTCCGCTTGATAACGCAGCCACTTCCGTTTTCCGACCTTGTATGTTTGGCGACGCACAACAGCAGCCTTATAGAACGCGCCCCCTTTTTTCGCAGAACGGTTTAAAGTACAACGTTTGAGCCCTCTCTTTTCATAGTTTTTCTTGAACCTCATGCAGGATACAACAAGCATGGAATATAAAAAATCGGTCTCGGAGCCTGACGGAATTACAATCGCCATAATCAGCACATCCGACAGCGGCGGAGCGGGCAAGGCGGCCTACCGTTTGCACCTTGGTCTTGAAGCCGCCGGCATCCGGTCAACCATGCATGTTGCCTCAAAGAAAAGCG
>JAOAHH010000156.1 GCA_026415325.1 Thermodesulfobacteriota bacterium | reverse complement strand
TGCGCGCCGTTTTCGCAACCTTACGATTGCCGAGCGCTGCGAGCATATCGCGCAGTATTTCCCGAGCATCTCCGACGATCGGAATATCAACCTTAATATTCTTGCTGATCGATGTAGGATCGATATCAATATGGATGATTGTGGCATGGGGCGCGAAACTGTTGACATCGCCGGTCACCCGGTCGTCAAAGCGCGCTCCGACGGCAATAAGGACATCGCAGTTTGTGACCGCCATATTCGCCCAATACGTGCCGTGCATGCCCAGCATTCCCAGTGACAACGGATCGCTTCCGGGGTAACACCCAAGCCCCATGAGTGTCATGGTCACTGGAATTTGGAGCGCCCGGGCAAACATGCGCAGCTCGTGGGATGCGTTTGCAGCGATCACGCCGCCGCCGGCATAGATGATGGGTTTCTTTGCTGCAACGATATGTTCAAGCGCGCGCATAATCTGGCGGGTATTGCCTTTAATCGTCGGCTTATAGCCGCGGATATCGACCTTATCCGGATAGGAAAATTCTGTCGTCTGATTGACCACATCCTTGGGAAGGTCGATCAGCACCGGTCCCGGGCGCCCAGAGCGTGCTATATAAAATGCTTCTTTGATAATACGGGGCAGTTCTGCGACGCTTTTCACCAGATAGTTATGTTTAGTACACGGACGGGTGATGCCGACAATATCGGCCTCCTGAAATGCATCGTTGCCGATAAGCATGGTCGGCACCTGACCGCTAAACACCACCACGGGGATAGAGTCCATATATGCCGTGGCGAGCCCAGTAACCGTATTGGTCGCACCGGGACCCGATGTCACAAGACAAACACCGACATCACCGGTTGCCCGCGCGTAACCGTCGGCAGCATGAACCGCCGCCTGTTCGTGCCGCACCAAAATATGGGTGATATCCGCATCATACAGTTCATTGTAGACATCAAGAACTGATCCGCCCGGATATCCGAAAATGACGCGCACCTTTTCCCTCCGCAGGCACTCAAGCAGAACCGCAGCACCTTTAAGTTTCATGCAACCACCTTGTTTCGCCATTTTTATTTATTATTGTATCACAGCATTTCCCAAATGGGCAATTATCTATTTACATAAATCACTTGTATGCGGGTAAGGAAGCACCGCGTCCGGCTGCCGAATATACTGCGGTTTTAGCAATTCCGGTATGCATGCTCTCCCTTCGCGATACGCTTCCCAGGCAATCACGGCAAGTGTCGATGCGCGTGGCTGGGCGAGAGGAGGTATCATAAATAGCGCGCGCCCGGAATACGATGCGGCAATAAGATTTCGATATCGGAGTGCACCGAGACCGGTAAACACAACCGTGCCACTCAGTAACCGCACCCATACATCAGGACGTGCCACCGTCGGTTCACGACTCATAGCAAGTCTACCGTTTGGATCCATCTTGTATAAACACGTATAAACCTGGCCGCGTGGTGCCTCGATCATCGGACAGACAGAGGCTTCTGGAGCCGTCACTTGCTGCGCAAGTATCTCCAAGCTTGACACGCCGACAATCGGGCAGCCGAGGGCAAATGCAAGCCCTTGCGCTGTGCTGATGCCGACGCGAAGTCCGGTGAAGGAGCCGGGCCCGATATCCACAGCAATACAGCCAATCTCATGCCGAACGCAAACAGCATCTGCAACCAGACGCTCAATGAGTGGAATCACGTTTTCCGAGTGGTGTTGTTCATGCAGGAGCATCTCTGCAAGAATGCTTGTATCTGAGGCAAGGGCAACGCTGCAGGTTGTAGTAGCGGTCTCAACGGCAAGAATGTACATAGCGTTTTTTACTTTGGTATCAGGCGGGTGATGTCATTATAGAACACCAACGCCATGACCATCAAAAGCACTGCCAAACCGATTTGCTGGGCAATTTCCATAGTACGGATCCCAAGCGGGCGCCCCTTAACCCCTTCGATTGCCAAAAATAGAAGATGCCCGCCGTCAAGGATGGGGATCGGCAGCAGGTTCAGCACCCCCAGATTGACGCTGATCATTGCCATCAGCAGTACAAAACTCATAAGCCCGACATGGGCAAAATCGCCCGCAAGCTTGCCGATCAGAATCGGACCGCCGATATCATTGCGCCGCTCAATTGGACTTTTAACAAGCACCCAAACCCCCTTAAGCGTGAGCACTGACCAGCGCACCGTATCCTGTGCTGCCTTCCATACGGCAATCACCGGATTGTACCGTTTTACAGTCCGCGCGTCAGGTGTCCCCGCATGCACAATCCCGATTTTATAACTCTGCACCGTCTCCCCGAACATCGTGCGTCCCTCGGTAAGTTGCGGTTGGACCGTACAGGTAAATTGTTGGTCGCCGCGTTTGACCGTGAGCGTAAGCGGTATCCCATTGCTGTGCTCGACCATCGAGGACAATTCGTCCCAAAGTTCAATCGGCTGTGCATTAACCGCAATAATTTCATCCCCCTCCTGCAATCCAGCACGATGTGCCGGCGCTCCTTCGACCACGGCTCCGATGCGCGGCGTCAGGGCAGGGACACCGATCATGTAGGTACAGGCAAAAATAGTAAAGGCAAACAGAATGTTAAACAACGACCCTGCGATAAGGACGGCGCCTCGTTTTGCAGGAGACTGACCGGTTAGTGAAAAAGGTCTATCCGCCTCGCTGACCGGCTCGTCCGGTGTCTCTCCGAGCGGTTTTACATAGCCCCCTAGCGGAAGCAATGACAACACATATTCCGTCTCACCGATTTTTGTACCGATGATCTTCGGGCCGAAACCAAGGGAAAACTTTAACACACGAATGCCAAGTCGCTTTGCAACGATAAAATGCCCGAACTCATGGACGAGAATCAACGCACCGAGCAATACCGATGCGGGAATAATATAATTCATAATGATGCCGGTTATATACTCAATCATCGTCACCTCGTTTCGGAACCACTTCGTTCCACCCTGATAAAAGTATTCTGTTCTGTTGTGGTGTTGCCCTATTCTTTGTGCAAAAGCCGTTCTGCTTCAGCACGTGCCCACCTGTCAGCCCACAAAATCGACTCAAGATTTATCGTGCTGGGACCATTGAAATGTTCCATCACCTCCCGAACGAGACGGGGGATGCTGGTAAATGAAAGCTCGTGCTCATGGAACTTCTGTACTGCCACTTCATTGGCGGCATTCATAACCGCCGGCATAAGACCGCCTGCTGCGAGCGCATCATAGGCCAGTTGCAGCGAGGGGAATCGGTGCATATCTGGCGTCTGAAACGTAAGCCTGCCGAGCGTTGCAAAATCAAGTGGGGCTATGACATTATCGAGCCGTTCCGGACACGATAATGCATATGCAATCGGAGCGCGCATATCGGGATGTGACATCTGTGCAATGACGGTGCCGTCGATAAACGCGACCATTGAATGGATGATGCTTTCTGGATGAATCACCACCTGTATTTTGTCCGCCGGCATACCAAACAGCCAGTGCGCTTCTATAATCTCAAGCCCTTTGTTCATCAATGATGCAGAATCGGTAGTAATTTTGCGGCCCATCTTCCATCGGGGGTGCTGCAGCGCGTCGATAGGCTGCACCCGCTCAAGGTCTTCCAACGCATGCCCAAGAAACGGCCCTCCCGAGGCGGTCAGAATAATGCTGCGAATGTTTTCACGGCGTTGTCCGCTCAGCAACTGGAATAAGGCACTGTGCTCGCTGTCAATCGGGATAATGGCACTTCCGGTGCGCTGTGCCTCAGCCATGATCAACGCACCGGCCATAACGAGTGATTCCTTATTTGCAAGGCCGATCTTTTTCCCGGCACCCACTGCTGCTACAGTCGGCAGCAGCCCTGCAGCGCCGGCGACCGCCTGAATAATCATATCAGCATCATCAAGCGTAGCAATCGTGCGCATTCCGTCTTGGCCGGTCAGCAATTCAGGCGATGGCTTTCCTGAGAGGAGCACGGCAAGTTTGTCGCGGGATGCATCGTCACCGACACAGACAACCTGGGGGGTAAAGATTCGTATCTGCTGTGCCAGCAGCTCGACATTACTCCCTGCCGCAAGACCTGCAACTTTGAAGCGATCAGGGTACTTACTGACGACGGCAAGCGTACTGGTGCCGACCGATCCGGTTGATCCAAGTATTGCAAGGTTCATCATTGTCAATGCAACACCATACTCCAATAGTACAGCAGTGGCGTTGCGAAAAGCAGGCTGTCGATCCGGTCAAGCATGCCGCCATGCCCGGGCAGCAATGTCCCCGAATCCTTCCTGCCATATGCGCGTTTCAACAGTGATTCGCTTAGATCGCCGAACTGATTCGCGATATTCATCGCAAAGCCGAGCATCATGGCGGTTCCGATGCCGACATGGGGCATCGCAATCCGGCAGAATACAACCGCTGTCAAAACCGCAGCCACACAGCTTCCAATTGCCCCTTCAACAGTCTTCCCGGGACTGATCCGCGGGCACAAACGCCGTCTCCCCATAGTGAGCCCCGTGCCATACGCCGCGGTATCGCCCACCCACGTGACACTCACCAGCAGCAACAGCAGCTCAGCACCGCCGATAAGAGCTTTGAGCAGCATACTATATGAAAGCGGCAAGGTAATATACAGCATGCCCAAACCTGCAAGCGCAATCTTTTGTATGCCTGCATGCGGATCGGCAGAAGATACAAGCGCATAAAAAAAAAGTACAGCGATACCGAATACAACACTTAAAGGTATCAAACCAATACCTTGGGGGAATCTGGACAGAGGCCAATTTGCCTCAAGCAGCACGACAACCGCCGGTATACATCCTGCAGCTGCAACGATGACCTTCCCAATATACGGCTCTTGAGGCAGTGCCATTGTACAATACTCCCAGACCGCACATGCAATAATACAGAGCATGAATACGGAAAATGCCCATGGAGGCAGAATGACAATCGCTGCAATAACGCAGGGGAGTCCGAATACGGCTGTTGCTATACGGCGTGATAACATAAACGGATATGAAAAGGCTAAGCCAAAAGTACAGCACCAAAATAGAAATGGTTCTCGGTCATGCCTCCCTGAGTTGCTCGTCCGTAAGACCAAAACGCCGTTTGCGTTTCTGATATTCAAGCAACGCCTGATACAGGTGTTTCCGCCTGAAATCAGGCCATAGGACGCTGGTAAAATAGAGCTCGGCGTAACCGATCTGCCATAGCAAAAAGTTGCTCACACGCTGTTCCCCGCTGGTACGGATGAGAAGATCCGGATCCGGCTGGCCTGCTGTATACAAATACTGTGCAAACACTGCTTCGGTGATTTCCGAAGTCGCGACCTTGCCGCGCACAACTGCCTCGGCAAGCCGTGCTGCAGCACGAACAATCTCCTGCCTGCCACCGTAACTTAAGGCAAGGTTTAGTATCATGCCGCTATTACCGGCTGTGGTTCGCTCCGCTTCATCAAGCAAAGGTTTGACATCGTCAGGGAGCTTGTCGATATCACCGATAAAATGGACGCGGATCTGGTTGCGGTTGAGGGCATCGATTTCAGCGCGGATATATTTCTTCAGAAGATTCATCAGCGCCCTGATTTCGCGGCGTGGACGCTTCCAGTTCTCTGCTGAAAACGCATACAGGGTCAGCACTTCAACACCGAGCTCACGGCACGCCGTCACCACCTCCCGCACCGATTCCATCCCGTACCGATGTCCGACAATTCGGGGCAACGCCCGGTTTTTTGCCCATCGGCCGTTGCCGTCCATGATGATGGCAATATGTCGGGGAATCTTTTCTTTGTTCAGCTTTCGATCATCCATAGGACGGAGCATTTTACAATGGCTGTGAAAATACCATAAAGCTTTGTTACTCACAAGCCTATTTTCCCACACAGGCTGTTTATGAACCGGATTCATTCTGATGGTGGAGGGATGATACGGTATTGTCGTAAGAGCGCACCGCACCAGCGATGGTTCAGGACTTGGTTCCCGTAATTTTAAAAACCCTCCACATCATAGTGGTAGTGCTTCTTGCACCATCGTACTCGTCATGGGAGCATACAAGCACATCATGCGCAAACATGCTGCCAGTATATACTGACCAGGATCTCGGGTGAAATGAATGAGAACGGACAAAACACCTACGGAGGGTTAAAAGGCACAACAATACAATACTGTGGGATATCGAGACGCGGCGCCCCACAATAATACGTTTGACTGCTTAAAACGAGAGGATTTCATCTTCCTTGCGCTTTGCAAGGTCATCGCATTTTTTAATGTAGTCGTCGGTTTTTTTCTGGACCTCTTCTTGCCCTTTGAAATAGTCGTCTTCTGAAATTTTTTTGTCGTTTTTGAGCGCCTTGAGATCATCGTTTGCCTTCCGACGGTGATTTCGTATGGCAACCTTTGCGTTCTCCGCCATCTTCTTCACCAACTTCACGAGCTCTTTGCGTCGATCTTCGGTGAGTGGGGGGATCGCAACTCTAATGATCTTACCGTCACTGGTTGGCGTTAATCCAAGATCCGCTTTTTGAATTGCTTTTTCAATCTCTTTGAGCACCGACGCATCCCACGGTTGAATGGTAATCAAACGCGGTTCGGGGATGGAAATCGTTGCAAGCTGGTTGAGCGGTGTCGGCGTTCCGTAATAATCTACCCGTACACCGTCCAGCAGTGTGACGGACGCACGACCGGTTCGGACACGACTGAGTTCCTTCTCAAGCGCCTCAATGCTTTTGTCCATGTTGGTAGCCAGTTGCTGCAGTACTGCCTTATCCATATATCACCCCTGTATAAATGTCCCTATAATTGTTCCGGTCACGGCTTTGTAAATATTGCCGCAAACAGTTGCATCAAACACAAGAATCGGAAGATTATTGGACATGCACAGCGTTATTGCCGTCAGGTCCATAATACCCAATTGTTTTTCAATCACCTCTTGGTAGGTAAGCCGTACATAGCGTCGTGCATTGGGATACTGTGCGGGATCCCGGTCGTAGACACCGTCGACCTTGGTTGCTTTAAGCAGCACATCAGCATTGATCTCGCTGCCGCGCAGCGCCGCAGCGGTATCGGTCGAAAAAAAAGGATTACCGGTGCCGGCTGCAAAGATGACAACCCTTTTTTTTTCAAGGTGGCGGATCGCACGCCTGCGAATATACGGCTCTGCAATCTGGCGCATCTGAATCGCCGACTGGACACGCGTGGGAACACCGATCTTTTCAAGCGCGTCCTGCAGCGCAAGGCTGTTCATGACCGTTGCAAGCATGCCCATGTGATCGGCGCTCGAGCGGTCCATAGTGCGTGCGCTTTCGGAAACCCCGCGAAAAATATTCCCGCCGCCGATGACGATCCCGATTTCCGTACCGGAACGATATGCCCGTTTAATTTCAAGCGCCATGTGCTGGAGCACCGAAGCATCGATACCGTAGCGATGAGTTCCCTTCAATACTTCACCGCTCAGCTTCAGAAGCACCCGTTTAAATGCGTTTCGTCGCCGTCCCGCCATGTGACTCCGGGTTATGCAGTTTCTCCGAGTTTAAATCGGACAAAGCGCCCGATGCCGATATTTTCACCGAATTTTGCAATGGCAGCTTTCACCACATCGCGGATCGCCATCTTGTCGTCCTTAATAAAAGGCTGCTCCAGCAAACACACTTCAGTAAAAAATTTCTCAAGTTTCCCCTCCACGATTTTTTCAATCACATTGGCGGGTTTGTTCGAGCTCTGTGCCTGTGACCGATAGATAGCGCGCTCCTGTTCAAGAACATGTTCGGGAACGTGCTCCCGTGCAAGATATCGCGGATTTGCAGCAGCAATTTGCATGGCGATATCACGCGTGAACTCGGCGAATTCAGGGCTCCGCGCCACAAAATCCGTTTCACAAAATACCTCGACCAGCACGCCCAGTTTATCGCCGGGATGGATATATGAGACGATTTTTCCGTCTTTTGTCGCGCGATCCATCTTTTTGCTTGCGGCGGCAATGCCTTTCTGACGCAGGTACAAAATCGCTTTTTCCATGTCGCCATCCGAAGCTGCAAGCGCTTCACGGCAGTCCATCATCGGCGCACCGGTTTTCTCCCTCAGTTCTTTGACCATTTTTGCATCAACTGCCATAGACACATTATCCTTTCTGCATAAATGATACGTTACCGCACGTTATTCTGCTGCCGCAGCAGATTCATATTTCTCAGCAGCCAGCTCTTCCTGCAATACCGCCTCGCGTTTCCGCAACCCTTCCAGACAGGCATCGGCGATTTTTGAGGCAAACAGCTTGATCGCCCTGATGGCATCGTCGTTTGCCGGTATCGGAAAATCAACCTCCTCAGGGTCGGCATTGGTATCAAGCAGCGCAACCGTTGGAATACCCAATTTTCGTGCCTCAGATACCGCGATTCGCTCTTTCTTCGGATCGACCACAAAAAGCGCTCCGGGCAGATCTTCCATATCCCTGATCCCGGCAAACACAAAATTGAGGCGCTCAATTTCACGTTCAAACCCAAGCGCTTCTTTTTTCTTGAAACTCGCAAAGCTTCCGTCATCGCGCATAGTCTCAAGCATTTTCAATCGCTCGATGCTCTTTTTGATCGTCTGAAAATTGGTGAGTTGTCCGCCGAGCCAGCGGTTTGTCACATAAAACATAGTTGCCCGCTGTGCTTCCTCACGGATCACCTCTTGTGCCTGGCGTTTGGTACCTACAAATAACACGGTGCTGCCATGCGCAACCGTTTCAACGATAAAATCGTATGCCTCCTTGAACAACACCACCGTTTTTTGCAAATCAATGATATGAATACCGTTGCGAGCGCCATAAATGTACGGTTTCATCTTTGGGTTCCATTTGCTGGTCTGATGGCCGAAATGGACACCTGCTTCAAGAAGCTGTTTCATGGAAATTGCTGTTGACACGAGGGCCTCCTTCTCATGCAATGTGCCGGACGGTTGCAC
>JAOAHH010000094.1 GCA_026415325.1 Thermodesulfobacteriota bacterium | reverse complement strand
CCACACTAATGATAACAACCCACCAGGGCTTGCAGAAAAAAACAAACGGTTTGCTTTGAACGACAACACTAATATGTCTTGTTTTCTGAAATATTTCAAGAAAAAAGTTCCCCCCCATAATGCTTGGCCACTTCCAACTTACTGAAATACCTTCTACAAATGTTGGTCCATCAAGTGCTCTTTTACAAAAACCTTTTACCGCAATAGACGCATATTCCCGCTCTCACCAATACAAAATCTGAAGGAGGCTGTCCAAAACTGCTCTGCCTAAATAGACAATAAAGAGGATAAAAATAATCAGAAGGAAAAACAAAAGGTTCCTGATAAAAAGCGTCTGCTATGCCTTGCATAGCACCCATTTTGCCCGGCATCATGCACGGGCTTGTTAATTCATCATGTGCGTTTCTGCGCGCACTGATACCCCTTCTTGTGATCCCCCCAACTATGAAACAATGCCACTCATTTTCTTTTGAGGCAAAAGATCGCTTTTATAACAAGCTATGCTTTCCGAGCATTAAGCGCCTGTATAAGAGAGCTGACTGCTTCGGCAGATTTTTTGAGTGCCGCAGCCTCACTATCGGTTAAGCGGAGTTCAACGATCTGCTCGACCCCCTGCCTGCCGAGTTTAACCGGAACACCGACCACGATACCGTTGATGCCGTATTCACCTTCAAGATATACGGCACACGGCAATATCCTTTTTCGATCCTGCACAATGGCTGCAACCATTTCGGCAGCAGCTACGCCCGGCGAATAGAACGCGCTCCCGGTTTTAAGAAGCGACACTATTTCCGCGCCGCCGTGTATCGTACGCTGGACGATTGCCTCAATTTTCTCCGGCGGCAAAAGCTCCTGCAGCGGTACACCGCCGACCGAACACAACCGCGGTACCGGCACCATAGTGTCGCCGTGCCCACCGAGAACCAGCGCTGAAACATCTTCAACCGCGACATCAAGCTCCTGCGCGATGAACATTCGCATGCGAGCACTGTCAAGAACGCCTGACTGCCCGACAACACGCGTTCGTGGCAGTCCGCTCTCGCGCAGAGCTATGTGTACCATTGCATCAAGCGGATTGGTAACAACAACAATGATACAGTTGGGCGAATATCGGATAATCTCGCGGGTAACCTGCGTTACGATCGCAGCATTCGTGGCAGCAAGATCATCGCGACTCATGCCTGGTTTCCGTGTAATGCCGGAGGTGATCACCGCCACAGCCGAGCCTGCTGTCAAGGCATAGTCGGTAGTCCCAATAATGTGTCGCTCGGCATCTGCAATCCCTGCGGCCTGCGCCATATCAAGCGCCTTGCCTTCTGCTAGTCCCTCGACAATATCAAGCAACACGATATCCGCATATCCATGTCGTGCAATCTGAAATGCACACGTTGCACCGACGTTTCCGGCACCGATGACCGCTACTTTACTTCTCATGGAAGAACTCCTGTGATTGTTCACTGATTTTCATTACTATAAGGAATGTTTGCCTAAACTGCAACTTGAAACATAAACCTCGATCCTCGCTACACGAGTCACGGTTTCGACACCTGCCGTGCCGGCATTGACATGGTATTGAGCGGGTGCTACAGTACAAAAAAGGCATAACAGTATTTCATTTTATGAATGGAACGTAACAATAGGCGTAACATAATGGAAGAGCAGCACCATCTCGCATCGCCTTCTCTCGAATCACCGGGGCTTAAAAAGTTTTGGACAGAGCACCATCCTGATATTTCCCTGACAAAATGCCTGAATGTCGAGTATGTTCATGCAAAAACCTCTGATGGCGGCGACCTCTATGTCACGCGGCACGGCATGCCGTTCATTCGGCATCTCTTTCCCGAAAACTGGTATACCGGCAAATGGTTCCGTGCAAACCGTGAACGGCTGCAAGGCACGAGCACGATCTATCGGGTGACGACCCGCGAAATCGGCGGACGCAGTCTTGATCTTGTTGTGAAGTGGTGCCGGTTTGGTCAAGATGTTCCGCTGGAAACACGAATCATCGAAAACGTGCTCAATGCAGAGTTTAACAGCCCGTTTGAAGAGTTCGCGCTTGTCGAAGAGCTCCGTGCCGCAAGCAACGGCACCTGCCGTACGCGGATCATGCTGCAAAAGCCGCTTGCGATCTATGTGCCACCTGAAAAGCTGCAGCTATGGCAAACTGGCAGATCCCGGCATAAGATCATCAGTAAAATCGCCAAACATCCCGGGGTTGAAATCGACATCTTGCGTCAATACATTCTGATTTACAAATGGGTGCACGGTGTCGATGCGGTCGAAGCATTTGAGCGAACGGGCATTCCCGAACAGGAACTCGCGCTCTTTACCGAACGGGTGATCGCCGAGCTGCGGGAAAAAGGCTTTCGGGTACTCGACCAAAAGCCCGCACACTTTATCGTGCGCATCAGGCCTGACGGCACCATTATGAAGGATAAACAAAACCGGTATGTTTATACGCTTGTGGATTTTGAGCTGCTACAGCGCACGCCGGAACATGAACAGGAGGTACAGACAACACGGAGGGTCAGCTATCTGGTGAAGCAGCGTGACCGATTTAAGGACAATACCTCCATTTCATGGCCGCAACACCTGAAGCCGGTTAATATTCTCGGTGTCGATTATGTTTGGGGCCTCACCGAGAGCACCAGCGGCACCCTCTGGGTCGTCGGGCACGATCCTGATCTGTTTGATTATTTTCAACCAGAGCGGTGGCGCAAAACACCGCGGACAAAATTATCCCCGACCGACGATATCTATTACACAAAAACAAAAGACAACATCAATATCGTCTGGAAAATATCAAAAGTCGGCGAATTGCCCGATCCCGCTGCTGATGAAGCAGCGCATGTTGTCAGTGCCTATGGATACAACAGTCCATTTGAGGAATTTGCGATAGCCTTTGAATTGTCGCGCAGCGGCATACCGACCGTCTATCCTCGAGCCATTTACATGACCGGGCTCACTGCCGGTGCCTCTTCACCTCCTGATCTGCGGAGATTCCGGTCACATCACGGACTGCTCACCCCTGACGGCGAGCCGATTCTGCGAAGCGATCACGATTATATAACCGTTTGGGGATTCTGGAACGGACCCGATGAATCTCTTGCCGAGAAGGACGGTGATTATTATACTGGCATCAATGCGTTAAATGCCCTTCGGCGTGGACTCATTACAAACCAAGAATTCATCGAGGTGATGGCGCATGTCAAAAGTGCACTCGCTGCCGCAGGGTTTGAAGATTTAAGCCTCAAGGGAACCCATGTGCTTTTATCGATAAACCCACAAGGGCTCCTTATGCGCAACCATGAGGGCATCCCGGATTTCAGGATCTGCAATTTCGAAACAATGCGCCGGATTGCGTAACATGCCCATGCGCATCAGGTAAACCTGCCGGCAAGGATGTTTCCACAGGTTGGGCATGCGCCATTGCGCAGGTTGTTTTCTCGGATAAAAAAACCATACCGCCGAATCAGCACCGCTCCACATCTGGCACAATACGTGTTTTCTCCCTCCTCGCCCGGTACATTTCCGGTATACACATAGGAGAGTCCGGCGCGCAATCCGATCTCCCGCGCTTTATGCAACGTAGCAGCGTTTGTTCGTGGTTTATCGAGCATTCGGTACATAGGATGAAATGCCGTCACATGCCACGGAGTATCGGTGCCCACATCGGCAATGAAATGTGCAATGTCCTCCAGTTCTCGCGGATCGTCGTTCAGTTCCGGAATGATCAGGGTGGTGATTTCGATCCAGATGCCGAGCCGTTTATAGTGCCGGATGGCATCAAGAACAGGTTGGAGTCTGCCGCCGCAGATGTTTTTGTAAAAATCATCACTGAATGCCTTAAGGTCAATATTGGCAGCATCAAGATACGGGCTGATATGCTCAAGTGGTTCGGGATTGATATACCCGTTGGTAACAAAGTTATTCTTAATGCCGCGTTCATGAGCCAGCCGGGCCGTATCATACGCAAATTCGTAATACACAGTCGGCTCGGTGTAGGTATAGGAAATGCTCGCGCATCCGTTTTCCTGTGCTCTACGGACAATGTCCTCCGGTGTGCGTTCAGTGCCCATAATGATGCCTCTGTCTTTTGGCATTTGCGAAATCTCTGCATTTTGGCAGTGGCGGCATCGAAAATTACACCCGACTGTGGCAAGAGAATATGCGCGGGATCCGGGGTAAAAGTGGAAAAACGGCTTCTTTTCAATCGGGTCAACATGCTCGGCAATCACCTGACCGTAAACAACACTCTCAAGCGTGCCGTTGCTGTTTTTCCTCACACCGCATATACCGGTTGCTCCGGGTGCGATCGTGCACCGGTGCGGGCACAATGCACAGTCAATGGTTTTGTTTTCTCGTGCTGTATAAAAGAGCGCTTCGTGCATATCATTCTCCCTCCTCTCCGGTTTCTTATCAACTGTATAGGCTGAACTGCCCCTTGCGTCAACAGGTGTTTGCAATACGGAATTCATGTTTTTGGGTTTTGGTTCTCATTTTTCATATGTGCGAATGATGGTTAAAACAAGCATAAAATCACATGACATAACAGAGAACCGTTTACGCTTTCACAATCACCGTTTTCAAAATAATGCTGATAAGCAGTTGCAAAATAGAGCGGGCGCAGTAATATATGAAATGAGGAGTCAGAAGACAAAGGTCAAGAGTCGGGCAGGAGGGAAAAAGCGTATGCAGTCAGAAAAGAAAAATCCGTACTGGAATCCTTATGTTGCAGGAATGCTTGCAGGGTGTGTGCTGATCGGTTCGGTCGCAGTATCGGGCAAATTTTTCGGCACCTCGACAACATTTGTCCGATCTGTCGGCATGATTGAAAAGTCTATAAGTCCCGACCACGTTGCAAATCTCGATTATTTTAAAAAAGAGAAGCCGATGGTTGACTGGCAATGGATGTTTGTAATCGGCATCTTTTTCGGTGCATCGCTGGCCGCAAAAATGTCGGGCACCTATGCACTACAACTGATACCCGACATGTGGCAGCGTCGCTTTGGTCAGAGCATCATAAAACGTGCGATCGTTGCATTCGTCGGGGGCACTATTGCAATGATCGGTGCCCGTCTTGCCGACGGTTGCCCCTCTGGCCATGGTCTCAGCGGTGGTGCCCAACTATCAGTCGGCAGCCTTATTGCCCTTGTCTGCTTTTTTACCGGCGGCATCATCATGACACGCATCCTTTTTGGGGGAGGGACACGATCATGAAAGAATTGCTCTACGGACTCATCACCGGCATTATGTTTGGCTTTCTCCTCCAGCGTGCACAGGTACTCCGATACGATAAACAAATCGGCGCACTCCGGTTTTTGGACATGACAATTGTCAAATTCATGCTCTCGGCGGTCATGACCGGCATGGTCGGCATCTACATTCTGAAAGATATAGGAATTGCCTCGCTGTCGCTTAAACCGACCATCCTCGGCGCCGTGATCCCCGGCGGACTTGTGTTCGGCATCGGATGGGGATTGCTCGGGTATTGTCCCGGCACCTCCATTGGGGCGGTTGCAGAGGGCAGGATTGACGGACTCTGGGGCGTGCTCGGGATGCTGGTTGGTGCCGGTGTGTACGCAGAACTCTATCCGTGGTTCAAGAACACACTTCTGACGTTTGGCGATTTCGGGAAAATAACCGTGCCACAGGCGCTCGGGGTCGGCCACTGGTTTATTATACCCATAGTCATCATTGCCGGTCTGCTTCTGCTCCGGTGGATCGAAAGCAAAAACTTGTAGAGATAGGGTAACCCCCTAATAACGTGATGCTCCAAAAATTTTTTGAAGCGTATCTGATCGAAATACTCCTGTGTGGTGGCTGTTTGTTATCATCTCCGCTTGCGCGGCTTGTGGTGAGCTATGAAGAACATGCGCAACCACACGACAGGCTCCGTGCTTTTCAGTCACTGCGGCTACTATTTTTCTGTATATTTGGTGGCCTTTTGATGTTTTCTTTGATTTTTTTTGATCATGTCTGACACAATGGTATTGCAAGGTGCAAAAAGCAAAGACCCTCTCTTCGCACTATATTTTTGCGCCTCATTATTGACCTTCAAATCCTGTTATTTGTCTTGTTATATTAGGCTGGTACACGATGAGATCTGATATTCTGATCGGCTGGGCGCTGCTGTATGCTCCAGCAGGTTTCCTGTTGGGTGTTATACTTGTATTTGGCTGCCTGCCGCTATATCACCGCCTGCGCAAAACGCCTCCTGAAAAACGCTCTCTCCACCTAACGACAAAACTTATGCTCATCGTGCTCACCACAGCGCTCTTTGTTGGTGTGATGTGCGGCGCAAGCGTGTACAGCATTGAAAGCACCAAAAACGATTATTGGAACGGGCGGTGCGATTGGGATTCTTGGCGTGTGCCGCTCGGTATTCCTTATGAACTTGTCATGACCGGATCAATGGAACATGCTGCAATACGACGCTGGCGCGAAGGAGAAACAATGGTCAGCAACATCATACGCTGTGAACATCAAGGCCGCTATGTTGTCGGCGAAACCGGCATCAGCCGCTCAAAAAATGACAAAACCGTCGAGGGATGGTTTTTACTCGACACGGCAACAGGGGAAACCCGGCTTTTTTCTTCATATCTTGAATTTGAACGTGCATGCCAAGCCGCCGCTGTTGTCATGCCACTTCGTCTTCAGAGTGTTCGTGATGTTTGGTATACGTATTGGAAAACAATTCCATAGCAGAAAGAATGGGTATGACATTTGACGATGTCGTCAGGTTTCACGGCCATGCTTGCCCGGGGCTTGCCATCGGATTTCGCATGGCACAAGAGGCAATGGAAGCGCTCGGCGCAACCCGTTCAGATGATGAAGAAGTTGTGGCCATTGTCGAAAACAACAGCTGTGGTGTTGATGCGCTCCAATGCGTTACTGGCTGTACATTCGGGAAGGGGAATCTGATTTTTCGCGACTGGGGCAAAATGGCATACACCCTCTATAGCCGCAGATCACGCAAAGGTGTCCGGGTGACCTTTAACCGCAACGCTGTTCCAGAGGGCATGCGCGAGGATCGTGAACGTTTTACACAATGGGTGCTCACGGTGCCTGCTGCAACCATACTCAACATACAGCAGGTGAGTATCGATGAACCTGAGCCTGCTCGCATTCACCGTTCAATTCCCTGCGATCGGTGCGGTGAATTTGTCATGGAAACACGGCTTCAGTGTGTTGATGGGGCTCACGTGTGTATCCCGTGCGTTCAAACCCTCACAAAAAATTATTGACCTTGTGCTTCAAAGTCCTGCTTTGCGTCGCTCCATGCGCTGACGGGCTTTGCGTGCCGCGGTCTGTTTTTTCTTTCTCTTCACCGAAGGTTTTTCATAATGCTTTCGTTCACGCAACTCTCGGAAAAATCCTTCCTTACTGAGATTGCGTTTCAGAACTTTGAGTGCCTTCTCAACATCATTCCCGTACACCTTAACTTCCACATGAGCCTCTCTTTCCTCAAGCCTTGGGCACCAGCAATAACCAACGGCACCTTCGCAGCCTGACATAAATGTTTAATGGAAGTCTGTACCATAGCAGATTATGCTCTGTGACACAATACTTTTCGAGCATGACAAGAGGATACCACATACCAACAATTCGCGCATTGCTTGCCTTGCATTAAAACACATGGTAGACAGATTCATAACATGTCTGAAAACCAATACACCGGAGCACGAATCATGCATCAAAGCGTTATTACCTTCTGTAGTATCTGCGAACGAACCTGCGGTATGAGTGCATATCGAGAAAAGAATACGATAACAAAAGTCATAGGCTATGCGGGCCACGTACGGAGCAAAGGAGGGTTATGCGTCAAAGGCCGTGCAGCACGCGATATTTTGTATGCCGCAGATCGGCTCCGTGTTCCCATGATAAAAACAGGTGGCTCATGGCGCGCTCTTTCATGGCAAGATGCCTTTGACCTGCTGGCCGAAAAACTGCTGGAGGTAAAACAAAAACACGGGCCCGAAAGTCTTGCAGTCTATCACGGTCAAACATACCTGAAAAACTGCCTTGCCATGGCGCTCATGAAACGATTGCTTCGCGTGTACGGCACGCCGAACCTGTGTTCTGCTGCAAGCGAATGTTTTGTCCCCCAGCTTCTTGCTGGCATTACCACCTTCGGCGGCCTGCCGCTTCCCGATATCCTCAACAGCAGGTGCCTTATGGTCTGGGGGACGAACCCCTGCGCCAGCGGCAGTATCGTCGGATGCAGCATGCCGAGAACGCGCGCGCTCCTCAAACGCCTCAAACAAAACGGCGTCTCTTTTATCGTCGTTGATCCGCGCAATTCTGAGATGGCAGCGCTGGCAAACCTACACCTGCGGGTGCGACCCGGTACTGACGGTGCACTTGCGTGTGCAATGCTGCGGATACTCATTGATGAGGGGCTTTATGATACGGCATATGTCGAACAGCATACCTTTGGATTTGACAAGCTGCACGATATGCTGCGCTGCGTTGATCTTGACCAAATCGCCGCGCAAACCGTCGTTCCCTTAAGCGATATCTATCAAGCGGCACAACTGTTTGCCACGGTAAAACCTGCAAGCATCATGACCGGCGTTGGTGTTGAGCACCATACGAACGCTGTACAGACCCTCAGGGCGATCATGATACTACTTGCGCTTACTGGCAATGTTGATGTTCCCGGCGGCAATACGTTTTTCCCGCCGGTGATGCTGTCATTCCCTGATCAGGACGAGCTCCCCGCGCCGTCCTGTAAACCCATCGGCATGGACGAGCATCCAATGTTTACCGGCATGATCAATCAGGCGCATGCCTTGGTGCTGCTCGAAAAGATTCTTGCCGCTCACGAAAGTCCGATTCAGGCGCTTGTCGTTGCCGGCGGTGCCCCGATCCCGGAGCTTGCAAATACCAACAAGGTGCGGGCGGCGTTTCAAAAAATACCTTTCAAGGCCGTGATTGATCTCTTCATGACCCCAAGTGCACGAGAAGCCGATCTTGTCTTGCCGGCGGCATTTTTCCTTGAGCGCGATGAAATCGGCACAATGCCGCTGAACCGCCAAAGAAAGGTGGTAGAGCCCGACGGACCGCTTGCCGACTGGGAGATATGGCTCCACCTTGCCCGTCGCATGGGGTACGAACGGTATTTCCCATGGGAAAATTTTCAGGATGCGGCTGATGCGTTGCTGAAATCCGCAGGCATGTCCTGTGCAGAGCTTGACCAGCATCCGGGCGGTATCATTAATGAGATGCCAACAGGAACATTCTTGCAAAACGGATTTTATACCTATTCGGGAAAGATAGAGCTGTATTCACATGCGCTTGCAGCCGCAGGCTATGACCCTCTACCCTCTTACAGAGAACCTCTGGAAAGCCCAGAAAGTGCGCCCGATATTGCAGCAACATATCCGCTTGTGCTCACGACCGGCGGCCGTCAGGAGATGTTCGTGCATTCCCAACACCGAACCATAAAAAAATTGAGGCAACTCAATCCCGAACCATATGCGGAAATCCATCCCGACACGGCGCAACAATACGGAATCGGGGATAAAGAAAGCGAACGCATCCGTATCTCGTCCTTACGCGGCAGTATAACCATGAAACTAAAAATAACCGACAACATACTTCCGGGCGTAGTACACCTGCCGCACGGTTGGGATAAAGCAGACTGCAACCTGCTTACCGACCACGAAAAGCGCGATCCGATTTCCGGATTCCCCGGGCTGCGGTCATCGCTGTGCAGGGTGGAAAAGTTGTAAAAAGCATGCCCACCTGGATTGCGCTATTGTGTTCGTTGTCCAGATTTCTCTCCATATACCGCTTCAATGAGGTGGTAGTTCCGAGGGGTAAGCTGCCATACACTGTATTCATAAAAGAGTATATTGGGGAAATATCCTTCTGTCTCGTGGTCGATAAACGTCCCACCCGCATTTTTTCCGTAAAAGTACCTAATAAGGGTTTCGGCACTGCACCGGCACTCTGTCTGTAATGTGCGCCACTGTGTTGGCCGCTGGTTGCTCGAATACCGGTCATGAAAACTTGCCCAGTTTCTGCCGGCAAGAAGGTGCACCAAATGCGTGTGCCAAAATAATATCAATTGCCTGCGCCGCTCGTCATCAGTAATAAGAAACGGTATCTGCCCGAGAAAGTTTGACAACAAAACTGCTGCTGCACCGTACTTTGCAAGGAAGTCTTGTAACGGCGCAACAGAGTATTCGGGGGTGATAAAAAAATCTTCTGTGACAATTGTAATATGCTGGCACGTGCGGCGAAATCGTGCGGCAAAAATCAAAGCGGCAAGCAAATCCGGATCAACGGCAATGATGTGCTGAAAGCGGCTGAGGAAAGTTTTGTTAAGAATGTATCCCCCACTTTGACCGATGATGATAAGGCGATGCTCAGGCGGATTCCATCGTTCAAGCCATGCTCCGATATTCTTCCGGAAACCTCTCCACAGCACAGGGCTGTAGAGCATTGCCCGGAGATGGTACCGCAGGCCTCCGGCAGGATTTATAAGAGCACGAAGCAGACGGAACATATCTAAAAAATTGCCGGAGCATCATAGCGGATGCTCCGGCAATAAAAAGATGGTTCCCGAAAAACAGACTGGATAATCAGGAAACCTTTGACAGCACAAGCTCAACAGCATCATTAAGACATTTGATGGCGTCCTGCTCGTCTTCATCGAGCATCAGATCAAACGCGTCTTCGATCATTGTAAAGAATTCAAGCCGTCCGGAAGAATTGAGTCCGAGATCAGAAAACGGTTTATCGGGTTGAATTTCGATATCTTTTTTTGCAAGTGCTTTTCTTAAAAAGCCCGTCAGTTTTTCGATAACTTCTTGCCTTTCCATAGCAATCTCCTTTCAATATCTCTGCGTGTCTTCTATCGCCTGATTTCTTTATTTCCCGTGCTTATCCCAATATGATTTGAATATCTTTTCTTCGTCTGGTTTGTTTTCGGGAATCGGCTCTGAAACCCATGTATAGTTTACCATATGCCGCCAGGTAATGTTATCCGAAGAAATATTATTACCCCAGGTTCCGCACCCAAGCGACATAGTGAACGGCATACCGTTGGTGAACGCGCCGCTGTTTGCTAAGCACTGCGGCTGGTTGACCATCATACGGCTGACATGCACCTGCTCGGCAAGTTCAAGAATATGTTCTCGGCTTGTGGTATGAATGGCGCAGCAATGACCTTCACCCTTAACCGCATGGATCTTTTTCACAAACTCGATCGCCTCGCTGAACGACGAATATTTCCACAGCGTGATGACCGGCGACAGCTTCTCGTCGGCAAACTTATCGCTTTCAACCGGCAGCTCGCCGATCACCATGATAAACGTTGTCGTGTCCGGAACCTGAATACCCGCAATTTCGGCGATCTTTTTTGCTGGTCGCGCAACGACTTTTTGGTTGATATGTTCGCCGTCAGGCCATAGCGCTGCCTTCAGTTTTGCTTTTTCTTCTCCTGTGCACAAATACCCGCCAATTTTCTTGAATGCCTCGATCATACCGTCCCATTTGGATTCATGGATAACCGCTGAGTTTTCGGCAGAGCATGAAGTTGCGTTGTCAAAGGTTTTGCTGGCGACGATTTTTTCTGCTGCTTCTTGAATATTTGCCGTGTCATCAACAATTGCTACGGAATTGCCGGCACCAACACCGTATGCCGGTTTACCGCTCGAATACGCGGCTTTAACCGACTGGGTACCGCCGGTTGATATCACCAAATCTGCCGCAGCCATCATCGCCTGGATATCTTCGATAAATGGTTTTTCCATAACCTGAATTAAATCAACAGGCGCGCCAACCTTTTCAAGCCCTTTGCGCATAAACTCAATCGCCAAACCGCTGCACCGACGCGCAATCATATGCGGTGCAAAGATAATAGCATTGCGCGTTTTCAGAGCATAAATGCCTTTGACCACCGGCGTTGCCGTAGGATTGGTGCAGGGAATGGGGGCAAAAATCACGCCGACCGGTTTGATAACCTTGAAAATACCCTTTGCCTTATCTTCCTCCACAATGCCGGTTGTCTTCACACCCTGCAGGTCGCGCAGCGCACCGAGCGCTTTGTTGCGGTGCTTTGTCAGTTTGTTTTCATAGACGCCCATTTTGGTCTCTTTGCAGGCAAGGTCAGCGCATTTTTGGGCATTTTCTGGCTTAATGGCTTCCCATGCAGCTGCAAGCACCATTTCATCGACTTTTTCCTGATCCCAGTGCTCAACAATTGCTTGTGCCTTTCTTGCCCTGTCAAGTAGTCCCTGAAGTTCCTCGTTCATATGCCTCTCCATCCTTTCCGTTATAGGTGATGATAAGTCATCGATAATAACAATCCCATTAAATTAAAGACGCTTTGTGCGCGGGCTCACGGTGAAAAAGTTATTGTCATGTGCCTTAGCGCCGTAATCCATTGTATTAAACTATTTATTGCGGTTCTCCCGTTTCTGCGCCCTGTACCTCCCCCTTCACAACTCCCTGCTTAAAGTACATGATGATACCGGCAATCACCACCAAATAGGCAAATGCCAACATGATGCTGAGGATCGGTTTTTGGAGAACACCAGAGCGGTGAATTGTTCCGAACACGATGCCGCTGGTGCCGCTTTCATGGCACGTGCTGCATACCTTTGGCTGGTTTTCATTCTCCGCGTGCTTGACAACTTCAAAATGGCAGTTGCTGCATTGCCGCGTCGTATATTCGCATCCGAGATTAACCTTCCCATGTCCCTTGACCCGGGTAGCGAGCGGGGCAAGCAATGCCGTTAAAGAAAACTGATCGGCACCAATCTTGCCCTTGGCAAAATCAAGTGCCAATGAGCAGAGGGGTTGTTTTGCCTCTTCTTCATGGCAAACGCCGCAGGTTTTTGCGAGATTGTCAGGATGAACAGAAGACTGGGGATCGCTGCTCACCAACACGCTATGTGCTGTATGACAGTCTTGACATTTCGGCGCATAGGGATTGCCGGCTTCTAACAGTTTACCGTGGTTGCTTGCGCGATACAGCTGCTCTATGTCGCTATGGCACGAACCGCATGAGACATCCGGGATACCTCCTGCGGGATGAGAACCTGCCTCGACCCCCTCATGGCAATCACCGCAGGTATGGCCTGCCTTACCGTGAACCGATTTCATAAACGCATCGCGATCCACATACAGGCTATGCTTTTTGCCTGCGGCATCGACCTTGACAAGGTTATGGTCGTCATGGCACGCCAGACAGTCATCAATCTCACGCGTTCCTGCCAATGCACTCGCACCATATCCCACGACGAACAGAACCGCCGCCATCAACCACCAGACTGATAATTGCCTCTTCATAGTCAAATCACTCCATTGCACTAAATACGAACTCCGCTATATCAAGGCTCTTGATGCTTTCCTCTTTTTCCCGCACCTTCAGACCGTCAAACAGCATGGTCAGACAGTAGGGGCATGCGGTCGCAATGGCATCGGGATTCTTTGCAAGCGCCTGATCCGTTCGCGCCTCGTTGATTCGTTTCCCCAAATGTTCCTCCATCCACATTCTCCCGCCGCCAGCGCCGCAGCAAAAGCTGCGATCAAGGTTCCGATCCATCTCTATTAGCGAAATACCGGGTATTGCCTTCAGGATTGCGCGTGGTTGCCTATAGATGCTGTTGTACCGGCCGAGGAAGCAGGAATCATGGTAACATACCTTAAGCGGCTGTTCTGCCGGTCTGAGTTTTATCCTCCCCTGTTCGATCAACCCCAAGATAAATTCGGTATGATGCATGACCTCAAAGTCGGCACCGTGCTGCGGATATTCGTTCTTGAGTGAATTGAAGCAATGGGGACATATGGTTAAAATCTTCTTCACATTGTAGTTTTGCAAAGCTGCGAGGTTGTTCTGCACCAGAGTTTCATACAGATACTCGTTGCCGATCCGGCGCGCGGAATCACCGCAACAGCCTTCCTCAGCCCCCAAAATCGCAAAGTTAATGTCGGCCTTTTGCAGAATTTTTGCAACAGCCACCGCAACTTTCTTGTACCGGTCATCAAAGGCACCAGCACACCCTACATAAAAGAGCAACTCAAACGGATCGCCGCTGCTTGCCAGTTTCACACCCACATCATTTGCCCAGTCGCCTCGTGTATGGGCACCAACACCCCACGGGTTGCTGTTATTCTCCATATTTCTGAAAACCGTCTGCACCTCCTGCGGGAAATTGGATTCCATGAGCACCAGATTGCGCCGCATCTCAATGGTCTTGTCCACTGTAGTTTCAAACACCGGGCATTGAAAATGGCAGCTCAGACAGGTTGTGCATGCCCAGATCGTTTCATGCTCAATGACCCCGCCGATCAGCGGTTTTTCTTCTTGATCTTTCGCAGCCGCCTTCGCCGCTTTTTCTTCCATATGCTGCCGCAAATCTTGGAGCAGTTTTTTTGGCGAGAGCGGTTTTTCGGTCAAGTGCGCAGGACAGTTATCCTGACATCTGCCGCACCGTGTGCAGGCATCGAGCTGAAAGAGCTGGGTGCGGGTAAAATCCTCAAGCCGTGCAGCGCCAAAGGTTTCCGCGGTTTCAAAATCCTTAATGCGCGGCAAAACGCCCGGCGGCCCGTAAGGCCGCAAAAAGATATTCACGGCCGAGGTAATGATATGGAGAAATTTCGTATACGGAATGAAGGCAATAAGTGCTAAAACGACAAAAAAATGAATACGCCATATCAGGCTGTGCAGGATGACCTGTGTGCCCTTCCCCAGCGGCAAAAAGATATACGAAAAAACCGCACCCACCGGCGCCCACTGCGCATCTTGACCACCAGTCAGCGCCAACCGCAAGCCTTCAATACAAAACCCGAGTACGATAATGGCAGCCACCCAGATAATGGCAATTGCATCTTCTCTTCGGGTATCGCTCAGACGCTCTGGTTTTTGAATGTATCGCCGGAATGCTGCAATGCCGATCCCGATAAGACCACACAACCCCACAATATCCAGAAGGAGCGACAGCCCATTGCCGAGGGATGTTCGCAGCGTCAAGGGAGTCTGCACTACCAGCACAACAAGGAACGGAATCAAGCAGGCAAAAAAGATAAAGGCATGCATGAGCCCCGGAGAGGCTTCCCGCAGGATTCTCCGATGCCCGATGCCGTAGAATACAACGTCCCATATCCTCCTGAGGGTGTCAGTAATGCTTCCTTCTCCCGGTTTGCCCGCCATCCAGAGCCGCGACCGACGCACAAAACCGGTGATACAGAGTATCAGCGCAACAACTACCAGTAACGGATCAAGCATGGTGAGCATATCGCAATCATCTCCTCATTCAAATATATAAGGTCAGTGCCGTATCAGCCATTGCGGTGGCGCACCAGAGATGCAGCCCGTGCCTTAGGCCTGATTGGTCTCGGGTTGGTCGTCATGCCATAATGGAAGAATCATATTGAATACATACATAACAACAAACGGCATCGTAAAAAGAATCGCCGCCATAAGGATGCCTTCACGACCTAAAAAGCTTGGCGCATAGCTCGTGAGTCCGCGAAGGCTTTTAGAGAACAGCTGGCCACCGATCACCACATTCCAGCGCATTGCAAACACCTGCAGTAAAATGAGCGCTGAAGAAATGAGTCCAAGCCGGTTGCGCAGCAGCGGATCCATTTTTTTAAGGGTCACCAGCCCGAGCAGGACAAGCGGGATACCCGAACAAATAAGCATCTGCACCGTGGTATAGCTGAACCACAATTTATCGCTCAACAGCCATGCAATGATTGACCACGACTCTTCGCCTTCATACACCATGGTCAAAAGCTCGAGCAGCTCAAGGGTAAGATCGATGATGAAAAAACCCCAGAGATAAGCATATAAGGATTTCAAGCACGCTTCATCCGGCTCTGTGCCGCGCACCTTCATGACGATAAAATATCCGACGATCAAAATCGCGATGCCCGATACGATCGCCGACATAAGGAAAATGACCGGCATCAGGGGTGTTGACCACCACGGATTTGACTTGAGCGATCCGAACAGGAATCCGACATAGCCGTGCAACACGCAGGCCGACGGAATACCGATCGCGGCAAGCACCGTTGTCACCCGATGGTCAAGCGCACGCGCCTCCGCTGAATCATCCATACTCCCGAGTGCCAGTACCCAGTAGAACGCCTTGGCAAGACCATGTCCTTCACGAGCCTTTGCAATGATGGTCGGTCGGAATACAAACCATATTTCACACAGCACCAGCAGGAGATAGAACGAATAGATATAGCCAAACCCGGACATTGCTGAGGTAAATTTAGGGGTAAACATGATGTTGAAAGCGCGTTCGGGGTGGCCGAGATGGAACAGCAGCGGTGTGCAGGCAAACAATAAAAAGCTGAAAGCCGCAACAAGAGAGAACCTTGCAACAGGCTTGAGTTCGGTGCGGCCAAACACATGGTAGAGGGAAGAAACGATAAACGCACCTGCAACCAAACCAGTGATGTACGGGTAAAGGACGATCATGAGACTCCAGTGCACCTCGATTTCATTGGGAAACAAAAATCCCTGGGTCATGAGCTCGGTCATCACCGCACCTCCTTGTCAAGTCCACGGTAGTGCACCATAGGTTCGTTGCCTGTTTCTGGCTTCAGCACCTGCAGCTTCTCTTGCTTCATAACAGCATATAACGGGCTGCGCTGGTCATCGATCCGTCCGAACATTCTCGCGCCGACCGGGCAGACCAGCACACATGCCGGTTGCATACCCTTCATGACACGATGATAACACCAGGTACATTTATCTGCCGTATGGCGGACGGCATGCATATACCGCGCTCCATACGGGCATGCCTGGATACAATATCCGCATCCCACGCACTGTCGCTCATCGACGAGCACGAATCCTTCTTTGGATACATAGGTTGCGCCAACCGGGCACACCTGCACACAGTTCGGCTGTTTACAGTGATTGCACAGTTTGGGCACAAAAAATGACCGAGCAATATCCGCGGCATTAGGAAGCGGCTTGAATCCGTGCTCGCCGCCGTGGGGTGAATCAACGTGCACGGTTCCGTCATTACCGATTGCATACCGTTCGATCCATGTCCGGTAACTTTCTTGCGGCACATTATTTTCCTTACGGCATGCAGCAACGCATTTGCCGCACCCGATACAGCGATTGGTATCGACTAAAAACACATACAGATGCTGCCTGCCGCCTGAAGCGTGTGCCCGTCCGGGAATTGAAAGAGCTCCCGATACCATCAAGCCGCCGCCAAGCAGTGTCCAGCATGCCTGTTTGAGAAACTGTCGTCGCTCATTATCCATTGCCGTCTCCGTACCTATTGTTGTGCTTTGACGTCTCCCTGCTCACGCAATGACACAGCGTATAGTTATACCGACAAACTTATAAGGGATTATGCGGATTATGGCATGCACTGCATCTCTGCCCTTCCTTGGGGTCGCCCCCCTTGCGAGCAATATGGTCGTCAATTGAATCAATCTGTGGAAACGTTGCAGGTCTCCCTGCCACACTGGCATGACAGAGCATACATGCATCAGGACTGTTATCCTTGATCATCGCATCTTTGGTATTGTTATTATGGGCGTGCCAGCTTCCATGGCATGTTTCACAGGCAACCGAGTAATGTTTGCCCTGCGCCCATGTATTATATTGGGCATCATGGCATCCCTTGCATTTCTCAGAGCCGCGAAATACCGGTACAAGTTCCTTCTGCTCTTGTTCGGAGGCTGCCCTGAAATAGCCGTAGGAATAGCTGCCCTGTGTCCCGAAATCCTCGGGTACCATAATCGATCGCACTGCAAAAAAGATCACGCCAACAAGAATCAGCACCACGACCAATCTGAGGATATGCGCTGCATGTTTCATACAGATTCAGCCTTTCGGATATCCGTTACATTGATGCTCCGGTAATTTACTCAGGAAAATTGTTCTGAGAAATTCGCATGCAGGAGAAGCGGCTTGAGCCGCAATAAACGCCCATCTCCGACGTTTCTCCCGAGCATTCCTGTTAATAGGTTACCTGGCACAGCCTGTTGCCTGTTTCAGTTTTCTTAAAATTTTTTTCCTTATAATAAAAATGTCGTGTTTTGTCAAATTATTTAACATGTTGCAGCACGTATGTTTTCTGTTGAAAAATGCTCTGCGCTGATTATATTTTGTATCGATTTGTGGAGGAAAAACGATTGGTGGTGTAATAGACTGTTGTCAGCCACACTATGCGTGCGCATACACAAAAAGTGATGAGCATCACATATCAAAGAATAGTTGTTTGTCTGGCGGCAGCCCTGCTTATGGGCTGGGCACCGTGGTGTTCTGCAATTTCGCTGCACGAAGCAGTGAAACAAGGCAATGACTTGTTTAAACAGGAAAAATATAAAGAAGCGTTGGACGCCTATGCCTCGGCGCAGATCGAGCATCCGGACGACCCTCGATTAAAATATAACATTGCCGCATGCCATTACAAAATGAAGGATTATGAAAAAGCGCTCGAGGGCTATCGTGATGCGGCAACGATGGCACATGATCCGGCACTTCAGGAAAAAGCCCTCTACAATGCCGGAAATGCCCTCTACAGACTCGGCAGGCTTGAAGAAGCCGTGACATACTACCAAAAAGCACTTGAGCTTGACCCACAAGACAAGGAGGCACAGCATAATTTAGAATTCGTCAGAGAAGAAATACAGCGCAGAATAAACGAAGCGAAAAAAAATGAACAACAGCAGGATCAGGATAATAAAACCTGCCCTCACCCACAACAGCAGCCCCGTGAAGGTGATAATCAAACTTCACGGCAGGAAGCTGACAACCAAACGCTCCAACAAGGGCATGATAATCAAACTCAAACACTGCCGCACAATGTGGATAACCAAACCGCTGCGCAAAACAGTCATGGCAATGAACAGGGCGATCACATGCCGAAAGCATCCGGACAACAACCGCCCGAGCAGTCGGCCAACGATCAGGGGAATCCTTCATCTGATACCATGCACGGCACCGTACAGCCACGTTATATCTCCCCTGATGAGGCAGAGCAGATTCTCAATACAATTCAAGAGACCCGACAGCATCTCAAAGAACGCAAAGACATGGTTACCGGCAAAGGGCATGTTCGCCCGGCTCAGGACTGGTAGGTTTTACACCTTGCCCGGAAGTTGTTGTCACGAATTACAAAGCGCGCGCCCCATGGTAAACTGCGCGCCTAATACTGGAAGAGAAATGTATGCGTAACCGCAATCATATATCATTATCCCTCTGTCTGCTGTTTGGTGTGTTCCTTCTGACCGCAAAGCCGCTTACTGCAGCTGACGAAGAAGTATCCCTGACTGCTTCGGTAGATCGCGATCAGGTATCGCTGCAGGAATATGTTGTGCTAAAGATCGAGGTTGAAGGAAGCCGTGAAGAGCCTGAGCTTCCTGACATGCCTGCGTTTAAGATACAGTCCCGGGGAAGCTCATCGCACATACAAATTATTAACGGTGCTGTCTCGTCAAAAATCGAGTTTACTTATACGCTCTTTCCGCAGAAAACAGGAACTTTTACACTCGGTCCCTTCAGCATTACCCATCGCGGGAAAAAAATAACGAGCAATCCCATCACCGTAACCGTGACACAAGCACAGGCATCGTCTGATCGGGAACCTTCTGAGGATATATATGTCACCGCACAGGTCGATAATGAGCGCCCCTATCTCTACCAGCAGATCGTATGCACGTTTCGGTTTTTTCGGTGCGTCAATGTTACCCAGGCAAACCTTACCGACCAACCGTCTTTCGAAGGATTTTTGGTCGAGGATATCGGCAAGGCATCTGAGTATCAAAAAAATATCAACGGCAGACAGTACGTTGTCACGGAAATAAAAAAAGCGCTCTTCCCCATAAAAACAGGCGTACTTGAAATTGGTCCGTTCACCCTGCAGTGTGATATGATCGTACAGAAAAGCAGACGCCGTGGTTTTTTCCAAGATCCATTTTTTAATGATCCGTTTTTCGGATTTACCGAAACCGTACCCCGTACCTTCCGGACCACACCCATTCAGGTTATGGTACAACAGCTTCCTGCCGATGCACGGCCTCCCGATTTCAAAAATCTTGTCGGCTCCTACACCATCAGCGCAACCATTAGCAACCCAACCGTTTCTGTGGGGGAATCTGCAACGCTCACGCTGACGATTGCCGGCACCGGCAACCTCAAATATCTCACCGGCATCGATTTGCCGCCCCTTGAAAATGTGAAAATCTACGATGACAAGCCGGTGTATGAACAGACGATTACGCAAGGGAAAATCGGTGGCACCATGACATTAAAAAAAGCACTCGTGCCCAGCGCCTCTGGAGAAATAACCATTCCGCCGATTTCCGTCTCGTTTTTTGATCCCGCTGATGCCCGTTATAAACAGGCAACAACACAGCCGTTGCAGCTTGCCGTTCGACCGGGCACGTCTACAGCGCCGGTGCCAGTTGCGCAGGCAGTTCCGCAGAGCAGCAGCACAAAGCAAGAGGTTGCGGTTCTCGGCCGCGACATCATGCCGATCCGTACAACACCCAAATCGCTCGATCCCGGTCTTCCAAACCTGCGCCCTATGCATGTCGCCGTTTTCGGTCTTGCACCGATCCTCCTGTTTACTTCCTTTGTATTTATACAACGGGCGCGAAAAAAGACCATAAGCGACATTGCCCTGATGCGTGCCCGCACAGCTTATAAGCGTTTCAAAAAATCCGCCAAACAGCTTAAACACATGGCAACGGATGACAGCTCCCTGTTTTATCAGCAGGCATCAAAAGCCTTCAGGGATTTTATCGGTGATAAGCTCGGTATTACCGGCGCTGCATTGACACCACACGAACTCTCTGACATACTGTACCGATCAGGAATTGACGAGCCTCTTGTCCAAGAAGCGGCTCGTCTGCTTGACTTTCTTGACGCAGGTCGCTACGGAGTAGTAACGCATACCGTCCGTGAACGACAAGATGCGTCTGCTGCTCTTATGCGGCTTGTTCGTGACATCGACCGTTTGCTGAAAACAAAACCTTCGCCTATACAGCACAACAAATCATGAAATACGCTGTACTCTTCGTCCTGAGCGTTTTGTGTGTCGGTGGTGCCGCTGCACAGCAGGCACTGACACCCCTCGATATCACCCAACTTTTTGCCGAGGCAAATCAGGCATACAGAGAGACACGCTATGAACAGGCTGCGCAGCTATACGAGCAGATCATCGCTGCCGGATATACCACTGCTGATATGTACTTCAATGCAGGCAACGCCTACTATAAAAGCGGCGCACTCGGAAAAGCGATTTTGAAGTACCGCATCGCGCACCTGCGCGCACCACGCGATGAAGATGTACAGATGAATCTCACGTACGCACTGGAACAGACAAAGGATAAAATCGAGTGTCCGGATACGTATCGGTTGCTTGCTCAACTCTGTTTTTGGTATGACCTGATGAGTCAGGGAGAGCTCTGCGGCGCGTTTCTCATTGCAAACCTTTTTGTTTGGCTTATCCTTACGGTGCGGCAGGTACGTTCACACGAAATGCTGACCATTGCACTGGCCATATGTCTGTTTGCGACCATCTTGTTCGGTGCAAGCTTCGGGGTCAAGGCATATGCAATGCATATAACTCCTGAAGGCGTAGTTACAGCACCGGAAATCACGGTACGGGCAGGAACGAGTGTCAGTGATACCGTACTGTTCAAACTGCACGAAGGCACATCGTTTACCTGGAAGGAGGAAACCGATGGATGGGTAAAAATAGAACTCTGTGACGGGAAAAAAGGATGGGTTCAGAAAGATATGGTCGGCAAGGTCTCCCTCTCATAGCATCAAGGATGATCTTCCCCTGAAAAGCGTGCACCACGTTAAGCCCCCGAGCCAGCAGTTCAAAGCAACATGATGATCTGTCGTCGAGCGTTCAAAGCCGGCGATACGATCATAGTATACGTCATTGCATTAAAAAAATTGCTTGCTTCTTCTCGCGTGCTCTACTGCCAGAAATGCACCGACTCGGTCTTCAGCGTGGGGGATATGAGAGGTCTATGAATAAAACAATTGATATTGCAGATTGCCATTAATAAGGCATCGCCCCTGCAGCACTTATTCGGTACACTTGTTGAAATCCGGTTCGGTCGGCAACGTGCAGCCACATAGAAAACCTGCCTCACCTTATGTTTTTGGTTGGCGCTGGAGAAAAGGGTTGAGGTATTTTTGTATATACTCCTCCGGAAGGTTTGCGTCATGAAGTCCTTCTTGAATTCTCCGAACATATTCTTTGCTCGGATTACCCTCATTGGCATCGCGAGCTACATAGACAAGGCATTCCACATATTCGTTTCCGATCGCCACTGGAAGGTATTCTTTCACATAAAACCCCTCGCTTACCCCCTCATATCCATCCAGAGCACGCTCGTCAGAAGATGATATGGAAAAGATCGTGCCCCACACCACATCATTTTCTGAGGGAACGATCGTGGCGAACCCGCGGCTGTTGATAATCCACCGATAGCCGTCAAGGCGGCCGGTTCCGACAACCCGAGCATCAGGGCATCGTCTGCGCATCTGCCTCCGTGAAAGATTTGAACCGTAAGCAAAATAG
>JAOAHH010000072.1 GCA_026415325.1 Thermodesulfobacteriota bacterium | reverse complement strand
TAATTTGGCGACAAAATATGATCCCAAAGCATGGAAACTCTTTGCATCAAATGACGGGATACACTGGACGCTTGTTGATACTGTTGAGGACGGCGGCTTATCCTCCAGTAGACAGAATCAAAAAAGTTTTATCTGCGACACGCCACCTACCCAGCTCTTTACCTATTACCGTTTCTATATCAACGAGTGTAAAGACCCAACGGCGATTGCTGCCGCAATCGGTGAAATCGAGCTTATGGATCTTACCGATCCGCCGACAAGCGCAACCCGCACCGATTATGAAGTGCGCGTCAAGGTCGGACTCAGTTCAATGCCCGAATCAAATTGCAAAAAATATCCCAACGGTACGTATAAGCCGATTGGGCTTTTACAGCGCCACGGAGAAAGCGGCCGCATGCTGTTTGGTCTCATGACCGGATCATATGCAAAAAATCTCTCCGGCGGTGTGTTGCGCAAAAACATCAGCCCCTTTATTGTGAAAAACGCGGACGGCACCGTGAACCTTTCAAAAAGCGAGATCAACCCCCAGACCGGCTGTTTTACATCACTCAACGGCATAGTCAGAACCATTAATAAAATACGCATAAAAAACTTTTCTTACAGCGACAACTCATATGCCAACTGTTTTGGCGTCGGCGGTTCAGGCGTTATGGTTGACAATAAATGCCGGGAATGGGGCAATCCAATTGCAGAGATGATGTATGAAAGTTTGCGCTATTTTGCAGGCAAAAAGACGGCAACAAGCGCTTTCACGTATACCAGCGGCGATGACGTCACCCTTGATCTCCCTACTCCTGCTTGGGAAGACCCTTACAACGATAACAATGCCACTGGATATAAAGGGAGCAGCGAATGCGCTAAGCCGTTTATGCTGGTGCTGAGCGACATCAATATTTCTTATGACTCCAATCAACTGCCGGGAACCGCGTTCGGTTCGTTTACCGGTGATTTAACAGGGCTTAACGTCTCTACGCTGGGAAGCCTTATTGCCGGAAACGAAGGTATCGGCGGCAACTATTATATCGGGCAGCAAGGAACCACGGCGACCGGTACCTGCACGCCAAAAGCAGTGGGGAGCTTCGGCGATATCCGCGGTCTGTGCCCTGAGGAGCCGACAAAACAGGGCAGTTATTATGCGGGTTCGGTGGCATATTTTGGGAAAACCAACGATATCAGCCCCAAAGACAGTATCCAAAAAGTAACGACCTATTCAGTTGCCTTGTCATCGCCGCTCCCGCGCATCGAAATCCCCGTTGGCAATAAAACAATTACCCTCGTCCCATATGCAAAATCCGTCAATACAACGTACGGTACACCAGCATTCAATCCCACTAATACGATTGTAGACTTTTATGTTCAGTCGGTGCAGCCGACCTCCGGCATGTTCAGAATTAACTATGAAGATGTAGAGCAAGGCTCAGACCATGATATGGATGCCATCTCCCTGTATCAATATCAGGTGATTGACAGTAACGGCAATCCGGTCACAGACCCTGCGCTTGGGGCTGCGGTGCGGGTTACGGTGACTTCCCAGTATGCTGCAGGCGGTATTATTCAACACATGGGGGATATTATTTCCGGTACCACGGCAGATGGCTCGTATCTTGAAGTGCGCGATCTCGACACATCACTCTCTTCAGATGCACCATACGGTGGCCTCCCGCTGGTATCAACCAGAACATTTTACCCCGGCACAACCGCCGGCGCAGAACTTTTCAAAGATCCGCTCTGGTATGCGGCGAAATGGGGTGGCTTTGAGGACATCAATGAAAATAATATCCCTGATCAACAGAAAGAATGGGACAGTGATGAGGACAATAACCCGGACACCTATTTTTATGTTGTTAATCCTTTGAAGCTTGAGAACCAGCTCAATAAAAGTTTTGCAGATATTCTTAAAAAAGCTGCCTCGGGATCTGCCGTGTCGGTGCTTGCTACCAAAGGGGAGGGTGAGGGGACCCTTGTGCAGGCATATTTTAAACAGTCGGTCACCGATGAAACCGGTGTGAATGATGCCGCATGGATCGGCTATCTGCAGTGCCTCTGGGTGGATCCGTTTGGTAATATCCGTGAAGACACCAACCAGAACGCGCGTTTTGAAATCACCCAAGATAAAATTATCGAATTTTATCAAGATGAAGTTGGCGATACGAAAGTGAAACGCTATTCTATCGGTCCTGACCCTTACGAAAAAACAGGAACCCCTGAGAACATTTCCCTTGAGGGCATTCGACCGATCTGGGAGGCAGGTAAACTGCTCTGGCGTCGTGATGCAAACGACCGGCAAATTTATACCTATACCGATACAACCGGCTTTATTGAGTTTTCGAGAGCCAATGCCACTGCGCTCAAGCCGTATCTTGATGTTAATGATGATACCACATGCGCAGATCTTGGCGATACGCCGGACAACCGTGCCGTCAACGTTATTAACTTTATCCGCGGCATTCCTGATAATTCACCTGAATACCTTGGCAATCCGAAGCTCCGCCGCCGCACCTTGACGATTGACGGCGAAACCCATGTCTGGAAGCTCGGCGACATCGTCTTTTCAACCCCGGTTTCGATCGCCAAGCCCGTTGAAAACTACGGCCTGATTTACGATGATGCTTCATATAAAGAGTATCTGACAAAGTATAAAAGCAGGGAAACTATCGTCTACGCTGGTGCTAACGATGGTATGCTCCATGCGTTCAGCTCAGGTCTGTATGATGACAACGCCTCGATTAAGCAGTTTAATCCTTACTCAACGGCAGCACTTGGCGATGAGCTGTGGGCATATGTACCGCAGTGCCAGCTTCCACACTTGAAGATGCTGGCTCAGACCTCGTATGCCGGCTCAAATCATCTCAACTTTGTCGATCTCAAACCACGGGTATTCGACGCCAAAATATTCCCACCGAGCAGCACGCACCCAAGTGGCTGGGGTACTATTCTCGTCTGCGGTATGAATTTGGGAGGTCGTCCGATTACGGTCACCGATGCAGGGCTGCCCGGCGGCGTGCAAACCTTTGCTTCAAGCTATGCAGCATTTGATATAACCGTACCGCATGCACCCGTATTTTTGTGGGAAAAGAGCTTTGCAAACCTCGGGTTTACCACAACCACTCCGTCGGTTATCAAAGTGAAAGATTCTTGGTTTCTTGTCATTGGCTCAGGACCTACCAGTGAAGACGGTACGAGCTCGCAAAACGGTCGTGTGTTCATCGTGGATTTGCAGACGGGGACTTTGCTCCATACGTTTGTGGCGTCTGAAACAAATTCGTTTATGAACTCCCCGGTTGCCCTTGATAAGGGCATGAATTATACGGTCGATGCGATCTATATCGGTTGCTCATACCAGAGCGGCGGTACATGGCGCGGAAAGGTCTACAAAATCGCCATTCCACAGCTCAATAACGAGAACGAGTATGAACCGCTCTGCCTTGACTGCTATGATGAAAATCCTGCGAACTGGAGATGGCAACCGCTATTTGAATCGCCAGCACCTTTCTATGCGCCGTTTACCATTACGGTAGATCAGCGCGACAATGTCTGGATCCTTATGGGAACCGGCCGTTATATTGCCAGCGCCGACCGTTTAAGCGGCGACCAGCAGTACTTGTTCGGTATTAAGGATCCGTTCTTCAACCGTAGGGGAACGGTTCCGGGTGCTGGATTTACACCTGCCTGTTTTCAAGACTATGACGCAACCGGCTGCACGTTGACGATGGCAGACCTCTTCGATGCAAATCCCTACCGTATCGGCGCCGGCGGCACGGTGCAAATTAAATCAGGTTACACTGATACCCTTGGTCTTGAGGGAAAAACATTTGATGAGTTCCTCTCACAGGGTGTTAAGAAAAAATCAACCGGTGCCAATCCGATAGAAATCTACCAAGGGTGGTTTCGCAATTTGCCAATTCCGCCTGAGTCCTGCCCCTGTGTCTGCACTGCGCCGGGATGCACCTCGGCAACACCATGCCTTGCAGATCTGTCCTGTCCTGCGCCATGTTCGCGTTTTTCATGCACGTCATCTGAGCGCGTTGTGAACAAACCGGCTGCATTTGGTGGCATTGCCCTGTTTCCAACGTTTACACCGGTCAGCGATCTCTGCAGATTTGGCGGCAGCAGTAAACTCTATGGCCTCTATTATGAATCAGGAACAGGCTATAAACGGGCGGTTTTTAGAAATGTGGATAATACCGATGCCATCCAAGATGTTGTAAGCCTTGGCGCTGGTCTTGCTTCAAGCCCGACAATTCATGCGGGCAAACAACAGGGCCAGACGGGTACGGTACTTACCCAGCTCAGCACTGGTCAGATTGTGCAGATAGAGGTTAATCCTGCGTTTACGGTAAAAAGCGGCACCCAGTATTGGAGGGAGTCGCGATAGTAGGACAATCTGACGCTCATTGCACACACATGAGGTGTCATTCCCTGCCCCGCACATGCGGGGCTTTTTTTATTGCTTTTGCAACATTAATAAGGTAACTATCCCCCATAAAAAGGAGGGATGGCACTGCGCGTTTTGTTCTCCCGATCATGCGCTGCGCTTGCTGTTGTTGCCTTCTGCCACATCCCTTCTTTTAATCTAATTATCGCCATACACTGTTCGCACCACCACACTAAAAAGGAGGGATGTGTCGATGCGAAAATGCCACCAGGGTTTTTCTCTTGTGGAATTAATGGTCGTGTGTGCAATAATCTGCATTCTTGCAGGTGCTGCCGTGCCAACAATCGTCTCGGCACTACCCGGCTACCGGCTGCAGCGTGCTGCCCGGCAACTGTGCACGCATCTGCGGCAAGCCCGCTCACACGCCATAAAAAACAACCAAAAAATTTGGGTGCGCTTTGATACGGCTGGCCGGCAGTACACAGTTGATACGGTTGGAACATTCAAACTCCCCGCCGGTATTTCTTTTGGCCACGGCAAGGCTAAAAAACCGGTTGGAACAAAATTTCCAGCAAACGGCATCTCTTTCCGGGGCAACAAGGTAGCGTTCAATCCACGAGGTATTATCAGCAGCAACAGCGGATATGTCTATCTCCAAAACGATGAGCTTGACACGTGTGCTGTTGGCGCAACGACCGCTGGCAATATTGTGTTGCGGTGTTGGCACGGTGCCTGGCGTTGACGGTGAACCGCATGGTATTTGGGTTTGACATTTCAAAAAAACATTATATGCTAAAGTATCCGTATCATCCCAACCATGTTCCGGTGAAGCAGAAACTTGACCTCAAAAGCATCTCTGATTTGCTGCTTAACCGTGGCATTATCGCTGCGGAACAGCACCGCCTTATCCTGACCAAACAACACGAGCAAATAAAAAAGCTCAAAAAACTCGCTGGGCTAAAAGGCGATCAGGAGCAGCAGACTATTACCCCGGTTGATATTATTGTTTCACTCAACCTCTATGACCAACGCGCAGATGGAGCGGTGCTCACCGAAGAAGTCATTATGCGGGAGATTGCCGCAGGGCTCAACATCCCGTTTAAAAAGATAGATCCGCTTGAGCTTGACCTTGAGATTGTGACGCGCACCGTGTCGCGCGCCTTTGCGATTAAAAACCTCACGTTGCCACTCGGGGTAGAAAACGGTCAGCTTGTGGTTGCGACAGTCGACCCCTTAAACAAAGATGTTTTTGAAGATATTGCGGCTGTCCAGAAACTGTCGGTCAAGCCGGTTATCAGCACGAAAACTGATATTCTCAAGGTTATAAGGGAGTTCTACGGATTTAAGCGGTCGATTGTCATGGCTGAGCGTGAGCTGGTGGCACCGCTCGTTGACATCGGTAATCTCGAGCAGTACGCCAAACTTGGGACCGCTGAAGAAAGTGAGACAACTACGCGGTATGTTCAACATGCTGTTGACCATCTCTTCCGTTCCGCCTTTGAACAGCGGGCAAGCGATATCCACCTCGAACCAAAACGCGAACGCGGCATTGTGCGTTTTAGGATCGACGGCATCCTATACACCGCGTACTCGATGCCTCTCGTGGTGTATCAAGCGGTCGTTTCCCGGATAAAATCCCTTTCCCGCATGAACATAGCCGAAAAACGCCGGCCACAGGATGGGCGCATCAAAATTGTCGATGAAAACCAGAACGTCGAGATACGGGTTTCAACCGTGCCGGTTGCTTTCGGGGAGAAGGTGGTTTTGCGGCTGTTAAAACCCGAAATCCTGTTTCAGGACTTAGAACAGCTCGGCTTCACGCCTGGCGACCTCATTCACTATCGCAGCTTTTTGGAGCGGCCGTACGGCATTATTCTGGTCACCGGCCCGACCGGCAGCGGCAAAACAACAACCCTGTACTCATCGCTCAAATTCCTTGCATCGCCTGAAAAGAACATTACAACGATTGAAGATCCGATCGAAATGGTTTGCGAAGATTACAACCAAATCGCAGTGCAACCGGCCGTTGACATTACGTTTTCATCAATTCTGCGCAATATCCTCCGTCAAGATCCGGATATCATTATGATCGGCGAGATTCGCGATCAGGAGACCGCGCGCAATGCAATACAGGCAGCGCTCACCGGCCATCTCGTGCTGAGCACCTTGCACACCAACGATGCCGCCTCTGCGGTGACACGGCTCATGGATCTCGGTATCGAACCGTTTCTGATAAGCTCGACGCTGATCGGCGCAATTGCTCAGCGCCTTGTCCGTACGGTTTGCGAGCACTGCAGCGAAACCGTCACCCTTGCACCGGATGAGCTTGAGACACTGGGAATCCCCCTTTATAGTTCGGTCAGTGGCTCCATTGCGATGAAACGCGGTACTGGGTGCCTCCAATGCCGTCAGACGGGATTTAAGGGGCGAGAAGGTGTTTTTGAGGTGCTGCGCGTCACCGATTCGATTAAGAAACTAATCGATCAGAAAGCCTCATCGGATATTATCAAAAAAACTGCCCAGCACGAAGGCATGAAAACGCTGCTTGAAAACGCTGTGCTAAAAATTCTCAAAGGGAAAACGACCTACGGTGAGGTGCTCCGGTGCATCAGCCACGAAGATTAAAAGACAAGATAAAAAGCGTTGCGGAACTCAAACCCCTGCTGCGCAGCAGGCAGCGTCGCGGCGAAAAGGTTGTCTTTACTAACGGATGCTTTGATCTTGTACACGCGGGTCATGTTCAGCTTTTGGAGCAGGCCCGTGCTTCAGGCGATCTTCTGGTGGTTGCACTCAACAGCGACGCATCGGTGCGCGGTTTGAAAGGAACTGAGCGGCCGATCGTGCCACAGGAGCAGCGCGCACGGGTTATCGCTGCGCTTGAGTCAGTTGATTATGTGGTCATTTTTGAGGAATCCGATCCCCTCAGCATCATTACCGAACTCAAACCCGATGTGCTTGTGAAAGGCGGGGATTGGACACCCGATACGATTATCGGGCGGGATGTCGTTGAACAGGCAGGCGGACGAGTTTTTGCAATTCCCCTTATGGACGGCGTTTCCACATCCGATATTATTGCCAGAATCAAAAAGGTTGTCGCACATCAGCAGCCAGGGTGAACAGACGGGTCTTACGATCATGGGCAAGGGGGTTGAAAAGAGAAAGTTTCAACGCCTTGAGGTTCCGCTGCAGGTAACGGTTACCATTATCAGCGCCGAGGAAAAACTTGCAGACAAAGGCCCTATGGTAATGAAAAGCCGCAACATTTCTCAGGAAGGCATCTGCCTCGAGACACAGCACATCGATGCAGACGGCCTCAATTTGCTCACAGGCCCGCCGGGTGCCCGCGACAATCGGCTTCAGATGGAAATCGAACTCTTCCCGGATGAAGAACCCTTTCGGGCTTTGGGGGAGGTATGCTGGTATGATATTGCGCGCGACGCTCCTGAGTTCATGTATCAGGTTGGCATTGAGTTCATCTCGATTCACGGTGGTGGGAAAAAGCAGCTTGAACGCTTCTTAAAAGCCCATCGCCCCCCCGGCCTTCTCCACAAGATCTTCGGATAGGTTTTTGTTTTTTATATTGACCCCTTATCCTGCCATAAGTATGTAATGTACCCTCTGGAAGCCGTGCGTTTTACAGAACCATGCGATTGCTGAAAGAGGAGCAAGCTTTATGGAGAGAACCATCGCCCAAAAAATTTTTGACGAGCATATCATCGACGAGCCGTTTCCCGGAACCTACGTGCTGCGGCTTGATGCGGTGTTCTGTCATGAAATCACCACGCCAATTGCCATTAACGACCTTGTCACCCGAGGTAAGGACCGGGCATTTGACCCGTCAAAAATCAAAGCGGTGATTGATCATGTGAGCCCTGCCAAGGATTCCCAAAGCGCCCTCCAAGGAAAAATCCTGCGCGACTGGGCACGGCGGCACAACATCAAAGATTTCTTCGATATCGGACGAAACGGTGTCTGCCACGCCCTGTTTCCCGAACAGGGTTTTGTCCGTCCTGGTATGGTCATTATTATGGGTGATTCACATACCTGCACTTATGGCGCGTTCGGTGCATTCGGTGCTGGCGTGGGCACCACAGATCTTGAAGTCGGCATTCTTAAAGGTGTCTGCGCATTCCAGCGGCCTCGTACCTATCGAGTCATTGTCAACGGTACGTTGCCTGCAGGTGTTTTTGCAAAAGATCTTATTTTGCATATTATATCGCGGATCGGCGTCAACGGTGCAACCAATATGGTCATTGAATTTATCGGCCCGTGCATCAAAAGTCTCAGCATGGAATCCCGTATGACGCTCTGCAATATGGCAATAGAAGCAGGTGCAACCTGCGGCATCTGTGAGCCCGACGAGGAAACGGTTCGATACTTATGGCCGCTCATTCAGCACGAATACGGCTCGCCGGAAACAGCGCTCAAACAGTTTCGGCATCTTGCATCAGATCCGGGCGCTGCATATGAGCAAAACCTGGAGGTTGATACCTCACTGCTCGAGCCATTGGTGACGGTTGGCTATAAACCCGACACGGTAAAGACTGTGCGCGAAATGGAAGGAACACCGGTCGATCAGGTATATATCGGTTCATGCACAAACGGTAGAATCGAGGATTTGCGTATTGTTGCGCAGGTGCTGCGCGGCAACAAAGTTCATGAACGGGTGCGGGCGATTGTTGTGCCTGCAACGCCGCAAATCTTTCGTCAGGCCCTTGATGAGGGCATTATTGCAACCTGTATCGATGCAGGATGCTGTGTTACCAATCCCACCTGCGGCGCGTGCCTGGGCATGAGCAACGGCGTGCTTGCCGAGGGGGAGGTGTGCGTCGCGACCACCAATCGGAACTTTTACGGTCGCATGGGCAAAGGTGGCATGGTGCACCTTGCAAGCCCTGCAACAGCAGCTGCTACTGCTCTTGCAGGATGCATTACGAATTCCCCGCTCTATACAGGAGGCAGATCATGAAGCAGTTCGGCGGTAAAGTTTTGTTCCTCGATCGGGCAAACATCAATACCGATGAAATTATTCCGGCAAAATATCTTACGGAAATTACCAAACAGGCGCTGCAGCCACATTTGCTTGAAGACCTTAACCTCCCAGGGTTTGATCCCCATCGGGATATTGCAGGAAAGCGTGTGATTATAACAAGGGAAAATTTCGGCTGCGGCTCATCTCGGGAACATGCTGCATGGGCGCTTGAAGTCAACGACATTACCACGGTCATTGCGTCCGGTTTTGCCCGCATTTTCAAACAAAATATGTTCAACTGCGGGATGCTGGCAATCGAACTCTCGCCGATGGTTGTTGACCGCCTGTTTTCACGCTACAGCTCGATCGGCGCAACCATTGCCGTGGATCTTCCCTCTTCAGTATTGACCGTTACCGCGCCCGGCATGACGCTTGAAACCATCCCATTTTCGCTCACACCGTTTGAAGCGGCGCTGGTGAATGCAGGTGGGTGGGTTGAATATGCGGATGCCATGTATTGAATATCAGCACAGGATACTAAGTGCCGAATGCGCAAAAATCTTTCAAGCACCGGGCAGTTAGTTCGTTCGATGAGCCGTGCGGCGCTTTGTCCTTTGCGATAGAAGCAGAAAGGTAAAAGCGTATAGACATGAAAAGCACATATTTCGTTTCACCCTTCTCCGTCCCTCTGCCCCGGCCCAAAAATAGTATCGGCAAATACCAAGAGATCAGGCATTCCGAGCAGCACCACATTATCTCCGGCAGCAAAACGCTCCTCACCATCTGGCAGAGAAATTTTCCTGCCCTGCCGATTGATCGCGAGCACCGTGATGCCGTAGTCTTTGCGCAGATTGAGCTCCGCGAGTGTACGACCGATGGCGTTTGAATGCTCGTGGATCCGCATCACCCGAACTTCCATTCCCGAGAGATACAGATCAAGGTCGAGCATTGCGGGTTTAATCGGTGCAGCGGCACGAAGCATCTGGTAACCGCGCTCCCGTACCCGATGTACCAATGCATCAATTTCTTCTTTCGGCACCAGATACTTATGCAACACCCGGGTGAAAATTTCAATCGAAGCTTCATATTCTTCGGGAATAACCTCGTCTGCCCCGAATGCAAGCAAAGTATCTGCTTGGGCAAAATAGCGGATGCGCACAATAATGTGGATCCGCGGGTTGAGCAATCGCACCTGCTCGACCACGCGATTGGTGCCCACCGGATCCGAAATGGCAATAACCGCTACACGGGCGTTCTGGATGCCCGCATGGATAAGGATCGGCTCGCAGGTGGCATCGCCGTGGTAAATCCGTCTGCCTGCTGCTCGTTCCGAGCGTACTGTATCGGGATTTGTATCGATCACCACATACGGGATACCAGCAGCTTCTGCTGCATCAGCAATGTGCCTGCCGCCAAGACCAAATCCGATAATGACCAAATGGTCAACAAGCCCAGGACCTGGGGTCTCGGCAGCCTTACCCGCCTTGAGGGAATCAGGAAGAGGAAGGCGCATGGCAAGCTTGACAAAAGTTTCACCTTGGGCAATCAGAAGCGGCGTTACCAGCATGGACAGAATAGATACGGCGAGAAATGTCTGAAAATGATCGGCACTCAGAACACCTGCCTGCATTCCTGCTCGTGCAAGCACAAAGCTGAATTCTCCAACTTGCACAAGCGAAAGTCCGCAGAGCACGGCTGAGCGCAGCGGCATACCGAGCAGCAGCGCTGCGCTCACAACAATGAGACATTTCACCGTACATAACAGGACGGTCCCGCCGGCAATCAGTAACGGCTGTGTCGCGAGCACCGCAGGCTTGAGCAACATCCCGATTGATACAAAAAAGAAGCTCATGAACAGGTCGCGAAACGGCAAAATGTGTCCCAATGCCCGTTGGCCGTAAGGCGAGCTTGACAGAATGAGCCCGGCAAGAAATGCACCAAGCGCGAGGGACAGGCCGGCGCTGGAAGTGGCAAACGCAATTGCAAACACGAGAAAAACGATGGAAATGAAAAACAGCTCTGGGTCGCGTGTCCGTGCAATCTGGTGCAGCATGCGCGGCAATATCCATTTTGCTGCTCCAACAATCAGCACGCAGCAAATCGACGCCTTGGCAATGAACAGACCGATCGTTCGGGTATCAATAACAGCAGTGCCTGCAAGAAAGGGGATGATGAGCATCATCGGAATGACCAAGAGATCCTGGTAAATGAGTATGCTGAGCGCAGTGCGTCCTTGCGGCGAGTCGATATCGCCCCGCTGCTGCAACAGCCGCAGCACGATAGCCGTACTACTCAGGGACAGGAGCATTGACACAAATACGGCCTGCGGCAGCTGCATCCCCGCCGTCCAGAGGAGCGCGCAGGCAACGCAGAACGTACCGATTGTCTGGAACGTCCCGCCGATAAAAAAGACACGCCTGAGGCGCTGGAGGTGTTCAAGTGAGAATTCAACACCGATCGTAAACATGAGAAACACCACACCGATCTCAGCGATTTTTTCTACCTCATGTACCGAGTAAACAAGATGCAACCCTGCCGGCCCCTCGAGGACGCCAACCAGCAGCAATCCGGCGATTGTTGGGATACGGAGGCGGTTGCAAAAAAAGAGCGCTACAACCGATAGGAATAAAATATACAGGATATCAACAAACAGCTGGGTTTCCATCAGCACCCTGGAGCGAATAGGGGATCTATTTTTTCCAAAACGCAGGGACAAAGATCAGAAGCAGCGTAAACAGCTCAAGCCGCCCGAACAGCATCAGCATAATCAGAATCCATTTGCCGGGCGGTGGGATCCATGCAAATGTCTCATACGGCCCGACACCGGCAAGTCCTGGTCCGATATTGCCAAGGGTTGCAGCAGCAGACGATAAGGCCGTTACCATATCAAGGCCGCACCAAGTGAGTGCAGCCGTGCCGGTAGCCCATACCATAAGATAGACAAGAATAAAATGCGTAAGCGGTCGCAGGACGGTTTCAGGAACTGGCTTGCCGGCAAGCTTAATTGATACTACGGCATTTGGGTGAACCATACAAAACAGTTCGCGATAAATCTGCTTGCACAGCAGCAGCACCCGGATACATTTGATGCCGCCGCCGGTCGAGCCTGCACATCCGCCGATCAGCATCAGCATCAGAAGAATAAATCGCGCTGCTGACGGCCATACATCAAAGTTGCACGTGCTGTAACCGGTTGTCGTCATGATGGAAACGGCCTGGAAACAAGCCTGTCGCAGTGCGCTCACCATATCGATTCGTGAGCCCATACACAGCAGTTGTGTCACCAGAAGCGTTGCCAGACACAATACCGCGCAATAAAACTGAAATTCTCGGTCTCGGAACATCCGTGAGACTCTGCCGTGTAACAGGTGGTAATGCAGGGTAAAATTAATGCCTGCAGCAACCATGAATACAATAACAATCAGTTCAATCCACGGATTACCAAAAGACTCGATGCTTTTGTTCCGGGTGGAAAACCCTCCGGTTGCCATAGTGGTGAAGGTATGACAAACCGCCTCATACACATCCATACCGCAGAGCATCAGAAGCAATGTCTGCCCCAGTGAAAGCAGGATATACACTTTCCAGAGTGACCGTGCCGTTTCGGCGATGCGGGGTTTGATCTTTTCGATCACCGGTCCCGGCACCTCGGCTTTATAAAGCTGCATGCCGCCGATGCCCAGCAGTGGCACAATGGCGATGGAAAACAGAATGATACCCATCCCCCCAAGCCACTGAATCATGCTTCGCCAAAAAAGCACCGCACGCGGCAGTGCCTCGACATTACTGATAACAGTCGCACCGGTCGTGGTGAAGCCGGATACGGTTTCAAAAAACGCATCGGTAAACGAAGGGAGGTACCCCTGCACAAAGAACGGCAGGGAGCCGAACAGCGAGGCAAGAATCCAGCCGATCGCAACGATCAAAAAGCCTTCGCGCTGTGAAATCTGCTTCTCAACCGCTCGGCAGGAGAAAATAAGCGTTGCGCCTGCAATTACGGTACAGCATGCCGATCCGAGCAAACCTTGCCATGCCACTTCGCGGCAGAGAAGTGCGATGAGCACCGGCACGCACATTGCCGCCCCGAGAAAGAGCAGCAGAAACCCTTGAATTCGCGCAATGAGTGCAAATGACATCTTACCAGTAATCAACCTTAACCGTCAGCAGCTTTTCGATTTTCGGAATCTGGCTTGAAAGCGCAAAAATAATCACATGGTCGTTGGGCAGAATGACGCTGTCGCCTTTTGGAACGATCAGCGTGCCATTCCGGACGATCGCGCCGATGATGGCATGGTCGGGCAGTCGCAGGTTCTTGAGAGGTGTATTGACAATATCCGAAGTTTCAAGTGCCACCGCTTCGATTGCTTCTGTATTGGTTTCATAAAACGAAGCGACCGAGAGCACTTTGCCCTTTCTGATAAAATGGAGGATCCGGTTGATGGCAGCAAGATTTGGGTTGATGACAAAATCAACACCGATACGAGAGATAAGCTGGGCGTAGGTCATGTTATTGATCAGTGCGGCTGCTTTGCCCACACCTTTTTGTTTTGCCAAAAGTGACCAAATGATGTTGTCTTCCTCATCGTCGGTGACTGCCGCAAACAGATTGGTATCGCCGAGCTGTTCTTCGGAAAGCAGCTCTTCAATATCATCGGGGTGGTGAAGCACAATCGTTTTGTCAAGCTGTTCGGCAAGTTTTGCGCAGCAGGTTTCGTCTTGCTCGACCAGTCGAACATCAACTTTCATCCGTTCAAACGAACGGGCAAGCAGCAGCCCCACGCTGCTGCCGCCGACGATCATCGCTTTTTTAATGTCGCGACCCTCTTGGCCGAAAAAACGCATCATCTCCCTGATATGGTCTTGACCGGTTATGGCATAAATTGCGTCGCGATAAAAGATTTTGTCGTTCCCGCGCGGAATGATCACCGTGCCGTTGCGGCAGATTGACACGACGATCAAATCGTCAATCCCGCTTTCTTTGTGCAGCTGGGCAAGGGGAATGCCCTTATGAAACAGTGGGTTATAGACTGTGCACCCGATCAGTTTCACCGCGCCATCGTTAAAGTCAACAACATCACTGGCACCCGGAACCTGAAAAAGGTTGATAAGTGAGGACACGGCTTCAAAGCCGGGATTGATCATGAGATCAAGGGAAAGGTTTGCCTTTTTTAAAAGCTCGGCATCATAGAGGTATTCAAGATTCCTGATGCGTGCGATTTTTGTTGTTACTTTATTGTGCGCGTGCGCCACAAGACAGCAGACCATATTCACCTCATCGCTGTTGGTCACGGCGATGAGCATATCCGCTTCCTTGATGCCGGCACTTTCAAGCGCACCGGGCGAGCTGCCGCTTGCAACGATACCCTCCACATCAAGCGTTTCCCGAACCCGTTCTACCTTTTCCTGATCGATATCAATAACGATGACATCTTTTTTTTCGAGCGATAGCCGTTTGGCAACATGGTAGCCGATCTCGCCAGCTCCCACGACGATAACGCTCATATCCGTCTCCTGGAGAGGTTGTCCGTTGAAAATTACTATAGCTTTATCATAACATCCTATGCAAGAATTGAAAAACATTTCTATTGTGGTGTATGGTGGGAATAAAGGGAGGTTGCACCGTTCACGTCTCATGCCATAGGCAATATATTATATAGGCAACGAGAGCAGCTCGGAGTAAAAGACATACAGGAGTCTTATCATGATCGGCGCACTTGCAGGCGATATCATCGGTTCGGTCTATGAATGGCACCCTATAAAAACCAAATCGTTCCCGTTGTTTTCGGCGCAGTGCACTTTTACGGACGATTCGGTGCTGACCATCGCACTTGCGGATTCAATCTTGACTGAGACGCCGTATGCAGAAAACCTCAAGCGCTTTTACCGTGCCTATCCTGGCCGCGGTTACGGGAACATGTTTCACCAGTGGGCACAAAGCCCCGATACCCAGCCGTATCACAGCTTTGGCAACGGTGCTGCCATGCGTATCAGCCCGGTCGGCTATGCCTATCATGATATTGATACGGTGCTCGACAAAGCACGGACATTTACCGAGGTTACACACAATCATCCTGAGGGTATTAAGGGAGCACAGGCGGTGGCAGCGGCGATCTTTTTGGCGCGCACCGGAAGCACAAAAGAGCAGATCCGTGCTTTTATTGAATCTCGGTTCGGCTACGACCTGAGCATCCATGTTGATGACCTCAGGCCGTGGTACCAATTCGATGAAACTTGCCAAGGTACTGTGCCACAGGCAATCCGTGCATTTATTGATGCAAAAGATTTTGAGGATGCCGTGCGCACAGCCGTATCCCTCGGCGGCGATTCCGACACGCTTGCCTGCATTACCGGTGGAATCGCAGATGCATATTATGGTGTTCCCGAGTCGATTCAAACCCAGGTCTATGACATCCTCGACGATTATCTGGGAAGTATCACAAAAAAATTTATGGAAGCATATGGAATATATCGGCATCAATAAAATCCGTGTTGTCAGATGCCGCGCGTACAATAAACCATACGCCACCTTGGCGACCCATGAAAAAACAGGAGCGCTCGTTCTTTTTTCCTAAAAAAATTCGGCCATGAAACTACTCATCCTCTATTTTTTGCTTACCGTTTGCGTCTCTTTTTTATGCTCCCTCATGGAAGCTGTTCTGCTGAGTATTACGCCTGCATACGCTGATGCGCTGGCAAAAAAAAAGCATCCGGCCGGTACCCGACTTCAAAAACTCAAGCAGAGTATGGAGCAGCCGCTTGCTGCCATTCTCACCCTGAACACTATCGCCAATACTGCCGGTGCAGCAGGTGTCGGCGCACAGGCTGCAGTGGTGTTCGGGAGTCGATCCCTTGGTATCATTTCGGCCCTGCTGACCCTTACTATTCTGTTTGCATCAGAAATAATGCCCAAAACCATCGGTTCACTCTACTGGCGACGTTTGGCAGCGCCAGTTGCTATGATATTACCGGTGGTGATTGCCGCACTGTATCCTTTGGTCTGGCTTTCCATGCGCCTCACACGGGCACTGACGCACACCCGCAAGGTGCATCCAGTCAGCCGCGAGGAAGTCTCCGCACTAGCCGAGCAGGGTGTCAGAAGCGGCGGCATATCACCTAAAGAAAGCCTCGTCCTTAAAAACATAATGCGATTTCATACCATTACGGCAAGCGACATTATGACCCCCCGGACAGTCGTGTTTGCGGTTGATGAAACGATGACCGTTGCAGCGTTCATGGCTGCACACAGCGATACACCTTTTTCGCGCATTCCCATCTTTAAAGAAAACAAAGATGACATCACCGGCTATGTTTTAAAATATGATATTCTGATGTGCCAGATCAAAGGCGATCAGGATATGCAACTCAAAAGCTTGAAACGCTCTATCCATACCGTTCCTGATACCATCGACCTTATTGCGCTCTTTGAGCTCTTTTTAAAAGAGCGGCAACACATTATGCTGGTGGCGGATGAGCACGGCGGCATGGATGGCATTGTCACGATGGAAGATGTGGTGGAAACGCTGCTGGGGCTTGAAATTGTTGATGAAAAGGATACGGTGGAAGACATGCGGGCGCTTGCGCGGGAACGGTCGCGTAAAAAACGACAAGAAAAACTCTCAACCTTTGATGCCGAGAATTCCCATTGAAAAAAACAAGCAGAGAAGCACGAAAGTTTTTTTGACAGGTGTCACCTAATATCCTTATCAGCGCTTCTCACCGAGGCATCGATTCGTCCTCCTTCTCTCTTCTGACTTTCACCGATATATATTGTTCGATGCGGGAAAGGAATTTCGATCCCTGCGATATCAAAAGCTTTTTTCACGCGGCGCCTAAATTCACGAGCAACCTCCCACTGCTTGAGGGGGAGGGTTTTGAAATACATACGGAGGTTAACCGATGAGTCACCGAACGAATCAACACCCTGCATGGTCATCGGCTCTAAAATAAACGGTGCAAAATCTGGATCGTTGCGAAGCTCCTCGCCGACACGGGTAAGTACCTCAATAACACGGTCAATATCCTCTTTATAAGCAACGCCGATCTCAATGAGCGCTTGTGACCAATCTTTGGTGAAGTTGGTTACCCGGTCGATCGATCCGTGGGGTATGATATGGAGTCTGCCCTGCAGGTCTCTGAGGCGGATGGTGCGCAGATTGATGGATTCCACCATGCCGCCGATACCGCCGACCTCAACAACATCGCCGACTCGTATCTGGTTTTCAAGCAGCAGGAAAAAACCATTAATAACATCTTTGACAAGGCTCTGCGCCCCGAAACCGATTGCAAGACCTGCAATACCGGCACCGGCAAGCAGTGGTCCTATTTGAATCCCAAGCTCGCTGATAATCGTAATGATTGCAATTGCATAGATTGCAACGAGCAGCGTGGTGTGGATAATTGCAGTGAGCGTTTTTGCCCTCTTTTCCGTTTCACTCGGAACCCCAGTTTCCTGCTCAAAACGCCGTTCGATTTTTCTTACCGTTGCAACAAGAATTTTTTTGGCAATCCACGCGGCAGCAAGGATCAGCAATAGCCGAAAGCCGTGCGTTGTGATCCATGCCTGCATATCTTTTAAGACTTCTGTCAAGACTTTTTCATACTGCGCCATACCAACCTCTTATAGGTATTATCCAGTATCCGCTGTATCGTCCCGCACCGGTGACAACCGAGCAGAACACCGCGCGGCCGATCTGAAATATAGCAGAAAATAGGGGGCCACCAAAGAATACTTTTCAGCTGGAGGGGTTTGGAAAAGATTATAAATTATAACTGCAGGCAAGGGTATGGACATTACCTCAAGTTGCACCCCCTGTCGGAGAGAGTAGAAATAGCTTCCCCCATGACTGCGTTCATTAGTTGATCGACTACGTTGTACCGCCTGTCCTATTTTCAGTTGCAGGTGGTGTACACTTTTTCGCAGTTGTGTTGTCGGCAAGATTGCTCTCGTGCCCTCCCGCATATCCCATCCTGTGCGCAGCAATGCAACAGGTACGCTCGTCGCAACAAGCTCTCTGTCAATCAAGAACATGCACAGATCGAGCAGGATGATTGTGTAGACGTCGATGTCACAGCCCATCTTTTAAGATATTCCTCAGCAGCGGCAGCCTGTTTTGCTGCGGCTTTGTCCCTAAATTGAAATGTTGTGCTGCATTGCTCTCCCGTTTCATTCTGCCAGGTAATAGTTACTAAAGAGTTTTTTCCATCCTGCTGGGTTACCGTCACATCGACAACACGGGTCCTCGGAATACGGCCGATCTCGGCACCCTGCGTGCCCTTGCGCATCACAAAAAAGTTTTGCGTGACCCCGCAATACACAATCGGAGCAGCACCGTCACCAGCCTGCAAACCGTTTTTATACTCACCCATAAAACACAGCGGAGCGATTTCCTTTTCGGCGTCACATGGCTGCTGCTCCTCGTGTACCGTTTTTTTCTGTCCCAGCGCACGAGTGAGGAACAAAACGCCTATAACCGCTGCCGTAAAGCATCCCGCAATAAGAAGAAATTCAATGCCCATAAAAATCTCCTTTCCTGAAATGTAATAAAAAAGCCGTCATCCGGAAACGTTCCTCCGGATGGCGGCCCGACCATCCCTTACAGACCTTCGGCACAGAGGGTGCCGAACCCTTAAAAAAGTAATTAGGTAATAAAAAACCGCTACCTGAAAGATCATTTCTCAGATAGCGGCCCGACTATCTCATAACCCTTTGGAGATACTTTATAACAGTATTTCCAAACCCACGTGCATCATTATTTTATTTATTGAATACCATATGCTTTTATTTATGTCAAGTTTTACTGCGCCAATTCTTATTCGTTTTCGCTTTTTGATACATCGAGGCAATGACAACATGAATCGGAGAGCATCTCTCGTGATTCATGCCCGGCTTTTAATCGGTATCATGAACGAGGGTGCATAAGTCACGCTGGCAAATCGTTTCGCTAAAATCCGCTGGCAGGATGATGAAGCAATATCGTTTACAGAAACTCTCAATAGCAAAAAGGAATCCGCATGGAAACCGAGCGAAATGTGTTCTATTATATAAAAGAAAACCGATTTTTTATTAAGGTCGTTTCATAAGCGAGTATACTCCCCCACCAACGGTGAAAGGCTCTGCTATAAAAACAATAGCGCTGGCAATCTTTTTGTGGATCGGTATTATTTGTGCCGGAGGAAGCATTGTTTTGGCAGCAACAGAAGAGCCGGTTCTTGTCGGCCGGGTCTCCTTTATTCAGGGTTCCCTGCTGCGCTATGTTCCTGAACATAACGATTGGATGGAGGTCGTTCTTGACATGCCGTTTGGATTGCAGGATACACTTCGCACCGCTGCAGGTTCGCGCGCCGAAATCATCCTTCCCAACAGCACAATGTTTCGCATGGACGAGCAAACCCAGGTGCAGCTTCTGCGGCTTGATGGCGAGGTCACTGAACTTGATATCGCAACCGGCACAGTGCGAATCTATAACAAAAGCTCATCAAGCATCATAAAAGCGGTCACTCCGTTCGGCCATGTTGTAGCTCCACCACAAACTACGGCCGACCTTTCGGTCGGCGACGTGTCGGTCGAAGCGCGCTCCGTCCGCGGTAGTGCATACTTTATCCATGCTGCGGGCACTACAAAATACGACCTCGTTGCCGGATCCCCTTCGCTCATTGCAGGCAGGGGCATAGTACAGACAGGAAGCGTTCGCGGAAGCGAGCAGTGGTGTCAGTGGAATGAAGCACGCGATCACCTGTGGGAGCAACGTCACATTAAAAGCGCCGTTTCGCGCGCATACTTGCCGCCGCAGCTTCACGATGAAGCATATGCGTTGGAGGAAAACGGCAAATGGGAGTACGTGCGCTACGGCAGTAGATGGTACTACCTATGGCGACCGGTGCATGTTCATGCGGATTGGGCGCCGTTCACCGCAGGCAGATGGATGCTATGGTACGGTGATCATTGCTGGATTCCCGACGAGCCGTTCGGCTATGTCACTCATCACTACGGCACATGGATATATATTGACACCTACCGGTGTTGGTACTGGATGCCGCCGTTTGTTGTCGTGACCATCTGGCCCGGCTTCGGACATCCATGCGCTTGGTATCCGGGTCGGGTTGCATGGCTTGTTTCAGATACCTTCATCGGCTGGTATCCGCTGCTTCCCGATGAGCCCTATTACTGTGTCCGGTATTGGGGACCGGGGACAATCGTCGTGCTGCACGCAAGCACAGTCGACCGGCATAAACATCATCATCACCGTCATGCCGTTTGCGTCGGCAAAGACCATCTCTACAGCGCCCGCAATTATCGTGCGGCACATGTCTCCCGACATATTCATGAAACCTCCGGCCATGCATTCCGATTAATGTCGGTTCCTGGTGCGAATCACCTCACATCCGCGCTGCATGAACGCTTTCGCACTGAGGGGAAAAACGCGTTGCAACGCTCAGACAGTCGTATTCGTGACCGCATCCAGAAAAATCTTGCCGCGATCAGACGCACCAAAAAAATCGGGGCTGAAGAGCTTCTTGAGAGAACAAAACGTCTTCGAAACGGCATCCTGCAACAACCTCGGCAAGATACGCGCCCACTGGTCAGGGATGCCGATATGACGCGTCGAAGGCCGCTGTACACCATACCTGAAAAATTACGGCGACAGGATGATGGACCTCCACCGCGCACGCTGTTCCCGCGTATGCACGAGAGAATTAAAACAATGCCGCGCATCCACGAAACCCGTCCGGGGATTGTCACAATGCCGCGGCGACATAGCCCATTCTTTTTCCAGGGTGCGTCTCAATCACCCACCAACACCCCAGACGGCCTCCAGCCAATATTTCGTCCTCAGGGTGGCGCGTCCCAGCATCCCTGGGTTTTTCTCGGTCCGCGCAGCCGTTGATGATGCAAAATAGGCACTTTTCTTTATCAACTTGCTGTGTCATAATGCCGCACCATGATCGAAGGAAAACGGCATTTTGACGATATCGGGCTTCACGTACCGACCCTCCTCCTGCCACGCCCTGATATCGACCTTACCAAATGGGCGGTTATTGCATGTGACCAGTATACGTCGCAGCCCGAGTACTGGGAACAGGTCGCTGAGATTGTCGGCACCAGTCCCTCAACATTCCATCTCGTGCTTCCTGAAGTGTATCTTGAAACGCCACACGGTGAGCGGTTAATCCACAAGATCAATCGCACCATGCAGGAGTACCTTGCGCAGGGTATTCTTGTTGAGTACGGTCCGGGATTTGTGCTCATTGACCGCATAACCTCGCACGGCATTTCCAGAAAAGGGCTTCTGGTAGCACTCGATCTTGAACAATACGATTATGCTCGCGATGCACAAACCATTATCCGTGCAACCGAGGGTACGGTTCTGGAGCGCCTGCCGCCGCGGATTCATGTGCGCAAAAAAGCCTGCCTTGAAATTCCCCATATCATGGTGCTCATCGACGATCCCGAGCATACAGTCATCGAGCCGCTGTTCCGGCACGCGTTTCCAAAGCTCTACGATGCCCCACTCATGCTGGGCGGCGGCCATGTTAAGGGCTATGGCGTCACCGATCCCGTGATCATCGAAGAGATTGCAACAGCTCTCAGAGCCCTTGCCGGAACACGGCAACATCCACTGCTGTATGCAATCGGAGATGGCAACCATTCACTTGCCGCAGCAAAAATGCTGTGGGAAACCATCAAAAAAACAGTTCCCGATCCCGAACTGGTTTCCGAACACCCTGCGCGATATGCGCTCGTTGAGCTTGTCAATATTCATGATGGCGGCCTTGCTTTTGAACCGATCCACCGGATACTTTTTAACGTCGGATTTCAGGCGACAGCAAAAGCGATGCGGGATTTTTATCGCCGACAGGGATCGGGATTCAGCATGGCGGCATGTGATGGCTTCGATGCATTGAAACAGAGAATCCGGGAGGAGCGACACGAAAACCGTCACTGTTTTGGTTGTATTTCCGAACACGCATACAGCATCATAACCGTTACCAATCCGCCATATAATCTTGAAGCTGAAACCCTCCAGGTTTTTCTCGATACGTTTATCGCTCGCCATTATGATGTAAAAATCGATTATATCCACGGTGACGATACGCTTGAAAAGATCGGCGTGCAGCCGGGCAATATAGGATTCTACCTCCCACCGATCGACAAACACTCCTTTTTTACAACCATCATGCTTGACGGAGCCTTACCACGAAAAACATTCTCCATGGGTGATGCAAACGATAAACGTTTTTACCTTGAGTGCAGAAAGATTATTCCCTGAGCATAGACGGCTTGTCTTTGCGGCACCCCCACACTAATCCCACACTAATTTTTATCTTGAGAATACATGGTTTAAAGAAAAATAATCCGCCCCGAATTTGAATGACAGTTTTGCATGGTTAAAAATATTGCCTTATGTTTGCGGCTGTGCTCAGTGTGGTGTGTTTCTCGACTTCTTGCGGCTATGAGATAACAGTACGGTTCTGAGTCATCGTTCCCAAGACTGGCCCGCTTGCAGCATTCGGAGGGCAATGTTCACAGCGCACGCCCATGACGCGCTCATGGGACTTGCACTTGCAACGAAATGGGCAGGCTTTTGTGCATCAGCGGCGCTCGCCGGCAGACGCCGCAGGAAATATCGGGGTCCGTCAGCAGCAGCTCACTGCCGGTGAGCTTGTCATTTTCAAGGGACTGCTCTACTCTGCTCCAAGGGGTGAGCGAATTATAAACCGACATTTCATTCGTTAAGAAAACAATGGGGGTAGTCAACACATGCTTGCTCATCTTATTACCATTACCGGCCGGGTGGTGAAGCCTACCGCAATATCGCCTAATTCTGTTTCAAACGACGTTTTCATCACCGTTCTGAAAACATCGGCGGCGACATATGTATCATAGCCGTGATAGTCGCCGATATTGTCATTCCAGAACTGGACAACCTTCGGTTTGCACTCAACCCAGAACGCAAAGCCAAACGGGCGATTGTCCCCATCGAGCAGCCGAGAGATCAACTTATTGCCGGCAAGCGCCTTTTCAAAATAACCTCTGATCTCATCAGTGCTTGACGCCTTCCTGCCTGCAAGGGGATTTGCGGCTTGCGAGCCGTCAGGATTCAGGACATGAATCTTCAGTTCGATGCCGCCGAAGTTGTACTCAGTGACCAGCACTGCAGCGAGCGCAGAACTTACCGCAACACACCGGCAGCGGATATCAAACTCGTATTGCCCGTCGCCCATTTCTTGCATCTCGCCGATCTCCACGAATGCGCTTGCGCCGATCGTGGCATTGACCTGACGCCACAGCGAATACTGTGGCGGGCTGAGCCCCCACAGCGGGCAGCAGAAAAACAACAGGGTAATCTTCAGGGTAAAAAATACAAAAACCGTTTTTAAATAAATTGATTGTTTGATCAGCAAATGAGTATCTCCTTGTATCAAGTTGCAAGCGTGATATTAAGAACGTGAAGCGTAACCGGCGCATAAAGGAAGAGGGCAGAAGCAAGCCTTCCGCTTCTCACCGTTCACCTTTCCCGCTTCACGCACTTTTCCGTAAGCCGTGAATTTTTAAAGTGTTGCCAGGTGGCGCCCTGCCGCTACTGCCGCACGCGCATCTTTCCGTCTGGCGACTGAATAATGCGCACACGGTCGCCGACGCAAAATTGAGCGTCTTTTTCCTGAACTATGACGATGAGCCGTCCATCGTCAAGTTCAACCTCAAGCTCAAGACCGTCTTTTGTGCCAAGGCTTTTTTCTGCTGCCTGGCCTGCAAGCATACCGCCCACCGCGCCTGCTGCTGCTCCGATACGACTCCCCGAGCCGCTGCCGATGGCAGAGCCTGCAACACCGCCGAGCACACCGCCTGCAACGGCGCCGACACCGGTTTGTTCAGCCTGTATTTTTACATCAGCAACTTTGAGCACCGTACCGTAATACACCGAAAGCTGGCGTTGTGCCTGATCCCGTGTGTAAGTTTTGCTTCCTTGGCTTGAATGCAAGCAGCCTGCCCAAAAAAGCAGCGACACAACGGCGATGCCTTTCAAAAATCTTGAAGATGCCTTTCCCATAACAACTTCCTTTCGTAATAAAGGATTGCTGTGAGGTTAAGTTTTTAATGATAGCATGGCATGGAGGTTAACCGGTTTATTTTTTCATTGTTTCGTTTGCCCGTTCAATCACCGGCTCAACAATATGCAAAGGCAATTTTACGATATCTCTCGCAAGCCCCACAAGGCCTTGTATTGATGCTGCCGGAGGTCCGGGCACCACCTTTGTATCGCCAACGGTTCCGGTTATTTTCAACGGAACGCCGATCAGGGTCTTCCCGAACAGGGCACCGACTACCGGCAGGTTCATGAACACAAGATCCTGTATTTGAAACGGCGTCGCCAAAACCGTCAGATCGAGTCTCCTGTCCGTCAGTGAAACCGTTCCTTGTCCTACAACGGTCAAGGCGTTGCTGTCAAACAGCGCTTCGCGGATATGCAGCACACCGCCATGGATATCCCCTTTCATGTCAAACCGTCGGTATGAGAGACCCTTTTTCCCCATATCAATTCTTCTATCAAACAGTAAATTTCTGATACTCAAAAAAGAAAAAATATCCGCAAGCAAATTTGACTTATAGATTCGTCCGTTTTTAAGGACGACATCGACTGAGCCCTGCACATCATCAAGCAGACGGCCAACCGCACCTTGTGCCATAAGCTCTGCCCGGAGATCGAGTTTTCCAGTAACGAGAGATGTTTCGCCGAAAAGGCATTGTATCGCATGTCGCGCTGAAGCATTCTGCACCGTTGTGACTGCTTGGAGCGCAATATCGTCCTGCCGCACATTAGCATTCCCCGATAGTTCAATGCCACATAACTTGACATCGGTGGCGCGTATTTGTATCTCCCTTTCAAGGAAAAGAATGTCCGCATGACAGGGTGAAAGCAGAACCTTATCTCGAGAAAGCTCTTGTATCGCTACGTTAAGACGACCACGAAGAGGCATGCCCCCGAATACCACCTGTTCCATGCGCGGCGTTGACCCCTGCGCCGCATCAAACTGCCCAAATTCATCAAGGCAAAGACGCTGCGAGGATATCGTACCGTCCACGACAAAACCATCGGCGGAGATGCTTATCGTGCCGGTGATATCGGCGGCGTTTGTTCCAAACCGAACGCCGTGAGCATCAAGCCTGACTTTGTTGCCCTGCGCGTTGCACACAGCCTCTGCTACCGTGAGCGGCACGGGGGAGAACGCATGATATCCGGCATCCAGCACCCGCAACGTTCCATGAGCCAACGATTGGTAATAGTCTTTCTTATTCAGACGCACCGTGACATCACCAGTAATCTCGCCGGTCAGGAAACGATTTTCTGCAAAAATTTTGTCAAGGGTTGGTCTGCGCAGACGCCCCTGCCATGCCAAATCATATATGCCACCCTGAGAGCTCAAACGCACGACACAGCGAGAATCTGTATCGTTAATCCTCACCGTGCACATCTGTATTGTTTTCCCCTCGGTGCGAACAGCAGCAGCAACCTGTGTTGCCGATGCAAACGATGCGTTGGCAGTTATCTCTGTCCTGCCGTCAGACTCCCAGATGATGTTTGCCCGATGGATGGTAACCGGTGCACGCAGGGCATACCAGCTTGGCAGGTTTCCCCGTAAATAAAGTTTTTCCAGTGAAGCAGCGCCAATCCTGCCGGATAGCTTTGCCTTCAGACAATGCATTCCTGTGCGATAGCCTGGCGCAACAAAAGAACCAACAAGCTGCGTATCAAGAAAGGCAATATGGGCATCGGTAATCGAGGCGGTATCCTCGGTGATTTTAATATTTCCCCGGGATATGGTAAGAGCTTCATGTTCACCCGGCACTGCAAAAGTAGCGTTGTTGATAGTGCCGTTGAGCGTAAGGCTCCATTGGCTTGGCTGTACAAGCTGCCCGCTGAATGCCGCGCGATCAATGATGATTCTGCCCGTTCCTGATTTGACAACATCCGCTGCCGGCCAAATGTCACCAACTGGTACAAGTATCTTCGCAGCATCGTCAAGGACGATTGTAGCCCCCTGAATATCGACATCTATTCTGTCCTGTTGACGAAAATTGAGTACGGCATTGACGTTATTTAAGCTTGAGGCGCCAATGCGGCCGCTCCAATTTGTGATGCTGAGCCGGCCGTCCTGAAGAGTCACGGTACCGCCTAGCGCAAGCACATCGCAGTGCGCCTGCGGCACGTGGAACCCAAATTCTTGAACGGTTGCTTGAACGTTAAGAGCAGTATGCCACGGTTCAATCATTGGCAACCCGACCCCTGCTGTCGCAAAAAAACTCGGTCGTGCATCTGCAGGCAGCCAGGCACTCATACTCTGTACTGCTTTTTCAGGCAGTGCCAGAAACGCGAGCAGCTTTGGGAACTCACGAAGATTACATTCCGTGACCTGCACGGCAATCTGTGCCCGAACAGTTGAAGTGTCATGCATAGTGGACTGTTCTGTTAGGGTGGCATCAAGATGCACGCTCTTCCAAAATTCTGAGTCAACCGATGCTCGAAACCGCACACCGTTGCGCGCAACCGTCGCCTCAGCACAAAGATTAGAGAACGATATACCCATACCGTCTTCACCATGTAACGTGAGCACTCCATTTCGAATCTCAGCTGACATATTGGCATATCGTTGCGCTGCAACAGTAATCGCTTTTATAAGCTGCTGCTGCATCTGAAGCGATGTATATGGGTTACGTGAAGGCGGCAACATCTTTTTTAGATGGATGTTGACAATCGGCCTCTCGAAGACGATACGAGCTGGAAGCGTTGATTGTTGCACGAGCGCAATGGGGGAGGCAGAAAACGATACTGTTTCGGCATGGATGGTTGCCAGTGTACCTGCACCACAGGACACACCGGAAAGGGTAAGACGGGGCAAGGGAAACAGCGTGAGGGATACTGCGTTGATTCTCACCTCTGTACCGGTTAGACGCGAAAGTCTTGCCGCCACCCATCGAGGTACTCTGGCACTTTGGGATAGCAGCACAACCGCTGCAAAAACACCGACGACGACGATAATTACGCTTGAAAAAAAAATTTTTTTCATTGTGTCACACCGATCGGCTCATGCAAGCACGGCGACTGGCATCGGAAAGGATCGGTTGAGCTCTGTTTGATGTCGACAACCAATCACGCAGGCGTTTTGTCAAACTGCTGTGGATGATGATTGAGTGCCGCTTTGATGCGCGGCACGGTCTCCTGCAAGTATGCTTTCACGGTTTGAAACGGTATGCCGAAGAGCTCATATACCGGTTTATGATCGATCATCTTATCAACGATAAAATCCTCAAGCTGCTCGGCGGTAAAGAATCCCTGCTGCGGATTCGCACGCACCATTGCGATAAGCTGCTCCTTTGAAACACCTTCGGTGTAGGTTGCCTGAATGCCCGCAATCCGGGCAATCATATTGAGAAGCTCGCCTTGCGTTATGCAATCAGGTCCTCCGATTTCAAGCGTCAAAAAAGCTGCACGGGGATTGTCAAGCGCCAGAACCATACACGTTGCAAGATCGAGGTGAGAGAGTGGATTCATATGGATATCAATCGGACCGTACGGCCACCGGTTTGTTGCTCCCAGCTTAAGAACGGTCGGGATGTGAAAAAAATCAAAATCCTTAAACATCCCCGAAGGTCTGAAAATCGTATGGTCAATCCCTGATTTTCTGATCGCCTCTTCGGCAGCATACTTGGCTTGATACATATCCGAAACGCATGTCGGCCCGACTCCTGCAGCAGACACAAATACCAACTTTTTTACTGATGCTTTGGTGGCCGCGGCAACGATATTTTCAACGCCATGCTGTTCGACATCGCGATAGGTACGGTTTTTCTTCATCTCACCGGGGGTGAGGCGGATTGAAATCATAATTGCATCATTATTGGCAATAGCCCGCTCGAGTGAGAGCGGCTCAAGAATATCGCCTTCGATGAGCCTGATGTGTTGTCGGGCATCACCAAGTTTGTTCGTATTAGAAGATGGACGAACCAATGCAGCGACCGTATGCCCCTTTGCAACGGCAGCTTTTGCCGCTTCACTGCCAACATCACCGGTTGCGCCTATCACCAAAACGTTCATCGTCTGCTCCTTTCAGTGGCATATCTAGTTTGTTGATGTTTCCGCCTTACTTCTTTTTATTTCTAAGGTGCGCGGCAACGACGCGCTGAAATATTTCCCTGAGTTCTGGATCGGCAATCGATGCAGTCTGGTGTTCTATCTGCTGCAGCTCTTGGGAACTGAGTTGAGACAAGAGACCGTCAGGTGAAGTATCAGCGCTGTGCGGCAACGGCCCGATCTTAAAACGAATGTCGGTAAGGCGTGCCGCACTGCCCAGTGCAGTATTGAGCTTGTCTAATATCTCCTTCTTCATAAAGGCAAGCTGCTGCATCCATACTGAGTTTGCCACGTTTACAAAAAGAATGTTGCCGCGCACGGCCGCAGGATATGCGTTGCACGCAATCTGTTCACCGACAACCTTTCGCCATATGGGAAGGATTCCTCTGTATGTCATCTTGTCTTCGATGTTCAGGTCGCGAAACAGCGAGCTCAATACATCATGCAGAGATGGTATGTATTTTGTTGTCGTCATAAGAAATCAGCTTTCAGTGCACAGTGCTGAGTAAAAAGATCGGCTTTCGGCACTCGTTGTTCAGCACGTGTTCATAAATCTCATCCCTTCCTGCAGAACATGGCCACGCAGAAATTCCTCAACATGCATCCTCTTTTTTCCCTCAAGCTGCACTTCGGTCAGCAGGAGCGCATCGCGCCCCGTCGCCGTGAGGATCCCATTACGGGATAAACCGACAATCGTACCCGGCAAAGCATTCCCTCGGTACGGCCGAACCTGTGCCCGATGGATTTTTAAAAGTCTTTTTTCCAAAAACGTATAGCAGCCAGGCCATGGCGTCATGCCCCGTATCTGCCGCTCGATGCGTTGCGCTTCCTGTGTCCATTCAATACAGCCGTCTTCTTTTTTGAGCATCGGTGCATAGGTTGCTTTGCTATGATCCTGAGGTTGTGGCTTCCATCCATCATGATACAGGAGGTCAATAGCATTCCCCAAAAGCCGGGCACCTATATCCGCCAACCTGTCATGCAGGCTCCGCGCATCATCATCCGTTAAGATCCGCGTTTTTTCTTGCAGCAGGATATCACCAGCATCCATCTGCAAACTAACCTTCATGATCGTAACGCCAGTCTCGGTGTCACCGTTGATAATCGCCCAGTTGATCGGCGCAGGACCGCGGTAGGCAGGCAAGAGGGATGCATGGACGTTGATAAAACCGTAGCAGGGAATATCAAGCAAGGCTTGTGAAAAAATCTGACCGTAGGCAACAACAACAGCAAGATCCGGATTGAGTGCTTTGAAATTACTGAGAAACTCAGGGCTGTTGACCTTTTCAGGCTGCAGCACCGGTATACCATGGTGCACGGCATACTCCTTTACCGGACAAGCAACAATTGTTCTTCCCCTGCCTGCCCGCCGATCCGGCTGTGTTATTACCGCGATAATGTTTTCGCGGCGTTCGATAAGGCAGCGCAGCGTGGGCACGGCAAAGGTCGGTGTTCCGAAAAAAACGATTCGAAGCGGTTTCATATACTCCTATTCCACCCTTTTATAGTACTTTACCATAGACATCGGTCTTTGCATAGTGCACGCAGAAGCGGCTTGACCCGCCGTATCAGGGCATGATATTGCGATAGCAATCATGCGGTCAGCATAATGGTTCGTGCGTCATGAAAACTATAGACTGCAGTGTGATAACCGAACAGGTTGCACGCCTCTGCATTGAGGCAAACATCCACCTTGGCGATGATGTGTGCGCCGCACTGAAATATGCCCGGGATCGGGAAACATCTGTGCAGGGCCGCGAGATGCTCAGGTTGCTGCTCGATAATGCGGCTGTTGCCCGCGAAGAATCTTTGCCCTTGTGTCAGGATACGGGGTTTGCTGTTGTGTTTGTGGAACTGGGAAATGAAGTGTGGATTACCGGAGGATCCCTTATCGAGGCGATCAATCGGGGGGTGCGGCAGGGATACACGGAAGGTTATCTACGCTGCTCCATCTGCGACCCGCTTACGCGCAAAAACACCGGCGACAACACGCCTGCGGTGGTGCATATCGAGCTTGTTCCAGGCGACACGCTGAAGATCACGGTTGCACCAAAAGGCGGTGGCAGTGAGAACATGAGCCGCATCGCCATGCTTAACCCATCACAAGGCAGGCAGGGCATCGAGGACTTCGTAGTAGCTTCGGTTCGTGAAGCAGGCGCAAATCCCTGCCCGCCTGTCATTGTAGGGGTTGGAATCGGGGGGACGTTTGAAGAGGCTGCTCTGCTTGCAAAAAAGGCGCTGCTCAGGCCGGTCGGCACTGCAAACTCTGATCCGGAACTTGCGTGCATGGAACATGAACTCTTTGCGGCAATCAATCGGCTTGGCATCGGGCCACAAGGGCTCGGGGGTGACACGACCTGTCTTGCCGTGCATATACTCAAGCATCCATGCCATATCGCAAGCCTGCCGGTTGCCGTAAACATAAACTGCCATGCGCACCGGCATAAAGAGATAATTCTTTGAGGAGACAAAAGACAGTGATCGGAAATCAAAATGCTTTTATGCTGACTCCTGAATTCTGTCTCCTTGAGTATTGAACCATATGGGCGACATTCTACTTGCACCACCGTTGACCGATGAAACGGTCGAGCGACTGAAAGCCGGGGACAGGGTTTTCATAAGCGGCGATATATACACAGCACGCGACACGGCACACAAACGTCTTGTAGAGCTTCTTGTCCGTGGCGAGCCATTGCCCTTTCCCCTCAACGGACAGATCATCTATTATACAGGCCCCACACCAGCCCCGCCCGGCAAACCGATCGGCTCCTGCGGTCCCACAACAAGCTCGCGCATGGACGCATATACGCCGCGCCTCCTGCAGGAAGGACTGAAACTCACGATTGGCAAGGGCGCCCGGTCACCCGAGGTAATCACTGCCTTGAAGCAGTACTGTGCCGTATATTGTGCTGCGATCGGCGGCGCCGGAGCGCTGATAGCCAAATGCGTCAAAAAGGCAGAGGTTATCGCGTATGGGGATTTAGGGCCTGAAGCCGTCATGCGGCTTACGGTCGACCGGATGCCCGTAATTGTTATCAATGACGTGTACGGCAACGACCTGTACCGGCAAGTAATTGCCGCAGCAGCACCATAGCCGTGTCGGCATTGCCTCCTGCGCTCTTTTCTGTTTCTTATTGCATTTTCATTGGCTTTCCTTTATTGTTACCCGAACTGTTACGCTGTATTCTGCACAGAAATGTTGGCAACGGTTGGTTTTCGATGCTTTCAAAAAGGACAAAAGTTAAATACACGGACAAGAAAAAAAGAAGCAAGTTCCCGCGCGTCTCTTTCCAGATTTATGACACCTGGTGCAAACGGTGCAGCATTTGTATTGAGTTGTGCCCCCGCAATGTGTTTATGGCCGATAGCGACGGCTATCCGCGTCCGGTTAAGCCGGTGGAATGCAATCTGTGCGGTTTTTGCATAACGCGGTGCCCTGATTTTGCATTGCATGTTGTTGAGTCAAAAACAAAAACCGGGGAAAGCGCCGCTGTATCATAACCATCCGAAGACTGGCAACTTATGGAACCGCAACTCCTGATGGGGAATGAAGCCTGTGTTGAGGGTGCGATTGTCGCAGGGATCACGTTCTATGCCGGGTATCCGATCACCCCGTCTAATGAGATCGGCGAGATCATGTCACGCAGGCTGCCGCGGCTCGGCAGAACGTTCATTCAAATGGAGGATGAAATCGCTAGCATGGCTGCTGTTATCGGCGCCTCAATTGCCGGTGCCAAAGCAATGACTGCCACCAGCGGACCGGGTTTTTCACTGATGCAGGAAAACATCGGCTTTGCTGCAATGGCAGAGGTGCCATGTGTGGTCGTGAATGTTATGCGCGGCGGTCCCAGCACCGGCCTTCCCACACTCCCCTCACAAGGTGATGTGCAGCAGGCACGCTGGGGCACCCATGGCGACCATCCCATTATCGTGCTCACCCCTTCATCGGTGCGCGAAGCATTCGATCTCACGATCAAAGCAGTAAATTTTTCCGAACAATACCGCACGCCCGTCATCATGCTTATGGACGAGGTGATTGGACACCTTCGGGAAAAGGTCGTGCTGCCGCAACCAGAAAGCATCGATATCATCAACCGCGCCCGGCCAACCTGTCCGCCTGAATGGTATCGGCCGTTCGAAGACAATAAGAGCGGTGTGCCGCTGATGGCGGCATTTGGTGATGGTTACCGTTATCATATCACCGGCCTGACCCACGATGAAATGGGTTTTCCCACGACAAAGCCCTGCGAGGTTGACGCTGCGATCAACCGCCTGTTTAAAAAGATACGGCAGGGTTTTGATGAGATTATGCTGTGTGAAACTTTTTTAACCGATGATGCCACTTGTGTCATTGTTGCCTACGGCAGTGTGGCACGCACGGCAAAGAGCGTGGTACTGCAGCTGCGCACCGCAGGGAAAAAAGCAGGACTCCTGAAACTCCAGACCTTGTGGCCTTTTCCTCGGCGTGCGATCGAGGGTCTTCCCCAGTCGGTGAAAGAACTCTATGTGCCTGAAATGAACATGGGGCAGATTTACCGCGAGGTGCTGCGCGTCAATCAGGGTCGTCGCACGGTGCGAAAAATCAGCAAAGTTGACGGCGAGCTCATTACCCCGCAGGAAATGGTGCAGGTTGTTGCATAAGGAAATGGGTATGGCGTACCGTAATATCAATGTATATCAGTACCTGCGGCATGAAAAAAAGTTTCCCCTGATTTGGTGTGCAGGTTGTGGCAACGGGATTGTACTCGGCTCAATCATCAGAGCTCTCCATACGCTCGGACTGCCAAAGGATCAGGTTGTCATGGTTTCTGGTATTGGTTGCTCCGGCAGAACGTCAACTTACGTTGACGTGAACACCTTGCACACTACCCACGGACGCGCACTTGCCTTTGCAACCGGTGTCAAACTAGCCCGACCTGAACTCACTGTATTGGTGGTAATGGGCGACGGCGATGCCCTTGCCATCGGCGGCAACCATTTCATCCATGCTGCGCGGCGCAACATTGACATGACCGCTTTTGTGTACAATAACAACATTTACGGCATGACCGGCGGCCAGATGTCGCCCACAACACCACAGGGGAAAATTGCGACCACAGCGCCGTTCGGCAATATCGAACAGAGCTTTGACGTCATGCGGCTTGCAGAAGCAGCAGGTGCAACGTTTGCAGCACGAGGAACCGTTTTTGACACGGATCGACTTGACGAGCTCGTTGAGCTTGCCATCAGGAAAAACGGCTTTTCTGTGCTCGAAATATTGTCCCCTTGTCCTACCATTTACGGCAGACACAACAAGCTCGGAAGCGCAGTTGACATGCTCAGACATTTGGATGAGGACACCGTGTCGCTTGATGAAGCTGAGAACATCGCTGATGCTATTAAATCGGGAAAAATTCCGACAGGCGTGTTTGTCGATATCGATCGGCCAGAATTCTGTGAGTCATACGCAGCCCTTGTCAAAAAGGCACAGGGAAAATAAAGCAGCACAGAAAGCAGAGGTCAGGAAGATGGCGCAGCAATATGAGATCAGGCTTGCAGGTCTGGGCGGGCAAGGCATTATCCTTGCCGGCATTATTCTTGCCGAGGCTGCCGGCATCTACGACGGTAAATTCGTCGCACAGACACAGGCATACGGTGCTGCAGCCCGCGGCGGATTCAGTCGTTCGGATGTGGTTATTTCGGACGAAGAAATTCACTATCCGAAAGCGCAGATGCTTGACCTGCTGCTTGCCATGAGTCAGGACGCGTATGACGATAATCTCAAGCATCTCAAACCAAACGGCATCCTGATCGTTGATGCAACGTACGTGTCTCAGGTTGCCGATACACAGGTCTATGCCATCCCGTTTTCTCGTATTGCACGGGAGAGGTTTGGACGTGAAAATGTCGCCAATATTATTGCCTTAGGATCATTATCCCAATTAACGTCGCATGTTTCAGAGCAAGCACTTGAACAGGCGGTTATGAAACGGGTGCCAAAAGCCCATCGTGAAATGAACCGACAGGCATTTGAGGCAGGCAAAGGAGCGGCGCGGGCGGCGCTGCGGTTATCAGTGCGGCCCGGCGGCGATGAAGACATCTAAAAAATGAAAGGAGAGTGGCATGAGCAATACCATAATCCTGAAAACAGAACTGAGCGGTCTTCAGCTTGCAAATCGAGGCAAAGTGCGCGATGTGTATGATCTCGGTGACGCCCTTTTGATCGTGTCAACCGATAGGATTTCCGCCTTTGATGTTGTCTTGCCAAACGGGATCCCCGATAAAGGTAAGGTGCTCACCGCACTGTCTGTCTTTTGGTTTGAGCACATGAACGATATCGTGCCGCATCATATTATCACAACCGATGTTTCGGCATATCCCCCTTCATGTCGACCGTATGCTGACGTATTACAGGGCAGGAGCATGCTGGTAAAAAAGGCGCGGCCGCTTCCTGTCGAATGTATTGTGCGCGGGTATATTTCCGGATCAGGCTGGAAAGATTACCAGAAGACCGGAGCGATCTGCGGCATTCCGCTCCCGCCGGGGCTGCGCGAATCCGAGGAGCTCCCCGAGCCAATCTTCACGCCGTCAACCAAGGCAGATATCGGGATGCATGATGAGAACATCAGTTTTGAACAGGCTCAAGATCTTGTCGGCAAAGAGATTGCTGAAACCGTGCGTTCGCTTTCCATCGCAATCTATAAAAAAGCAAAATCCATAGCCGAGCAGAAGGGCATTATCATCGCCGATACGAAGATGGAATTCGGTATCGTTGACGGCAGCCTTATCCTGATCGATGAGCTGCTCACACCTGATTCCTCCCGCTTCTGGCCAAAGGATTCTTATGTTCCGGGCAGACCTCAGCCAAGTTACGATAAGCAGTTTGTCAGGGATTATCTGCTGTCGCTCAATTGGGATCAAAAGCCGCCTGCACCCGTACTTCCCGAGGATATCGTCCAAAAAACTGCAGAAAAATACCGTGAGGCGTGTAGACGACTTACCGGTAGAAATATCGGGGCATAAAAAGATTGTCCCGGTAGTAAAGCACCTCTATTTCTTGGTTGCATTATCAGGCTGCTGGGCGGCGGCCTTCTTTTCTGCTTCCCGCAACGTATCAAGCGCAGGACACAGTGACTCGAGCGAATACTTTTCGATGACGTATACGGTATCGCTGGAAGCGGTTTTCACGAAAAACTGATAGGCGTTCTTCTCTTTGCCGACAAAGAGCGTCTGGCTGCTGCCGTCTTTCAGTACGGCACGTATCGTGCGCCTTGGTTTATCAAGTCCGAATTCTGAAAGCTTTCCTTCCGGAAAATCAACTGCCTTGAGGCCTGAAAAACTTGTGATGACCTTTTCAGCAGCATCTTTTTTTGCCGTAAAGACACTCGGTTTCACGACCTGCCAGACGCCTGTATCGTCTTTTTTCATCGCAAGGGACATATCACCTTCAACAACATATTCAAGAATTGCATCCTTATCAACGCGCACGATGGTTTTGTCGCGCCAGTCCTTGAGCTCGCGCTCAAAGACGGTCTTGACCAGTGTATTGGTGAGCACCACCGTATTTGCATCTTTTTGGCGCAGATAGGTACTGAAAATATCAGGGCCGTTTTTACCGACATAAAAATGGGCAAGAACGCGACTGCCATCTTCGATTTTTACTTCAATGCCCTTTGCTTCGCTCACCTCAAAGCTGTCAAAGTTCTGCGGATTACGTGAAGCAACCGTATGTGCGGTCAGCTTTGCAACCGTATCGAGCACATTTTGCACAGCGCTGCCGTCTGCATCAAAGATTTTATCCTGTGCACTCACCGTCCAAGTGTTTTGATCCTTTTTTGTCAGCGTCACCTTCCCTTTTGTAGGGCTGGTGATGGTTATCCGCACCGCATCAGCCTTCGCCTTTTCAAAATCAGGAACAAACGCTGGGGTTTCCTTTTTTCGTTGTGCTTCAAATGGCCGCTCGACAAACACGTAAATGCCTGCGAGCACCACAAGCACCGCGGTCAGGATAAGTGCATTTTTAAAATTTGTCATAGGGGCACAACTCCAAGCCGTTTTCTACGACGCCGCAGACTGAACTGCACCAGCCCGAACAGCACCAGCAACACCGGAACGGCAAACAGGTTAAACCAGCGAACAAGGGCTTTTGCCTGGTCCGAAATCACGTGGAGCGGGCTTTCACCGGATTCACGGGAACGGATACCGATCAGGGCATCACCGATTGCAAGCCAGTCGACGGCATTCATAAAAAATGCACGGTTGCCGTCAAACTGTGAGACAAAGTTATCCTCAATCAGCCGGGCGCTCCCGACCACGATGATTTTCGTATCGGGGCTCTGGGCAACAACCGAGCGCTGTTCATCTGAAGTTTTCTTTTCGGCGTTCGTTTTTTTAGCGTCTTTTTTCTTCGAATCAGTATCGCCTAGTTCTTGTTCCTTAATCTCAGGGGCGGGGATTGGCTTTCCGGCAAAATAGCTGGAAAACGCGCCGCTCACGGCAACAGCAAGGGTGTACTGTTTCCCCTCGCGCGGCGGCATATATTCCTGTCGCGGGTTAAAATCGAAATACCCTTTCTGCGTCCATGCATAACGGGTCGTTTGGGCAAGAACGGTTACCTGTCGGTTTGTGGCATTATCCTGTACAACTTCGAGCGGGCTTGCCCACGGGAATGTGATGCTCTCGATTCGGTTGACGATCGGGTGATCAACCGGTGAACTCTGGCGGATGACCTTCACCCAGAACGGATACGGCATGATAATGCTGAACGGCCCGCTGCGGAACGAGGCATTTTCATTGAGACGGTCAAGCACTACTTCGGGCATGACGCTCACCCCGTAATGTTTGAGCAACTTACTGATGCCCGAATCGACGACCGTGCCCTGCATGCTCCGCTCTTCCACATCGACTCCGTCGATAAGAAAGATGATCTTGCCGCCGGACATGAGGTATTGGTCGATTTCAAACAGGTCGCGGTCGGAAAGTTTTTTTGGCGCAGCGACAACGAGCACGGCAATATCAGAGGGTATTTTTTCTCCCGAAGCGGTAGATACCTGACGGGTATAATATTGTTCCTTGAGTTCTTTATCGATGACCGACAACCGCTGCAGATCGGGTTCGCCATGACCGCTCAGGAAGCCAACGGTCTTCACCTCTTTTCTGCTTACCCGGAGCACCTTGCTGGTTAGTTCGTATTCTAGAGTTGCGGTGTCGGTCAGCGCAGGGATGACCTCTTTGTTGTCGCCATATAGCACAGCAAGTCCCATATACACAGTTGTTACTGCAGCCTGATCCTTTTCGACAATATTAAGCCGCAGTTGCGGAATGCCCATAAACTGAAGTTTTTGGGCAAGGGTCGGATCATCCTCGGGATCGATATACTCCACAGCGATGTTTCCTTTGCCGTACACGCGATACTCTTCAAGGAGATCTTTTACTTGGTCGACGAGCGGCGCCATATACGGCGGCAGCTTGCGCGAGAGATAGACCTTAATGTTCACCAAATCGTCAAGCCCGGCGAGGATGTTCTTCGTGGCATCAGAAATCGTATACCGCTTGGTGCGCGTAAGATCATACCTGATAAAATGCCGTGCAGAAAATGCGTTCAGAACGACAAGAATGCCGGCAAGCAGTATGGCAACGAGCGTAACATTAGTTCCGCGAACGATTGTTTGGATGCTTTTACTTTTTACTTCCATCGTCTGCTTTCAATAGTCAGATAATTAAGAGCGAGAAAAAACACAATCATAGAAACATAGTACAATATATCACGTGAATCGATCACGCCTCTGCCGATGCTCTCAAAATGGGTGCCGAGCCCCAAATACGCGCACACCGATCCGAGCGCGGGCGGCACGCTGTACAACACGATGTTTTCTCCAACGATCAGAAAAGCAAAGCAGATAACAATCGCAACGATGAACGATACGATCTGGTTCTCGGTAATCCCCGAGGCAAACAGTCCAATCGCCACATAGGCTGCTCCAAGCAGACAGGCGCCGACATAGCCTCCCCACAGCGGTCCTGGATCAGGATCGCCGAGTATCATGACCGTGAGCGGCAAGGTTCCGGTCAAACACAGCGCAACAATAAGAAATGTGACACAGGCTAAAAACTTGCCCAGGACGATCTCGGCCGTGCTAAGGGGGAGCGTCATCAGTACCTCGATCGTGCCGAGTTTCTTTTCCTCTGCCCATGCGCGCATGGTGATAACCGGCGCGAGAAACAGAAAAATCCAGGGCAGCAGGCCGAAAAAGTTCCGCAGACTTGCCTGCCCCATAATGAAAAATGTTCTGAAAAAGAGCCAGTTGGTGACTACCAAAAAAGAAATGATAAAGATATAAGCAACCGGTGAAGAAAAAAAACTCCGAAACTCTTTTCGGAACACGGTCAGTATCTGATTCATGTTTCCTCTCGCGTCGTGAGGTCAAGAAATACGTCTTCAAGGTTGACGGTCTTGCGGTACAGCTCGCTCAGACTCCATCCGCTGCGCGATACCAAAAAGAAGACCTGTTCTGCCATATCAGAAGGCGCATCGGCGCTGCAGATGAGTTCAAAGCGACCGTAGCCGTCCTCTGTTTCCAGCGGCACCACGTCAACAACAGAGGTCAAAGTGCGCAACCCGGCAGCAACCTCAGCATGTGGCCCCTTAACAGTCACCAAAATCGTTTGCTTGCCGCGGGACAATGCCGCAAGTTCTGCCGGCGTACCGCTGCCGACAATAACACCCCGGTTGATGATCAGTACCCGGTCACACGTTGCCGAAACTTCGGGAAGAATATGGGAACTGAGGATAACAGTTTTATGACGGCCGATATTTTTAATGAGATTTCTGATTTCAATGATTTGATGCGGGTCAAGGCCGATCGTCGGCTCATCAAGGATAAGGACATCCGGATCATGCAACAATGCCTGTGCAAGCCCAAGACGCTGCCGATACCCTTTGGAAAGCTCGCCGATATCCTTTGCCACAACCGCTTCAAGGCCACACACCTCGATCACCCGCTGAATATTCGGTTTGACAGAATCTGATGGCAGATTACGGATCGCCGCGATAAAGCGCAGATATTCCACCACGCCCATATCCATATACAGCGGATTGTTTTCGGGAAGATAGCCGATGCGTTTTTTGACTTCACGGGGTTGCTGCGTGATGTCAAAGCCGGCGATGCGCGCCGTGCCGCTGTCAGGGCAGAGGTAGCAGGTGAGCATGCGCATCGTGGTTGACTTACCGGCGCCGTTCGGACCGAGAAAACCGACGACCTCACCCTGCGCTATGGTAAAGGAAATATCCTGCACAGCCTTGGTCGTGCCATAGCTTTTACTGAGTCGTTCAACTTCGATCATGGGATCCTCGTGCAGTTATGCACCGTTGACACAACAGGGGTGCGGGAAAAGCAGAGTTGGCTGTGAGCACAGCCGGATAAGTATTGCGGATTATTAATAGCAGGCGAATTTATTGTCAAGAGTTTTTTTATTTTCTCTCTTTACCTGCAACACCGCAGCAGCTTAAAAAACATTTGAAAAAAGGTCTCGTCTGTGGTCTTTTCCTCACAAAAGAGACGGAAGGTGGCTATGGATATCTCATTCATTATCGTAAACTGGAACACCAAAGCCCTTCTCCTTGACTGCCTTGCCTCGATCAAGAAAACGGTACACGGGCTCTCGTATGAAATCTTTGTTGTCGATAACGGGTCGGTTGACGGAAGCGCTGCAGCCGTGCGAGGCACGTTCGGTCGCGACATACATCTTATAGAAAACAGCGCTAACCTTGGGTTTGCGCGCGCAAACAATCAGGCCCTGCAGCAGACATGCGGCAGGTACGTAGTTCTTTTGAACAGCGATACGGTGCTGCGCAACGGAGCAATTGCCACACTTATTGCATTTCTTGATGACCATCCTGATGCTGCAATGGCCGGCCCTGCGATGGTAGATGAGCACGGTACCCCGCAAAACAGTTTTGATAACTTCCCAACCCTTGCTACCGAACTGCTCAACAAAAGCCTCTTGCGGCTTTTGTTTCCGCGACGTTATGCGGGCAAGGCCGGTGCTGCAGCAGCGCCGTTTGAAGTCGATTCACTCATCGGGGCATGCATGGCGGTGCGGCGCAGCGCGATCGAGCAGGTCGGCATGCTGGATGAGGATTATTTCTTTTTTCTGGAAGAGACCGACTGGTGTCTGAGACTGCGCACCGCGGGTTGGCATATCTACCATGTACCAAGCGTACAGATCGTTCACCTGCAGGGCAGAAGCAAAAAACAACGGCCCGCGCGCGCATGGGTTGAGTATTACCGTTCTCTCTATCTGTTTTTCAAAAAACATCGATCCCCCCGTGCCTATATCGTGTTGCGGATCTGCAGAGTGGTGAAACTGATGGTGAATTTCTTTTTGACCACACTTGGTATCCTTATGACCGCCGGGCTGCGGCGCAGGTTTCGCGAAAAGCTCCCCGTTTACACCTATCTTTTGTGGTGGCATTGCTGTGGCTGCCCTGAACACATGGGGCTGAGGAATATACAACGATGAGGATTGCGCTCATCCGCAGAGAGTTTTCCGCAACACGGGGAGGTGCCGAGCGCTTTGCAGTGATGCTGGCTCGCGGTCTCGTCGATCGCGGGCATGAGGTGCATATTGTTGCAGGCATGGCCGACCCCAATGCCTGCCCCGGTGCAACGCTCCATATCGTGCCATTCGTGCGCAAACCCTCGTCCTTAAAAAATGCGAGCTTTCAGCGAGGTGTCAGACAGCTTATCGCCAATCTTCAATGCGATATCGTCCACGGATTGTCGCAGGTCTTTCCGCAAGATGTCTATCGAGTGGGCGAACCCCTACACTTGCACTGGTTGATCACCTGCACACCTTCCAGGATTGTCCGGCTTGCACTTTTTTTCAGCTTGCGTCATCAGGTGATTTTATGGCTTGAACGCAATATCTTCAGAGCGGGCAACTATCGAAAGATTATCGTCAATTCAAAACTATGCCGGCAGCAGCTCGTGGTCTATTACAATGTGCCGGTTAAAAACATCCGGCTTGTGTATAACGGTGTTGACTCGTCTTTGTTTCAGCCAGATCCGACCGATACCCTGCGTGCGTCGAATCGGTTAAGATTTGGGCTTAACAACAATGACCGTGTTATTGCGTTTGTGGCAAACGATTTCCAGCGCAAAGGGCTTCTCTTTGCAATAGAGACGATTGCACGTCTTTACCAAGAAGGTTATCGGGTACGCCTTCTTATTGCCGGTGATGGAAGCAGGCGGTATGCGCTGCGCCTGGCTGCGGCATCCAATGTTGCCGATGCTATTGTATATGCAGGCAAAGTGAGCGATCCCTGGTCAATATACCATGCGGCAGATCTCATGCTTCTGCCTTCCCTATATGACCCGTTTGCCAATGTGTGCCTTGAGGCAATGGCATGCGGCGTACCGGTGATCACCACCCGATGCAACGGCGCTTCGGAAATCATTGAGGACGGTATTTCCGGCGTGATCGTTGACCGACCACAGAACATCGATGCACTGGTACATGCAGCCGCGCGTCTGTTCGATGCCCAAAAGGATCTGCGTGCTGCCATGGGACAGGCAGCAGCAACACGTGCGCAGCAATATACGCCTGAGCGTATGGTAGACAAAACTCTCCGTGTCTATGAGGAAGTTCTCAGAGAAAAGCAGAACACAGTATGAGTGAGGGAGTGCCGCGTATTGTCTGTTTGCCGGACGGCAGTGTCTATAATGCCGCATTTGTCGATGCCATCCGGGAACACCATTTGCTTGTCCCGGACAAAATACCGGGCATAGAAACGGCAACACTTATCAAGGCATCGAGTCGCGAGCGCCGGACGGTGAGGATCACGGTATTGGGAAACGGGCAGCCACTTACGCTGTATATCAAGCAATATGCACCGGTGCCGCTTTTTCGCATATTGGTGAACCTTATGAGAGGTGTGGTGCAGCGGAGCGCCAAGGACGAATTTTTCTCCATTGTCGAACTTCATAAGGCAGGGATTCCAACACTCACCCCTGTTGCCGCAGGAATAAAACGCACCGGGCTTTTCAAAAAAGAATCGTTTCTGATTACGAAGGCACTCGATGCTGTAAGGCTTGACGATTTTCTGCGCACAACACCGTTGAGTCTGTCTGACAAACGCCGTTTGATCGAGCAGCTTGCAACCCTCATTCGGTCGCTTCATGACCGCGGATTCAATCACCGCGACCTGTACCTCTGTCATATCCTGCGCGATGCCACAGGACAGCTCTCCCTTGTTGATCTACACCGGCTCGACCGGCATCAGATCCTTCCCGAACGATGGCGCATCAAGGATATTGCCGCGCTTAACTATTCTGCGCCTGCAGGCATCATTACAAAAAGCGATCGGCTGTTCTTCCTAAAAAAGTACCTTCGCTGCACAGATGTTACCGCCTCAGCACGCTTGCTCATAAGAAAGGTTTTGAAAAAGACCCAAAAGATGATACAACATAACCGAGCCCGGCACCGCACCGGTGCAAATACCGGCTGATATTCTAACAGGAATTAACTTGCTGAACCCGTGAGTGCTCCTATGCGTAAAACCTTTTTGGTATTTGGAAGCCCGAAAATCGAAGAAGACGAAATTCAAGAGGTTGTTGCATGCCTGCGATCGGGATGGATCTCAACCGGCCCGCGCGTTGGAACGTTTCAGGAAATGTTTCGCAACTATATCGGAACCCGCCATGCTCTTGCCGTGCATTCCTGTACGGCCGGCCTGCACCTTGCCATGCTTGCCGCCGGCATGGGGCCGGGAGATGATGTTATCACCACACCGCTCACCTTTGCCGCAACCGCCAATGCTATCGTTCATACCGGCGCACGCCCCGTTTTTGTCGATATCGAACTGCCCTCCATGAACATTGATCCTGGAGCAATCGAAGAGAAGATCACGCCGCGGACAAAAGCCATTATTCCGGTGCATCTTTATGGCAGGCCTTGCAATATGGATCGCATTCTCGACATTGCACACCGCTACAACCTTATAGTAATCGAAGATGCAGCTCACGCCATCGAAGCGGTGTATCACGGAAAAAAAATCGGCGCGATCGGTGATATGGGTGTGTTCAGTTTCTATGTTACCAAAAATCTTGTTACCGGCGAAGGCGGAATGATCACCACGAACAACGATGCCTATGCGGAAAAAATCGAAATTTATGGTCTCCATGGCATGAGCCGCGGCGCATGGAAACGGTATTCCGATGAGGGGTTCAAGCATTATCAGATCGTGTTCCCGGGCTTTAAGTACAATATGATGGATCTGCAGGCAGCGCTCGGCATACACCAGCTTAAGCGGATTGAAACGTATCTGCAGCGCCGTGAAGAAATTTGGAACCGCTATGATGCTGCATTCCGGGGGTTGCCGGTCATCGTACCCGCCCCGCCTGAACCTGATACCCGACATGCCCGGCATTTATATGCGCCGCTGCTTCGGCTTGAAGAATTGCGCGTTGATCGCGATACCGTGCAGCAAGAGCTCCATCGCATGAACATCGGCACCGGCATTCATTTCATCTCGCTACACCTGCACCCCTATTACCGCAACACCTACGGTTACAAACCCGATGATTTCCCCAACGCACGCTATGTTTCAGAGCGCACCCTCTCGCTGCCGCTGTCGGCAAAGCTTTCCGATGATGATGTCGAAGATGTGATAACCGCATTTACCAGCGTTCTTGAGCACTTTAGCAAATAACCAATGACACTGCATCACCTCAGGTGGACCGTTGCACCAGACTATGCTGCACGGGTTACCCCTGACCTTCTTACCGACATCATCTTGCGCAACGGTATCACATCTAAAAATATAATACTCGATCAGTTCGGCAGACGCATCACGATGCTGCACACCAGGAGCCCTGCACTCCCTCTTTTGTGTCTCAAAGAATACCGTGTTTCGCTAAAGCAACCGTTGAGAGCGCTTATTAGGCCATACGGTTTTCACGAATGGCGCGCGGCCGCTGAACTCAAGAAACGCGGCATTCCTACGCCTGCGCCGATCGCACTCGGTGTGGAACGGAGATGGGGTGTATACCGCCGCATCTTTTTAGCGACCGAGGCAATCCCAGCGACCATGACGCTGAAGGAATATATTGACAAAAACGGCGTAGCGCACGTTGAGGAACTCATAGACCACTTTGCTGCTTTTGCCGCGCTGATGAGAAAAGCTGGCGTAATGCACCGAGAATTGCATTGGGGTCATGTTCTGATCCGCGTCCTTCCTGATGGCAGCCCGCAATTTTATCTTATTGGTCTTGATCGGGTAAAAATCAGGACGGCAGCGGGAAGGCACGGAGGCATTTCACGCCACTCGCTTGTGAGCGCCGCACTCTGGGGAAATATGCCGACACATGAACAGATGGTTTTTCTCGGTGCATACGGGAGGCGCATCGTTCAGGCAATACAACAGGTCTACAACCTATGCCTCGCATGGAGAGAGCGGGGAATCCGGATACTTGAAAAAATGATGCAGCGGAAACGTATGGATTCTTGCCCTGATCACGTGCAGCTCAAAAAAATTGTCTCTAATGGCCGATGGGGTGTTGCAGTCAATGACTGCTCTGGCATCGTGATTGCGCTTATGGAAAATCCCGATGTGCTGTTTACCCTTCCCGAGGCCACGGTGATTAAGGATTCGCGAACAACATCGTCGCTGATTCTGACACATGCGGACACGGGACCCCTGTTTTTTAAACGCTACAACAGAAAAAGCCTATGGCATAGGTTCACACACCTTTTCAAAAAATCGAGAGCCCGCAGGGTGTGGCATGCAGCGCACGCCATGATTGCCCGCAATGTGCCGACGCCAAAGCCGCTCCTTTTTCTTGAAGAGCGGCATTTCGGCATGGTCACGCGCAGTTTCTTTGTCTCACAAGCAGTTGCTCATTGTATACCCCTTGATGCTTTTGCATCCGGTGGTTTTATGAATTTCAGCATCAGAGAAAAGTATATGTTCATCAGAGCGCTTGCACAGCGGCTCCGTGATATGCACGACCACGGCGTGCGGCATGGCGATTTAAAGGCAAAAAACATCGTGCTCGCCGCTTCAGATACAACCCAAGGTAAAATCCATTTTGTTGATCTTGACGCGGTTGTTATCAAAAAAAGGCTGTCATGCCGTGACCGTTACCGCGACCTTGAACGTTTGAGCCGCTCGTTTCCCGATTCCTGTTTCATAACAATGACGCATCGTCTTGCATTTCTGAAGCAGTATCTCGGACCGGTCAGTCGAGAAACGTTGCGGGATGCATGGCAGACGATACAGAAGCGTACGGAGAAGCAACTAAAAAAAGCTCATAAAAAATATACAAAAAGGGCTAAGGACAATCAATCCTAATGTTATGGCCGTCTTAGGAGAGAAAATATGTATGCGTCGGAAAGAGCAGATGAGGACGGGATGATGAGCACCGCATTGTGGCGCAGCGGTTGCGGTTAAGACGCTTGAGCTTGAAAGAATCAAACAGCCGGATTTGCTTATCGGTAATCGAATCCACAATCGACCAGTGGTCGTATACACCGCCAAGGCCGATCAGAATTGCCCGGCGTTCGCCGCCTGCCAAAAACTCCATCATCGCGTTCCAAAACGTATCAAGGGGGGTATCGGGATATTTCTTAAACGGCATTGTGCGGTGCTTGATATAGCCACGGACAACGTTTCTAAAAATTCCGCCAATGGTCTTCAGCCCGATGCCGTGAATGAGGATATGGGCAAGATCGTGTCGTTCTTCAAGGTATAAGATAATCCGCTTAAAAAGCTCTTTTGATTCAGCCTCATCGATACCCGAAATAATGCGCGCCGCATTAACAATTCCGTATACTGCGCACAAACCGTCAAGAGCTCCCTGTTCATAGGGTTTCATCAGCAAAACGCTCCTGTGCTGTCAGTAAGTGCATAGGTTAGTAAAATCAAGGCGTTAAGTACAGATGTGATACAAAACGTCGGCAGCAACAATGTGGAATATTTTTTCTATACCACACAACCTCTGGGGAAAGCAAGAAGGTTTACTGGCGGCCAAAGACCGGGTGGCGCATGGCTGCAAGGTTGACAATTTTGCTGAGCATTGCGCCGTAGGAATAGCCCTGCAGTGCTGCAGCAGCAGCCATACTGGTATCAGAGCTGATATCGGGATTAGGATTGATGTCAAGCACATAGAATACGCCGTCGCGCAGTCTGATATCAAGGCGTGCATAATCGCGACAGCCCATGACCGCGTAGGCGGCACGGGCTGTTGTTTCAAGATGTGCACGCTCTCCCGGCCCAAGCGGCGCCGGAAGGAGAACGTCAATTGCTTCATAATGGCGTGAACCTGGTTTAAATTTTGCGTCATAGGTGCACAGGCGGTCATGCACGTCAGTCAGCATTCTAAAATCCATTTCAGCGGGCGGCAGCATGTTTATAATGCCATTCCCCCAGAGGGAAACATGGAACTCCCTGCCGTCAATGAAGTCCTCGACAAGCGCAGGGCATTGAAACGTCTCAAGGACATAGGCGATCCGGTCATGCAATTCGGTGCGATTGGTTACCACAGCATCTGAGGTGACGCCGTAGCTGCAATGTTCATATGCAGGTTTGACAATTGCAGGGAAGATACCCCAATCTTCTTCTGGGGAAGGACTTGCATAAACCTCCCAGCGTGGTGTTGGAATCCCATGATGTTCGAGCATCCGCTTTACACTGCACTTGTCCCAACATGCGCGGAGGATGTCGGGCGGTGATCCGGTATAGGCAAATGAAAACGATTCAAGCGTTTGTGCAACAATCGCCTCGCTGCGCGGCACCCCCGGCAAACTTTCACACCAGTTGAGCACCACGTGCTCTCCCGGATCAAACTTTTTGAGATACCCTTCGAGATCGCTGTTTTCAACAGCAACGCTTGTGAGGGGATGGCCTTCTTGCTTAAGAGAAGATTCGATCAGACCGATTTCACGGTAGGCGGTTTCTATTTCTTCATGGTCCCAGCCGTTGTCGATATTGTGCAAAAGGAGGACAGGTATATTTGTTTTTTTGTACATATTTTATATATGATAATAAATAGCCTAATAAACCTTTTGCTGCATAGGTGTTTGGATATCAAATTATATCAATATGATGAAAAGATTTGCTTTAAGTATACAATATATTGGAATCATTTGCAAAAACAAAATTTAATTCCTTTGCTAAAAAGGAATAAATTGACATTAATGTTTGCTATCAGCAGACTAAATATATAATTCGTTGACGGCATAAAAGATATTATGCGCAAAGATAAAAAAGCTATAAAATATTTATTGGCTTGATCACGCTTTTGCAAAGCAATGAAGAAAAGGAAAAAAGCTGACAGGCTGAATTTTCAGAGGGGTGATGTTCTGTTTATAATGCGCACACCTTGCTGACCATATCAGCATATGCAGAAAAATAGTTTGTGTAATCAAATTTTTCTTTAACCCAATCCCTTCCTGCCCGCCCCATAGCCTCTGCCTTTTCAGGATGTTCAAGCAGCTCTTTCATGGCACGTGACAGTGCTTGGCAATCACCCGGTGGAACAAGTATGCCGGTCGTACCGTGTTTGACGATCTCGGGAATGCCGCCAACCCGTGAAGCAATTACCGGCTTCCCCAGCATGTGTGCCTCAATGGCTACTCTGCCAAGCCCTTCGGTGAGCGACGGCAGAACAAAGGCAAGCGCATTTTTGATAAGTCCAGCGAGTGTTGCCTGCTCTAGATGTCCGACAAAGGCGATGCGGTTATCTACATAAAGTTCACGACAGAGGTTTTTGAATAGCTGCTCATCGCGGCCTTTGCCGGCGATAACAAGATGCGCATCCGGATGAGTTTTCAGAAGTTCTGCAAAAGCACGAATAAGATACGAAAACCCTTTCAGCTCGATCAGCATGCCCGCACTCACAAAAAAATTGCTGCCATACTGTTCTCGCATCTTTTCAATGCATACAGGATCGGGGGCAGCGAAACTGTCAAGGTCGGTGAACGTCGGGAAAACAAAAACCGGCTTTTGGGAAGGTGGGAGCAGGCCGCGGCAGTACTCAGAAATCACTCGGTAGGCATCGGCCTGCGCAAGCGCAAAACGTCCGAGGATCATGCGGCACGCATGCTCGATACGGCTGAAAGGACCGGGATGATAGAGCATAACACCTTCGGTCCAGTCATTATGGATTTCGACAATAAGTTTTGGCCGTTGTCGCGCACGCAGCAAGCGCCACGGCAGGAGCGCAATCGCAGGCGCGATCGCCTGAAACGGACTTTGAGCGATGATGGCCGCATATTCTTTCTTCACCGCTCCATACATGCACTGCCATAACGCCAAAAAAAAATAGCGGCAATAGGTTATAAAACGGTTGGTTCCAGCAGCGACAAGCATCAACGTTGCGCCGAAAAACGGCATACGTAAACAGCCGGTCCCGTCATGGAGGGAGAGCACGGTCGATGCAAAATACTGCTCAAGACCAGACCACTTTTTTACCAGCGTTTTGTCCGCAAGTTTCGTAAACCGGGCGGTACTTAAAAACAGAACCGATATGCGCTGCTGGTTGTTGCTTGATGCACGAAAAAGATTGCCATCGCCGTATACTGCTGTTTTGAGTACTTGTTCGGTACGATCGACAAGCACCTCAGGGGAAAACCGCTCGAGCGTTTTGAACCCGTTTTCTACAAGTGTCGTTCGGAGCGCTGCATTGTCGAGAACCTCACGCATTGCCTGCATGAGCCGCAGAGTATCGCCGGGCAGTACCAGACGTCCATTCCATCCATCCTGTACCAATTCCGACGTCCCCCCCGCATCGGTTGCAATAACAGGAACTCCGACATGCATAGCTTCAAGCACTATGTGGGGAAACCCTTCATAACGGGAGTTCAGAACAAACAGATCAGCACGGCACAAATATGATAAAATTTCATCATGCGGACATGCGCCGACAAGGTGCACCCGTTCTTGTGCCTGCAGTGTATCGATATGATGTTGGAGCATATTGCGGCAGGGTCCCTCACCGATGATAAAAAGCTGTGTATCGGGAAGTGCTGTACAAACAGTAATAAGCTCATCGAAACCTTTCCACGGCACAAGGCGCCCCACGGACACGATGTTCTTTATGCTTTTGTGAACAGAGTCACCTGGCATAAAAGAGGCGGTTCTCTCCCCTCTGTCAAATACAGTATTATAAATAACCGTAATCTTTTCCTCAGGAACCCCCCATCCGACAACAATGTTCTTTAAATATTTGCTTGGTGTAATGATCATGGTGCTTGCACGTACCCACAGTGCCCTGAGTTTTTTCAAGAACGCTACCGGTATGGAATATTGTTGGGTTTGAAACTGATCGAGTGTATCATGCACCAGACCTAAACTTCGTGCCCGCTCCCAGGCAAGATCACCCACCACTTTTTGTACCAGCGGCTTGCGTAGCAGCAGGTTGACAAGTGCTGCTTCAAGCGCCAACCCGTTAACAAACAATACATCGGCCGTAATGCCGTATCGGCAGATTACCGCCATGGTCAGCGCCATGCGCATAGGGCGCCAGAGCGACCTCTTGATCCGTACTACCGGATACGGCCGTTGGCTATCCTCTACTGCGGACACATCGCTGAGCGTAATGACGCGGACTGCATGCCCGCGCTCTGACAGCGCCGTTGCGATCATGGGTACATACGTTGCCGGACCGCCAATATCAGGTGGGAAAATCCCGGTTATGATAAGAACTTTCATGTGCGTAGTATCTAATTGACAGATTGCGGAATTAACGTTAAACTGCCGCAGGGTTTTGGATTGTATATCATTTCCTGAATTTGTAAAACATTTCCTGCACAGATTGCGCCTGTTTTGTTGCAATCATTATCCGCAAAAGGCAACGCCCTGACATGGCCGAACTGGATAAAAAGAACGTTTCCGTGCTAATTGTTGACGATGAGGCTACAGCCCGCGACATGGTCGCGGATATTCTCACCGACGACGGCTACACGGTTACCGCCACCGACAGTGGAGAGAACGCCCTCAAATTGCTTGAGCGCTCTTCTTTTGATTTGATTATTTCCGATTTGATGATGCAGGGCATGAACGGCATCGAGCTCACAAAAAGAATCAAAGCCGCCGGTGTCGATGCACCGATTATCGTGATCACTGGATTTGCAACCATCGAGCATGCAGTCGAATCGATGAAAGCCGGCGCGTATGACTTTATCACCAAGCCGTTTAACATCGACCAGATCAAAATTACAGTGCAAAAAGCACTTGAGACAAAGCGACTGCAACGGCTTGCTGGCGAACGGGAGTTTTACAAGCAGCTCTCAAACAGCGACGAGCTGACCGCACTTGCCAATTACCGCTATTTTAACGAAATGCTCCAGAAAGAGGTGGAGCGTGCTATCAGATATGGGCGCCCCTTGTCGCTCATGATGATCGATATCGATAACTTTAAAACATGCAATGACACGTACGGTCACCTTGCCGGAGATATGGTTCTCAAACAGATTGCAGAACTCATTAAAAAAACAACCCGGGATTCAGACCTAGTGGCACGCTACGGCGGCGAAGAATTCACTGTAATCCTCCCAGAAACCACCGAAGACGAAGCGCGGGTGGTTGCCGAGCGTATCCGCGATGTAGTATCAAAAACTAAATTTACGACCGATACAAACAAAGCAATCGGCCCCATCACCGTCACCATTGGCCTCTCGACCCTGCCGCTCAAGGCTGCAACCAAACGCGATCTGGTCAGGACCGCAGATTTTGCTCTGTATCAGGGGAAAAGCGCCGGAAAAAATAGGGTGGTTATTTTCAGCGACGCCAAACGGACCGCATAAACATCAGGGAACCGATTACGATCTGTTATGCCACCTTCAAATGAAAAACAGATTATCTGGCATCAGCCATCCATTACCAAACAAGATCGTGAAGCGTTGTATGGGCATCGGGCCGTCGCTCTTTGGTTCACCGGCCTCTCGGGCTCGGGTAAATCAACCCTTGCGCATGAAGTTGAACGAAAACTGTACCACCGCGGCTGTCATACGTACGTGCTCGACGGTGATAATGTGCGCCACGGGCTTAACAGCGACCTCGGCTTTTCACCGCAGGATAGAGCGGAAAATATCCGGCGACTTGCCGAGCTGGTGCGCTTGTTTACCGATGCCGGCGTAATTGTCCTTACCGCATTCATTTCACCGTATCGCGCAGACCGTGAAAAAGCCCGCCACCTCCTTGCGCCAGGCGATTTTTTTGAAATCTATTGCCGGTGTTCTCTTGCCGTCTGCGAACAGCGGGATCCTAAAGGGCTCTATAAAAAAGCGCGCGCCGGTGACATTCAGGAATTCACCGGCATCTCGGCACCGTATGAAGAGCCGCTCAACCCTGAGATAACGGTTGATACGGACAAAGAATCATGTGCCGCATGCACTGACAGAATTATCGGGGTGCTCGAGGCTGCAGAAGTTTTTAAGCGGCAGGATTGCCGTTCTCGTTAATGCTCTTGTCCTTTCCCTGCTCCAGTACAAATTCCGGATAGAATTTCTGCATGCATTCCGGACACAGACCGTGGCTGAAAATCGCCTGTGAGTGTTCTTCGAGATACGTTTCAAGCTGGTTCCAGTACCCTTTATCATCTCTTATTTTTTTGCATCCTGCGCAGATCGGAACAAGTCCGCTCAGCAGTTTCACCCTGCCCAGCGCCTCCTGCAGACTGGCAATCAATCGTTCCCGCTCCTGTTCCGCAAGCTTACGCTGAGTAATATCGATGAACAGCCCGATAATCTGCCGGATATCGCCACCCTTGTCACGAATGGGGTTAAAGAGCGCATCACACGTCACAATACTGCGGTCAGGTCTCGCTATTTTTATCTCAAAGCGTACCGCATCGCCGGTGCAGACTTTTATAAGTGCATCGTCAATCGTGGTGTGCTCTGTTTTCTGCACAATATCATGGAGCCGCATCCCCGGTATCTGTTCCGGCCTCTTACCGATCAGTGCAGCGCCCGATTTGTTGACGGTAACAACACGACCGTCTGCATTCAAGAGCATCACGGTGTTCGGTGATCCGTCGACCAGCACCCGATATTTCTCTTCCGATGCTGCGATACGCGCAGCAGCTTCCATGGTGCGCTGGTGAACGAGAAAAAAACCGACAACGATCACACAAACAAGCAGCGCTATACAAATCCCGACAAGACGGCTCCGGCAGATCAGTACCTGCCACGTTCGTGCATCAATATCCTGACCGAGTACGGCAACTACATTACGTGAGGAATGGTCTCTGATTGGTGCAAACATACTAACCCATGTTCCCCATCGATCGGCTAAAGGGCCTTCAACCGCGGGCAGGGCATGATAAAATACGCTGCGCAGTTTTGGAGATGCTTCGCTATATACCTGCCCGGGGGGTGAATAGTTCTGCGAGGTTTCAGGTTCTGCATCGACCAGAAAAACGATATCACCATCGCGCTGTCCGAGAAGATAGGTAAACCGGCACAGCGGCGTTATGCGGTGCATGGCTTCAAGTTGTTGCTTGAGTGGTACAAACAGCGGACTTGTTTGATAATGTTCTGCACCGGAAAGCGCAGCTACATCCGTCGGGTTGAGGCTTGCAGCAATGGTCTGGGTTGTCAGGAGTTTTGAGGAAAAAAGGTTCTCCTGGGTTATTACACCGAACCGATTCGTCAATGCCCATCCGCATGCAAGAACAAGTATGAGCACGATAGAAAAGCGTGTGAGACTGTGAAAAGTATAGTATTTTTTTATTTCAGGAATATGAAGGCAATATACCTGTCCGTACAATGCCCACAGGTGCACACCAAACATTGCCAGCAACAGGCAGGATACGAGCCCTGCATAAACACCTGCACGAGGAACAATGGGATGGGCGGCGTTGGATACGATAGAATACCATGACAACATCGGTGCAATGCCGCCGAAAAACATTGCAAACAGCCCCATACTGATTGATGCAACCGTCAATGCCGAAACACCCGGATATACAGAGCGCTGATGCGCTTTAATTGCCCATGCAGCAAAACATCCGCCGGGGAGCAGCAGCCCGACCAGCATCGCACGCTCGAAATGAGATGTATCAAACAACCAGCCGAACGATGCACTCAACAAAAGCGGCGTATAGAGCCATCGACCACGATCTATCCACCTGACCGGCGCAAGGCGGACACCGAACTCCAGAAGGCAAAGTAACGATCCTGCGAGCAGAATACGGTTTATCGAGGCAATGCTCTGGAGTATTTCAAAACTCAGAGCAACGGTACAGAACCATTCCCGAGCGCCGAGCAAAAAAGCAAACAGCGACAACCAGCGCCACGCGGCATGCATACCCTGAACTCGCTGCAGCCGCAGGGCAGAGCCTCCTGTCAACAGACAGACAAACCCGAAAACAAACCTGAGATAATCGATATCAGAAACCATTATTATCTAAACGATGCAATCGTTTCGGGGTGATTCATAAAATAGACATGCCTGATGGCTGCCACCGCTTCCTGCACATGTAAGATCCCGTAAGGGATTGTACGGCGCAGGTGCTGCCCCCTTGTCACAATTATAAATTATTCCAAGGTGCCTGAGGTATGCCACATATATAAGCCCCTTGTGACTTGCAAGCGTGGGAGGGCATAAACGCCCTGCCCTCTTCACATAGGCACATGGGTTTGATAATATGCACGGAAAATATTTGACGCACTGAGTTTAATACTTTCCAAAGTCTTCGTTGTCGAGTCGGATCTCCGGATCGGTATGCCTTTGTTCTGCAGTTTGCCCCCAATTCGGAACAGCCCTCTTCTTAACGGCCGGAATCGTTTTTTCTGTAGCACCCGATTTGCCGAGCACATCCGCAACCCCTCGTCCGTTTCCTTGTATCTGGTGCATGCTTTCCGAAACCCGAAACGCTCCTACAAGCTGCTGCAGCACCAATGCCTGACTGGACAGCTCCTCTGCCGCCGATGCGCTCTCCTCAGCATGCGCCGTGTTCTGTTGCGTAACCTGATCGATCTGCCCAAGACCTTGCGTTATCTGGCTCACCCCTTGTGCCTGCTCGTTTGATGCTGCTGCAATCTCTGCCACCAGATCGCTCACCTTGGTTGCAGCCCCCACAATTTCACGCAACGCATCCGCCGTCCTGTGGGCAATTGCTGAACCGTCTTCCACCTTTTTCAGCGAGCCTTCGATCATCTCGGTTGTCTCACGCGCTGCCTTGGCACTGCGCGCCGCAAGATTTCTCACTTCCTCGGCAACCACCGCAAACCCTTTTCCGTGCTTCCCTGCACGTGCAGCTTCAACCGCCGCATTCAGCGCAAGCAGGTTTGTCTGAAATGCTATCTCGTCAATCACCTTGATGATCTTTGAAATATTCCTGCTTGACTCGCTGATCTCGCGCATCGCACCCACCATCTGCGCCATCTGCTCATTGCCCTTTTCTGCTAACAGCTTTGCCTCGTCGGCAAGTTTATTTGCCTGGGATGCATGTTCAGCATTCTGCTTAGTCTGCGATGCAATCTCGTTCATCGAGCTCGATATTTCTTCAAGCGCACTCGCCTGTTCGGTCGCACCTTGGCTCATTGCCTGCGAGGTGGAGCTCAACTCTCCGGCACCTGCCGACACATTCGTCGCAGCCGTGGTAATCTCGGCAATAAGGCTGTTCAGCTTTTCAATCATTACTTTCAGAGCATTGCCGAGCGCATCGCGCTGAGAAAGCAATGACACGGTAACCGTCAAATCACCGTCGGCGATCCGCTCCGCAACCCGAACCGTACTGCGCAAGTTTTCTATCATGGTTTTCAGTCCATCCGACATGGTGTTCAGTTCGCTGACCCGGGATGAGATGTCGACATTCGCGGCAAGATCTCCAAGCGCCACCGACCTAACGGCTTCCACCATTCTCTTCATTGGCCGCGCAATCGACTGGGCAAATATATATGCAACAAGCGAACCGACGATGATGGCAATCAGGGCAATTACCCCTGCGGTAAGTTTGATGCTTCCGATTGAATCATAGAAATCATCAAGGTACACGCTGGAACCGATAACCCACTGCCATTCTGGGAAAAACGCAATGCCGGCAATCTTCATCCGCGGGCGCGGCTCGCCTTTGTTTTGCCACGGATAATACATAACCGTTGTCTCGCCTTCTTTAAGCTGCATGCCCTTGCTTACCATTTCCTGAATGAACAGGTTGCCGCTTGCATCCTTTGCGTTCATGATGTTTTCACCGTCGCGCTGCCGCTTATAAGACAACACATAATCACCCTTTTCATTCAAGATAAACACATACCCTGTTTTGCCGATGGAAAGTTTTGCAAGACTATCAAGAATGGGCTCAGAGGCGTCGCGCACTCCGACATAGAGCATTCCGATAATGCGGCCGTCGGCATCCTGTATCGGCTCGTAGGCGGTTTGGTACCAGGCATTCACTACAAACGCACGGCCGTAATAGGTTGCTCCGCTCATAACGGTTTTATACACCGGAGAATCGGCAGGGATATAGGTGTTGACAGCCCGGGTGCCATCACTATTGAGCACATTGGTTGAAATCCTCAGCGCACCGCCCGGTACCATTTGGAAAATAGTCGCCGTGCCGCCGACAAGCTGTTGCGCTTTGTCCACTATCGTATAATCGCCTGCAATAGTCTTGCCGCCGATCTTCATGGTCGGAATCGTGATCTGACTTTTGTCTTTGGTTACTTGATGTATGGCATTGACCGTCATCATCTGAGTGCTGTCAAGCTCAGGCAGGCCAGCCCCGTAGAAGAGGTCATGGGCTACTCGCAGATCAGAAACAACCTTCTGCTGGGTGATGGTCATCGCGGTTTTTATATCTTGCGCAACAACCAATGCAAGCTGCCGCATCTGCGCTTCAACAAAGGCGTTGATTTCGCGCACCGAACGTCTGACCGTCAACGCAGTCAGCACAACAACCGGCAGCGTCACCAAGATCACGCATGTTACAAGAAGTTGCCAGCGAATACTAAAAGCTCTCGTTGCCATAGCACCATCCTCCTCTTCGCTTTGTACTCCTAAAAAACGGTAAAATATACGCTCGCTCATGATGAACTGTTTAAAACATTTCAGTTAATAAGGCGCTTGTTGTTGTAGGGAGGCAGTTGGTTAAGAATATAGCATGTTTTGGACATCTGGTTCGGCATATCTATCGATTAAATTACCCCCCCGTTAATGAAAAATACCGCGTGCGAGCCTGAGCACTGCTTTCATGTTTTCAACGTCATCATTCTCTCCTTTTTTCGGGGTCTCCATGATTGCAGGCAGCGTTGTGAGGAGAGGATGGCTAATGATTCTGCGCATTCCTGTTGTGCCGATGCAGCCTTTGCCAATATGCCAGTGCCGGTCAATGCGTGAACCACAGGGTGCCTTTGCATCGTTGAGATGAATAAGCCTGAGGCGCTGCAGACCGATACGGCGCTCGATTTCATCGAGCATTGTTGCAAGCCCTTTGGCGGTTCTCACATTATAGCCTGCGGCAAAGGCATGGGCTGTGTCGAGGCACAGGCCGATCCGCTCCGGATAAGAGACCAGATCCATAATCTCCTGCAACTCGGAAAAAGAACTGCCAACCTCACTACCCTGCCCCGCAGCATTTTCAAGGAGGAGCAGAGGAGTGCTCTCGACCTTCGTGCACGCTTTATTTATCGCATGTGCTACCTGTAACAGCGCTCGCTCAGGCAGCGCGCTGTTGCGGTGACCAAGATGCAGCACGAGCCCCGCAGCGCCGAGCTGCTCGGCTCTCCAAAGATCGTCGCAGAGCACGCGAACGGATCGCTCATAGAGGTCTTCATCGGCTGCAGCAAGGTTGGGGAGGTACGGCAGATGCACAAACACCGGTCTGATATCATACTGGAGGGTGAGTTGTCTAAACCGTTGGGCAGCGCGTCTGTCAAACGGTTTTGATTGCCAGCCGCGGGGATTGCGGGAAAAAAGTTGAAGGGTACGGCAGCCGATTTTTTGCGCGCGGTGAACCGCTGCCTCAAGCCCACCAGCAATGGAAACATGGAACCCAAAACGCATAACACCATACCGTTATTGATACAAAACTACCATTTTTACCGTGTGCCTATTGTTCGTGCAATGGTATTATAATACATGAACGGAGCGTCATGCTATGCGTGCGTGTGCAACCATCGGCCATTCAGACCACAGACTCGAGGCATTCATTAACATCCTCCGCAGTTATGCCATCGACACCCTCATCGATATCCGCAGCGTGCCGTATAGCCGTCGTCATCCACAATTTAATCGAGAGTCCTTGAAAACAGACTTGCAGCTTCATGATATTCGCTACCTGTACCTTGGAGACCGGCTCGGCGGCAGACAGACAGATCAGGGGGTACTGTTGCCTGACGGCAGGGTTGATTTCATCGCTGTGCGCAAGCTGCCTTCTTTTCAGGAAGGAATACACCGCGTTATCGCTGAAATCGAACAGGGATTTACCGTTGCGCTGCTGTGTGCTGAAAAAGAACCATTTGACTGCCACCGGTTCATGCTTGTGTCCCCAGCGCTTGCGGAACAGGGTATCATTCTCCGGCATATCATCGATGAACAACGCTCCATCACACAGCATGAACTTGAGGAACAACTGTTACAGAAATACGGGCTCAACTCCCGCCAACCCAGTCTATTTGAACAACAAAAATCACGACAAAACCGTCTTGATGAGGCATATGCTTTGCTCGCGAAGAAAATAAAAAGACGCACAGGATAAGGACATGAAAGGGGAGCGTCAAACCTGAGACAGGAGGGGAGCCTATTAGGAACAGGCTTTCTATAAAAATTCCTTCCGGTAAATCCGCAGCATTGCAAGCATCAGCGCTACAATCATCGGGCCGACCACAATGCCGGCACCGCCCAGCCAAAGGGCGCCACCGATCAACGCAAGCGCGAGCAGCACCGGATGCACGTTCACCTTGCCGCGCATGGCAAGCGGTTTTATGATGTTGTCGGCGATCGAGACGATAAACACACCGTACAGGAAAAGAAAAATCCCCTGATACCAATGTCCTCCGATCATCAATGCAATGGCAGGCGGCACATACATCAGCGGGGCGCCGATAACTGGGATTAAGGTGACACCAATCGCCAACACCCCCCAGACCAACGGGTTGGCAATGCCGGCAATCCAGTACCCAATGCCGATGAGCAAGCCTTGGGCACAGGCTGTGGCGATCATCCCGGTAAAAGTTCCGGTGATGATTGCCGCGATTTCTTTCACAAGGATATCTTTGTGTTCACCTTTAAGCGGCACCAGGCTGATGAGCGCATTAAATAAGACAGGCCCGTCGAGGAAAAAAAGGAACAGAAAGATAACGATAAGAACGGCGCCGAAAAAGAGCGAGATGGTTGCAGTAAACACTTTTGGAGAATACTGATAGACAAACGAACCGAATGCGGAAACCGCTTCGAGCAGGCGTGCTCTGATATTCAGCTCGGGAAGCTGAACCCCCGGTACTTGCGACGCTTTGTCCTGAACCCACATATTAATTCGATCAAGTGCATGTGCGATATGGCCTACCTCAAGATTACTGATAACGGTCTTTATTGCACTCACGGAATTGACCGCCGCGATACTGATTAAGGTACCGAGCGGCACAAGGATGCACAGCGCAACCACGATTGTTGCAAAGATTGCGGCGAGGGTCCTGCGACCGCGGAGCAGCTGGAGAAAAACTCTGTTGACCGGCCAGCAAATCACTGCAATAATCAAAGCGATCAGCGCGGGCAGCAGAAACGGCCTGATGATCACACCGAAGCTGATCATTAAAATGATAAGCAGCAGAAGAAAAGAGATACGCGGCGCCCGGGCGTTCATGGAAGCCACTATACCAAAAAGAGGAAGGAAAGTCTATCGATGCGGTTATCAAACTTTTGGCAATGCCGGACGGGGAAGCATCAAAAGGTTACATACCTGCAGACCAAGAATAGTGCTACAAGGCTTAATGCCCACAGCACAACGCTCAGCACAAGCGACACGATCGTCTCGCTTGCAAAAAGCCGGTGGAGCGTTCTCCGGTTGGCTGTATTGTTTCCTGTCATGCTCAACCGTTGCAGGAAAAAATTCAGGCAAACGTCGGTAACCTTTTACTCTTTTAAACACAGAAGAACGGTAAAAGTTTCATACATGAAACGCATCGAGCTTTAGTTCCTATCGCGGGACTACAATACCTATTAAAAAAATGCGGCCAAAAAGGCCGCGGGAATGTTTTGAAAGAGGGGAGATAAGAATGCCGTTTTTGCATGGTGTTGGACCTGACGGTGCGGTTTTTGAATATCAGCTGAGCAAAAACCGCATTACCATCGGCAGAAGCAAGGACTGTGATATCACCCTTGCCGATTCCACGGTTTCCCGCAACCATGCCGCAATAACCAAAACGCCTGAAGGGTATGTGCTCACGGATCTGGGCAGTTTCAACGGAACAAAAGTCAACGGCGTTGCTATCCAAACGCGCCTGCTGCGGCATGAAGACCAGATCAGTATCGGCAAGTCACGTCTTACCTTCCTCACCGAACACAGCGATATCTCCTTTCGTACCGCCTCTGTCATCCTTGACGCCGATGCTGATGCGCAGCAAAAAGTCGTCGGGATCAGTCCGCAGAGTATCGCCGCAGACTCGCAACAACTGCTGATTGCACGTGATACCCGGAAAAGCCGCACCGGCATCAGCAGTCTCGGGATGGCTGCCGCCGAAAACCACGGTGAACGGGAACCGTGCGGTGATGTCTCCTCCCTGGAGCGCAGCAACAAGGTGCTCTTTGTCCTTTACGAAATCAGTCGGCAGCTCAATTCTATCCAGGACTTCAAAGAACTGCTCACCAAGATTATGGACCTTATTTTCATGGTGATCGATGCAGATTACGGTTTTCTTATCCTGACCGGTGGTGAAAAAGGCGAAGAGCTGATCCCGATGGTCGTGAAATATAAAGATGACAAAGTCGTCGGAACCGGCCAGATCACCGCAAGCCGCACCATCATCAACCGTGTTATCAGAGATAAGGTCGCGCTTCTTACTTCAAATGCCATGGACGATTCGCGGCTTGATTATGCCAAAAGCGTCTTCTTGCAGCAAATCCGGTCTGCGATATGTGTGCCGCTGTGGAAAAAGGATAGCATTATCGGCGTAATTCAGCTTGACAGTATCCGGTTCGATAACCAATTTAACCATGATGACCTTGAACTGCTCAAAGCCATTGGCAGTCAGATGGCCATGATCATTGAGCAGGCAAGTCTGAATGAAAAGATCCGTGAGGAAGAACGTCTGCGCAACCGGCTGGAGCGCTTCCATTCTCCCCAGGTTGTCGATATGATCCTCCGTGGCGGTCAGGAAGATCTCATGGAGCCCAAGGAACTCACGGCAACCGTCGTCTTCACTGATATTGTCGGGTTTACCAGCATCTCTGAAAAACTACCGCCGCGCGAGGTCAATATGATCCTGAACCAGTACTTCTCCCGGATGACCGATATTATCTTCAGGTACGACGGGACGCTCGATAAGTACATCGGCGACGGGTTGCTTGCCGTGTTCGGGGCACCAGTTGAAAAAGAAGATGATGCCATTCGCGCTCTCCATGCCGCACTTGCCATGCGGCAGGCGGTCGAAGAGCTCAGGCTGGATCTTCCGGTGGGCGATCGCCTTGACATCCGCATCGGCATTAATACCGGCAAGGTGGTCGCCGGTAATATGGGATCGCCAAAACGGCTCGATTATACCGTGATCGGAGATCCGGTGAACACCGCCGCCCGGCTTGAATCTATTGCAGCACCTCATCAAATCCTCATCGGTGAAGAGACGTACCGTCTGGTTAAAGACCTCTTTTGTATTACCTGCGTCGGGTCGCGTCGGGTGAAAGGGAAGAGCGTTGAAATTACGGTATACGAGGTCTTGTCGGCAAAGGACGGATACTCAAAACCGCGCAAGGAGTGATGTGGCTGCCGGCAACACATTTTCAAATAACGGACGCGGAACTATGCCGGCCACCACAATTGCTCCGATAAGCGACACGGCACTTACTGCGGTATGGAACGGCAGGGTTATCCGCTCTGCTCTCTCGGAAACACCGGTATACACCGCCCTGATCAAGCGCAGGTAATAGAACGCAGCAATACAGACATTAACGATTGCAAAACCCACCATGATATACCAGCCGTGTTTGAGTGCAGCAGCAAACATGAGAAATTTTCCGGTAAAGCCAATTGTGGGCGGAATGCCCGCAAGCCCTATCGCGGCAACGGTAAGCGTCACGGCAAGCAACGGTGAACGCCGTGCAAGACCATGCAGATCTTCGATCGTGATGTTCTCACCGTGCGGGGCAAGCTGGTAGAGAACAAAAAAGCACGCAACAAGCATCACTACATAGCCGACTGCATAATAAATAACCGCTGCCATACCGACAGACGAGGAGGCAAGCATCCCAACGACAAGATACCCCGCATGCGCGATGCCTGAATAGGCAAGCAGGCGCTTGATATCCCGCTGCCCAAGCGCCGAAAGATTACCGATACTCATTGAGAGTACCGCCATTGTCCCGAATACCAGCGCCACGGTACCGTCGCTTGTGCTGGCAAGCGCAAAAATGCGCAGCAACAGACAAAGTGCCGCAACTTTGGGGAGCGTGGCAATCGCACAGGCAGTTTCATGCGCTGCGCCCGTAAACGCATCCGGCATCCAGTAATGCAGCGGTGCAAGCCCAAGCTTAAAACAAATGCCGACCAAAAAGAGCACAAGTCCAATCACGGCAAGCGGTTCTGCCGCAAGCAGGACGGGCAGTTCGCGCGCAAGGTTGCTGAGGTATGTTGAGCGTGCCATGCCGTACAGATAGCTCATGCCGTAGAGGGTCAATGCGGTGGCGGCACCGCCGAAAAACATGTACTTGATGCCGGCCTCAAAGGGTTCTCGTTCATAGCGCTTGCTGCGTAGCGGCACGAGCACGTAGAAGGCATAGGAAGCTATTTCAATGCTCAGGATCATGGTCATCAGCTCAGCCGTACTTGTCATCAGACACAGGCCGACACATCCGGAAAACAGGAACAGAAAGTATTCTGCACTAAAGGCACTGGTTATACCGCGAAGCCTTGGCGTGCACAGCAGGATAAGCAGGAGCCCTCCAAGGATAATGATTTTAAACGTTTGCGAGACGACATCGATTTGGTACACACCGAAGAGCAGTCCGTGACGGGAAAAGGTCGCTACCGCACTGCCCAACGCAGCTAGTGCGGCACTGCTTCCTGCTGCCAGAAGAATTGTTGCTGAACGCACCTTTCCCATCGCTGCGCCGAAAAAAAAGGCAGCAGCACCGATCACAATGATTTCAGGCAATATCAGGAACCCTTTCTCGAACATCATAGGCTTTGTATACGGTTGCCGTTATCCGCTCAATCGCTGCACCAGCATGGTAACGCTTGCACTGGTCATATCAAGGACAACCGATGGCCGGAAACCGATCAGCACGATACCTCCTGCAAGCACTGCAAGCACAAATACCTCGCGGATATTGATATCTGAAAGCACCTTATGAATTGCAGCGCCGTGCTGGTGATTGCCCGGCCGGTCTGCCCAGATAATCTTTTGGACGGCCCTCAGCATATACGCTGCTGCAACAAGCACGCCGCACACAGCGCAGGCACCGAGCACAATATTCTTTTCAAACGCAGCAATTATCACAAGAAACTCACCGATAAACCCGTTCGTGCCGGGAAATCCGAACGACGAGCATGCTGCGAGCGTAAACAACGTCACAAAGCGCGGCATCGAGCTGCCGAGCGCACAGTTATCGGCAAGCAATCTGCTGTGGGTGCGCTCATATAGCATGCCGACACAGATAAACAGTGCGCTGGTACTGATACCGTGATTCACCATCTGGAGCACCCCGGCCTGTGTGCCGCGCACGCTCACCATAAACATCCCGAGCACCACAAAACCCATGTGGGCAATACTGGAATAGGCGATAAGGCGCTTTAGGTCATCCTGGCCGAGCGCAAGGCATCCGCCGATGAGGATTGCCACAAGCGCAACTGCGGTCATAAGCGGCGCAGCACTCTGTGCAGCATGAGGCGCAAGACCGATGCAAAACCTGAGAAACCCGTAGCCACCCATTTTTAAAAGGACTCCTGCAAGGATTACGCTTCCTGCCGTCGGTGCTTCGACATGTGCCGCCGGTAGCCAGGTGTGCAGTGGATAGAGCGGAGTTTTGACCGCACAGGCAATGGCGCAGCAGACAAAAACAAGCCATTGCATTCTTGGATTGAACCGGTAGGACAAAAGGTCGGGGTAATTGCACGTGCCCGTGGCAACGTAAAGCGCAATCAGGGCAAACAGCAAAAAGATACTTCCGGCAAACGTATAGACAAAAAACTTGACCGATGCATAATCACGGCGCGGCCCGCCCCATATCGCGATCAAAAGATACATGGGAATGAGCATCCCTTCCCAAAACACATAAAACAGCACAATATTCAGACTAATAAATACGCCGATCAGGGCAGCCTCCATAAGTAGGAGTACCACAATAAACTCTGCAAGCCGCTCCTGCACCTCACGCCATGAGCAGAGCATGCACAGCGGCATGAGGAGGGTGGTGAGCAGCACGAGCACAGCGCTGATGCCATCAACGCCGACAACATAGTCGATACCGAGCACCGACAGCCACGAGTAGTGTTCGGCAAATTGAAATCCGGCGAAAGCGCGATCAAACTCGGTATATAGGGGGATTGAGGAACACAGGGTTGCCACCGTGACGACAAGCCCGAACAGGCGAAGTGATTTTTGGTGGCGCACAAAGGGCGCAAGTGCTGCGCCTGCAAGCGGCAGACATAAAAGCATGCTCAACAGCGGATATCCCGGATTGTTAAACAAAAGCGATGGCATCACGAAAAAACTCCTAACACAAGCAGCAGAAAAAGAAGCATCAGCGCTGCACCGATATAGTGCTGAATATTACCGGTGTGGAGCGTCCGCACACGTTCGCCGCATACCAAGACCTGCCGTGCTGCACCATCGATATAACGGTCAAGCCGCTGCAGGTCAAAACCTGCACAGAAGCGTGCGGCAGCCATAAGGTGTTGCAGTCCTGCACGGTGGGAGAGCTCACCAAGAGCGGTATCAATCCCCTGGAGAGGGTTGCGGCACAGGCGCATGAAAAGGCGTGCCAGCCTTCGGTACAGCCAGTCAAAATCAAGGTGGATGACGTCGCGTGGCGCAAGTTTTTTTGCAAGCAGATAAAATCCAAGTCCGGTAAACCCGAGAAGCTGCAAGGCCTCGGAAAGATGCGTCATGGTATATGGTTGATACAGCACAGGGTGGGGCAGCATGCGATAGAGCAACTGGGGATAACACCCGATGCCGAGACAGATAACGGCTGCCAGCGTCATCGCACACCGCATATTCCACGGTGCTTCACGGGCAGGTACCTCTGCTGGTTTTCCAAACCACACGAAGTAGGGAAGTTTTATGCCAACCGACAGAAAAGTGCCGATTGAGGCAAGCATCAGAATCATAAAGATCACGGCGCGGTGCACCTCGGCTGCCGCAACCGTGACCATGGATTTACTCACAAAACCGCTTGTGAGTGGGAAGCCGGAAATCGATATACCGCCGATAACCGTGAACAAAAATGAATACGGCATATATCGGTACAGGCCGCCGAGCTCGGTGAGCTTCTGTTTGCCGGTCATCTCAAGCACACATCCTGCGCCCATAAACAACAGCGCTTTATAGATAATATGCGCGTATGCATGGCTGCATGCGCCGTTGACGGCCATATCCGTGCCGATACCGATACCGCATACCATATAGCCGACCTGACTGATAATATGATAGGCAAGGATTCTGCGGATATTGTTTTCAACAATTGCAAAACACACACCAAAGAGCGCCATACCAGCACCGAGCAGGGTAAGTACCTCAAACCCGGAGAACGCACGGCACAGGGCGTAGACAGCGGTTTTGGTGGTAAAGGCGCACAGGTATACTGCTCCGGTCACCGTTGCCTCAGGATAGGCATCCGCAAGCCATGCATGCAGCGGCGGCACCGCAGCGTTGAGCATAAAACCGATCATAATGAGGATATCAGCGGGTCCTGCTGCGGCAGGGGCAATCGGCACGAAGGAGAGGCTGCCGGAATGAGCGTATTTGATCATGATCCCAGCAAACAGCGACAAACCTCCGGCAACGTGTATCAGCAGGTACCGAAAGCCTGCGGCCAAAGATTCCCGGGTGCGGCGCTGGACGATGAGCAATGTCGAAGCAATGGCCATCAGTTCCCAGCAGACAAACAGCGTGAGGTAATCGCCGCTGAGCACAACGCCGAGCGAGCCTGCAACATACAAAAACGCTGCACAGTGGTGGTCGGGCTCACGGACGTGCAGACTGTAAAGTGCCCCGATCAGCGCCATGAGACAAAACACATGGAGAAACAAAAAAGAAAGAGTATCAACCCGCAGCACGTGAAGCTGCAGCCCTAGATAGCAGACCGTCGGCGCCGATGCCGGAAGGTTATAGATCATAACAAAAGCGGCTATCGGTATCACAACACAGAACGTCTGTTGCAGCCGGATGTTGCGCACAAACGGCATAAGCAGCGCGCCGACAATAAATGGTACTGCAGGATGCAGCAGAAGCACCTCAACGTTCATAATAATCACTGTCTCGTTCAAGAAACCGTCTTGCGACTGCCTTGCAGGCAAGAGCAAGCCCGCAGCTCCCAATAAGTCCGAATAACGACCATCCAAAGGGTATGCTGCTCACAACGTCATGCGCAGGAGCGCCATCAGGCACGGCAAGGCTTGTTGAGGCAATACACCCAAGGCACACGATAAACAGATGCTTGAGCAGGAGAGGGCGTCGCCGTATTGCATCGATCAGAGGTGCGCCTCGTCTCATAATCGTGTCCGTAAGAGGGAAAGTATCAGATCAGGGTACATGCCGGCAGCGACCGAAAGCAACGCTGTCACGGCACTCGGTACAACCATACAGCGCATAAGCGGCGCATGTTCGCATGTGCCTTTATGCTCAGAACTTTCCGTGCCGCCCTTGAAAAAAGCCGTGATAAAGACCTCGCCGAAATAGGCAGCATTGAGCAAACTGCTGACAAGAATTACCCCGAGCAGCAGGATACTGTGGAGGTCGAGTGCGGCGCTGGCAAGATACCATTTGCTGACAAACCCGCCGACCGGTGGAATGCCGATCATGCTGAGCGATGCAATGCCAAAGGCTGCCATGGTAATCGGCATGCGCCGGCCAATGCCTGCCATGTGGGTGATGTCGGTAATGCCGGTTCCGGCAATGACCGCGCCGGCACAGAAGAACAGGCTGATCTTGGCGAACGCATGGTGTGCAATATGCATAAGGCCGCCGGTAATGCCAGCGTGGCCGAGCATACTCACGCCGAGCACAATGGTGGAAAGCTGGCTTATCGTAGAGTAGGCAAGTCGTGCCTTGAGGTCTGTTTTTATCAGCGCAATAAGTGACGCCCCGATCACCGTCAGCGAGACAAACCCTGCGGTCAGGGTACCGAGATTAAGATACATAAGGAGATCGGTGCCGAACACGTTGAGCATTACCCTGCAGATTGAAAATACACCGACCTTTACCACCACAACAGCATGGAGCAAAGCACTGACTGGTGTTGGGGCAACCATGGCAGCGGGCAGCCAACTGTGGAGCGGCATAATCGCTGCTTTTGCAAACCCGAAAAGGCAGAGCAGATATGCAACACTAACAAGCCCTCGCTGCGCAGTGGCAGGAAAGATGCCGTGCACAATATCGTGGAGGTTCATGTCAAGGGTGCCGCACAGGCGATACATGAGCGCAAGCGCGGCAAGCAGGAACATTTTGGAACTTCCCATTAGATACACAAGGTATTTTCTTCCGCTCTGGTATGCTGCAGTATCCTGGTGATGGATGACCAGCGGATAGGTGACGATCGTAACGACCTCATAGCACAGATACAGTGTAAATAAATTTCCGGCGCATGCTGCCCCAAGCCCGCCGGCAAGGGCAATGGTATAGCAGACGTAAAACCGCGTCTGAGCATGTTCCTGCAGTGTTTTTAAATACCCGATACAATACACGCTTGCGGCAACCCACAGCAGCGATGCGGTGGCAGCAAACAACAGCCCCATACCGTCAAGACATAGCCGTACGGCAATGCCCGGATACAGCGTACAGACGGTGAAGCAAAGAATTGTACCATCTTGCACGGTGGGCAGAAGCGTAAGGACTGAAAGCAGCGTGAGCAGCGACCCGATAACGGGGATGCTGTCGCGCAGGGGTTCGTTCCGGCGAAGGGCAAGGGTGAGGGCAGCCGTCGCAAGCGGCAGAGCAACCGGAAGGAGGAGAGCAGGGGAATGAACCAAAGAGACGGCCATAAGGGTTATTGCTTCAGGATAAAGATTCGAGTCGGATCAATGGTGCGAAAGCGTTTATATACCGCTAAAATAAAACCGACACCGATCGCGGCTTCGGCAGCCGCAATGCCCATAATAAAAAGAGTCAGCACCTGTCCGATCGCGGGGTCGGGGGAACAAAAGCGGTTAAACGCCATACAGTTAAGCCCTGCGCCGTTGAGAATCAGCTCGATCGATATCAGCATACCAATAAATGAGCGCTTCTGCACCAAACCGTAAACACCCGCAGCAAGCAGCAAAGCTGCAAGTATAAGATACACCTGCAGACCATTACTCAGCATCGCGCTCCTCCTGTCCGCCGACAATAACCATGGCGCCAACCATCGCGATGAGGAGCAGCAGCGATATAAGCTCAAAAGCAAGGGAAAACTCGTAGAGAAGACGCTTGCCGATATCAGCAATCCCCGTATCGCCTGACTGCCGCATCGTGCCTAGCCCTGCGGTCACAACCGCGCTGCAGAGCACAACACCCGAGACAAGGCATGCAGGAAGGGCAAGACGCAGGTTTTTATCGCGGATTTTTGTCTCGACAATTTGGCGCGGCGTATAGCCGATCATGGTGCCGAATACCAAAACGATCGTAATAGCGCCTGCGTAAATCAGAATCTGCATCATGGAAAGAAAAGGACTTCCCAAATACACATAGAACCCTGCAACTCCTAAAAACGTCACGGCAAGCCCTACAACTGCATGGATGAGAATACGCGCCGTCACTGCAAGCACGGCCCCGGCGACGGTCAGGACAATGAGCAAGTAAAAGACGACCTCGGCAATTATCCGATATTCGCTCATGTGCCCTCCTCGCCTCTCGTCACCAGATCATACTTGCATGCTTCACGGGTTCGGTGCGGCATGGCAAACGAACGCGAAAAAGCAAGCCCGCTTACCGGGCATACCTCAACGCAAATGCCACACAGACTGCAGCGGGTAAAGTCGAGCTGGAAACGCGCAGGATATTTTGTTCCTGATTCAGTGCGCGCAGCTGTGATGTCGATGCATCGGGAGGGGCATCTCTGCATACAGGTACCGCAGGCGATGCACGTGAAAGCGCCGGTTGCAGGATTGCGCACCAGCATGGGGTGACCGCGAAACCCAGGCTGCATCGGCAGTTTCTTGCGGGGATACGGAACGGTCACGGGTTGTGCAACCAGCGCCCGGAGCGTCACGCCAAGCCCGGCAAGTAAACTGGCACCTCCCTGTACAAGCTCGATAATATACCGTTTCATAGTTTTGTACAAAGCGCCGTCAGCAGCAAGTTGCCGAGCGCTATCGGAATTAAATACTTCCATGAAAGATTCATTAACTGGTCAAACCTGACGCGCGGAAACGTCCATCGGCACCAGATGACTATAAACACCAGCGTATAGGCTTTAATAAAAAACCAGATGCACGAGCTGTACTGTCCAAACGGCAACGTAGGCCCCCACCAACCGCCGAAAAAAACGGCGGTTGCGAGGCAGCAGTTGACGAACAGATAGGTGTATTCTGCGATCATGAACATACCGAAGGCAATACCGCTGTATTCGGTATGGAATCCTGCGGTGAGTTCGCTTTCAGCCTCGGGAAGATCAAACGGCGCCCGGTTTGTTTCAGCAATCGCGGCAATAAAAAAGACAAGAAAAGCGAGTATCGCACCGGGATGCCGCAGGACAAACCACAGCGATTCCTGTACCTGAACAATTCGGGAAAGATTAAATGAGCCGGTTAAAAACACCACTGTCAGCAGTGAGAGGAGTATGGGGATTTCATAGGAGATGTTCTGCGCAACGGCGCGCAGCGCGCCGATCATCGAATAGTTATTATTTGAGCTCCATCCGGCAAGAAACACGGCAAACGTATTGAACGAAATCACAGCAAGCACAAACACAAGCCCTGCTTCCATTGCAAGCACCTGAATCCGCGGTGCAAACGGCATCACCAAAAAAGGTAATGCAGCTGGCGCAAAAGCAAGCACCGGTGCAACGTAAAACAGGGGCCCTGCAACGTGGGAGGGGACAATGAGCTGTTTTGCAATCAGTTTGATGCCGTCTACCGGCATCTGCAAAATTCCATGCCAGCCTACTTCCATCGGTCCGATTCGGCGCTGGAAACGGCCACACAACTTGCGCTCGATGTAGCCCAACGCCGTAGCATTGACAAACACAAACCCGACAATTACCGCAGCAGCAAGAGCAACAGATGTAAAAGCGGATGTTATTGAAATAATGGTATCCATAATATGGATCACCGTTCTCTTAAACACGCACAGATCATGTTCAGCAACGTATTCGCTGCCAGGATATTACCTTACGCTTCAAACCTTCTAAGTTGTGCTCACCGGTCGATCTCCGGAATCACCAGATCAAGGCTTCCAAGGGTGGCGATCATATCGGCAAACAGCATACCCTGTCCGAGTTCCTGAATGAGGTTCAAATTCGCGTAACAGGGCGAACGCACTTTTAGCCGGTAGGGCGTGTCGGTACCGTCTGCCACAAGATAATATGTTACCTCACCACGGGCACCTTCAACCGAAAAACTCCGCTGCCCGGCAGGAAGGCGTATTGTTCGTGGCACCGGCGCTCTGATCTCGCCCGCAGGCATCCGTTCAAGTGCCTGCTCGATGATACAAAGGCTTTGCTGCATTTCTTCGACCCGCACCAGATATCGGTCATAACAATCGCCCCTGCTGCCGGTTGGGACATCGAATGAAAAATCACGGTATGCTGAATATGGCTGCTGTTTTCTCACATCATAGGCAATGCCGCTCCCCCGCAACACCGGACCAGTTGCACCATAGCGGCGTGCCATATCAGGTGTGATGATACCAATGTCGCGGGTTCGTTTGATAAAAATTATGTTCTCGGTGACCAGCTTATGGTAGACCGAAAAACGGCCGCGCATACGCCTCATAAACTCCCGGATGCGGTTGGCACTATGGTCGTCGATATCGGCAAGCACACCGCCGATCCGAAAAAAACAGTGGGTGATCCGCGCACCGGTCAGATTTTCAAGGATATCCAGCACCTCTTCACGATCATCAAAGCAGTAGAGAATCGGTGTAAAAGCACCGAGATCGAGCAGAAAAGCGCCGAGCCAGAGCAGGTGGCTTGCAATACGGTTAAGCTCTACGGCAATGACCCTAATGTACTCTGCCCGCGGCGGGACTTTAATGCCGGTGTGCTGTTCGATAAGGCTGAGGTAGCAGTGCTGATGCGGCAGACAACAGGCATAGTCCATCCGGGCAGTATTGGGCAAAAACGCCTGCCACGGGCGGGACTGCGCCATCTTTTCGTGCATCCGGTGGCCATAGCCAATGACCGGCTCGATGCTCAAGACATACTCGCCGTACAGTCCGATAATCAGCCGCAACACCCCATGCGTACTCGGATGCTGCGGCCCGACGTTCATGAAATACCGATAATGGATCGGTCCTGATTCAGTCTTCGTGCTTCGTACAGCAACACCCATGCGATTACCAGATGAGGACATTTTCGCGTGACTGCAAGAGAGAATCTGATCGTAACAGTGGACAAAGCCCCTTTTCTTCCCGCGTGAGCAGCAGCGGCTTCAGCCCCGGATGGTTGGAAAAAACAATACCGAAAAACTCGCCGATCTCCCGTTCATGCCATGCAGCGCCGTGATAGATTTCTGCAATCGAGGGTACGGTATTGTTTTCTGGCACCGGCAGGTGCAGCACAATCCTGAAGGCATCCTCCCAACGGACAAAGTGATAGACAAGTTCACACCGCGGACGAACATGCACAGCGGTTATGAAGCTTAATGCAAGGCCGTGCTCAAACAGCAGAGAGGCTGCTCCGGGGATCTGTTCGGCAGCAAGGGCAATTGCAGCATGCCAGCCGCGTTCGGCTTCGGGGCTGACGGTGATTGAGGGGAAAACCGTACGGAGTGCAATTATGAGCGCGTCGGTATGATGCATCGGCTGCCTTTTATTCGCTCTGGGCTTTGCGCTGCATGGGTGCAGCGTCATCAGGGTGTCGGTTCTGCGGGAACGGATGCCGTTTGCCAGTAATCTTTTCCTGCAGCAAAAAAATACCTTCCAGCAAAGCTTCGGGTCGTGGCGGACATCCCGGCACATAAACGTCAACCGGGATGAGACGGTCAACGCCTTCGATGACAAAATAGTTGTCTTCACCGGCAAAAGGCCCCCCGGAAATTGCGCAGTTGCCCAGCGCGATAACCCATTTTGGCGCTGCCATCTGCTCATACAGCATCAGCAGTGTGTCTGCCATCTTTTTATTGACCGTGCCTGCAACAATCATAAGGTCTGCCTGACGCGGTGAGGGCCGAAACACTTCCGCGCCATACCGTGCAATGTCAAACCGCGCCATGCCGGCTGCCATCATCTCAAGGGCACAGCATGAAAGCCCGAAGGTGAGGGGCCACAGTGAATTGGCGCGGCAGAGATTGAGGATTTTCTCGACGATCGGTATCTTGGCAAGCAGCCCTGCTTCCCGATACACTGCATCGTCCAGCCGCTTGCTGATTCGTTCGGCGTATTCGTTAACATTCAGTAGAGTTTTCGTTTCGTGCTCCATATAAACACCCCTGTGCGCCAAGCATACGCAAGCCCGCAGGCAAGCAGCAGCACAAAGATGATGAGCAGCACCCCGCCGCGGAGCGGGGGGGCAGCATCAAATGCCGTAGCAACCGGAAACAGGTACAGGATATCAACCTCAAATGCAAGAAAGATCAACGCATAAACATAATAGGCAATGCCGTGTCGAAAGTCCCAGGACTGGCCAAACGGCAGATTGCCGCATTCATAAGTGTGCAGCGTCCGTGGCGAATTTCGAGCAGCAGGCCGGAGGAGATTGGCAAGAAGAAATGGGAGGCCTGCAGCGGCGATACCGACACAGGCGCTGATACATATCCCACAAAATTTGAGGAGATTATACTCATGCATAGCACGACCATTGACGAACACCCGCGTATCCGGCGGGAACCGCCGGTCGGGGTATCAACACGTTTTTTCGTTGACCTCTTGCGTCTGATGAAAAAAACATGGTACCAATACTAACAGGTGAGAGGATGGTCAACCCGTGCTTTTACATTACAGCATAAAAGTTTGTTTTTCAAGTCATACGCACATGAAGGGAATAATTCTATGGACCCCCGCGACACAATGGAAACAGCCTATGACCGCCGGCTTGCACAGGACTTTGTCAAAAAACTGAAAGGCCGTATCAAAAAACTCGATCCAGAGGCACTGCGCCGCCGCATTGTACGGTTTCTGGAGGAAAATGTCATCTGCACGCTCGCGACCTGCAGCAACAATGAACCGCGATCCACAATCGTCCGCTACTGCAGCCGTGATCTCACGGTATATGTACTGACCGAGGGTGGCGGAAAAGTCAAAAACATCAAGGAAAATCCGCTGGTGTCGCTCAGCGTGTGCGGCCCTTATGATGGCTTTCAGTCGGTGATGGGGCTACAGGCATGGGGCACTGCCGAGCTCATAGCACCGCGTGACGGTGAGCGGTATTACGCAATCCGGAAAGAAATTAACCCGGAAGCGCGCGAGGATCTCAAGCAGGCAGGCGTGCAAAAAGTCCCTGACATGTACATTATCAAAATTCAGATCACCCGGGCGCGATTTTTAAGCTTTCCGGAAGGTATTATCAATCAGGTATATACGACTGCTTAACCACCGGCCTAAGGCGCACAGCAGCAATCGCTGCGCATACCATCACAGCATGCAGATCGCTGTTCTGCCGGTGAACTATCCTGATTCATGCAGAAGCGGCTTGTTCCTTTTTATCCGCTGCCTTTTTGGCTTTTTTCTCCTTCTTGTCGCCTGAGGGAGGGGCTGCTGCTTCCGCGGCCTTTTTCTTATGGTGTTTTTTCGCTGCAGCACTGCGAGCCGCTGATTCCAGCTTTTTCTGTCGCGCTGCCTGCATAAGCGCAGCCTGCTTCTTGATTGCCTCCAGGGCTTTTCGCGTTCGTCGCGCCTCGGCGATCAGGTGCTGCAGGAGTACATCCTTTTCCTGCGCTTGTTCATCCATACCACGCTGTGCAAGCACTGCCTTGCGGCCGGCGATCTTTTGTTCAAGCCTTTCAAGCTGATGCTGCCGTATGCTCTGTTTGCTCACGCCCATTGCTACTCCTTTTCTAAAATGTTGTATGCGCAGATTCACCGGTAACCGGATATCACCCCGAATAAGGATGGTCATTGTAAATGGGAACCGCACCGCATGCAAGGAAAAAACTTTTCTGCACCAGCGTTGCAGATGCATTGATGCCCCTGTGCATAGTCTATTCCTTCGGCTGTTGCTGCTTGAGCATATCGGCAATCATGCGGGCATCCTGTTCAAGGCGCGCTGTATCCTGCTGCCATTGCCGATAGGTATGATAGGCGGCAAACGCAATGACACCCAGTAGTGCAATAAGAAGTATTTTTTTAATCACATCCATCACAGGTGTTCTGGTAAAGGAAAGGGTTTGAAAAAAACTGAAAAAAATATACAATCCATGCTATACAAAAAATAGATCGTCTCACAAACACATGCATGTGCCATGCCGATCTGTTTTCTGTGTAACCGTAAAATTGACCAAACCCGAATCGGGAGGACTGACGTCTGCCCGTTTTGCAACGCCGACCTCCACTGTTGTCTGAACTGCCGGCATTACGATGCCGGTGCATACAATCAGTGCCGGGAATCGCAGGCAGAGCGAATCATTGATAAAGAGCGCGCCAATTTCTGCGACTACTTTTTCCCGCGTGAGGCGGCCTCCATCCAATCTACCACATCCGCTGCGGCAAAAGCAAATCCGCTTGATGCACTGTTTGGCAAGTCCCAAAAAACAAAACAGCCCCAAAAAAATCCGCCCTCGTGGAAACAGTAATGCACAGGAGCTTGTATGATTTCCGCTGCCACGCTTACATCTGCCAAAGCCTTTTTATGCTGGGATGTGTTTGAGAACACCCTTGCCGTGCAACTGGTGCCGATCCGGACTGCGGTTGCCTACTATTACCCGCCGCTCAACCCGCACCACGGCATCGTGGTATTTTATAGTCCCCAGGCACCTGACCTTTCCGAGGCACTTTTTCTCTTGTTTCATGAGGCAGGGCATGTCCGACAATGGATACGTCTGCATGAAAAACATCACGGCGAGCATTTCTGCGCCATGATCGAGCGTGATAAAGGTGCGGAAAAGATCGCGTTTGAGCAGGAAGCATGGCACTGTGGCAAAGAACTGCTTGAACGCTTTGTTCAGCACGCCCATCTTGATCCGGTCGTGCTCGAGCAGTACGATCTATACGGGCAAGCATGTCTGCTCAGCTACGCCGATGGAAGAGATAGAAGGAGCACGGCGCAATGACACGGCGCAGAACTTCTTCATATCCGTCACCGTTAAGGAAAATCGGGACGCGTTTCCAGCGCGACCGCCGCACTATTTTAAAGTTGGTTCCAAAGCTGAGAAAGATAAAACCGGGCTGCCGGTGACGGCACGTATTTGTTGATTACTCTCCTAAAGTCCGTGATACGGCATCGTCTTATGCCGGCATTGATCGTCCCGGAATCCTTTCTGGAAAGTACTTTGTATGGGGTTTTCACGCCGCTCCCTGCACATCATAATAATCGGTGCTGTGCTCTGGTTTTTCTTTGCGCACCACCTCAGCGCCGCAGAATCAGTACATGATATGATGCGCACGGCTGCAGACTTCATGGCTGCAAAAAAGTACTCCGAGGCGCTCTCCGTCTATGAGCGAATAATTGCTGCGCATCCAACCTGTCCAGAAGCCTACCGCAATATTGTTACCTGTTACAGCGACCTTGGCAACCCGCATGGTGCAATTAAATATATGGACGGTCTTGTCCTTGAATATCCTCATCGCGCGGAAGCCCACTATGGCCTCGGCGTTGCCTTGTATGCGGTTGGTCAGTACGACCGTGCTGCTGCCTGTTTTGCAAAAGCCGTCGAACTCAATCCAGAGCTTGCCGCTGCATGGAACAACGCAGCGGTGATTCAGCATTTCATCAAGCACGACTACGCGGCAGCGCGCAGGTATTATGAAAAGGCAATTGCCATCAGCACCCGCACCGGCAACACAGCAGTTCGTGATATTGCGCGTAAAAACCTTGAGAACCTCCCACGGCCCGAAGACCTCCGCCCCATGTCGCTCGAGGAATTTCTCAACACCTTCATTGCTCGAGCCGAAGCACATGACGAAACCGGCATCCGTCTGCTGGTCCTCAGCCAGAAAAACATCTGTCCGCAGGCCTTTGACTGGCTGATCGGTGCCGCCTTGCGCGCACATGCTTCTGGGTTGGTAGGTGAGGAGGCGACAAGCGCAGAACTTGCACGTATCCTTGCACACCAGTACGGTGCTGTGCACGGAAGCGAGGTGCTGATGAAAAAATATCAGGAGTATGCCACGCTTGACCCTGAGCGAAAAAAAGCAGCGGCACAGGGAGAAAAGCTCATGGGTCAGGGGCTTGAGCGCGAGCGACAAGGTATGGCTGCAGATGCTGTCCCCTTGTATGATGAAGCACGGAGCTGTTTTCATCGCAGCGGCTTTAAAGAGCAGAGGGGGTATGCGGAACTTGCGCTTGGTGATGCTTGTCGAGCTGCACAGGATTATCGCAGCGCCCGTGCGGCATATCGTGATGCCCTGACAACCTTTATGGAGTTAAAAGACGAGCCTCGCAAAGCGCTTGCACTTGCATCCCTGGGGATGACCGAATCCTTGCTTGGCAATGGCGATGAGGCACTTGAATATTTGAACCGCGCACTTGCCATTTATAAGCAGCTCAATGATACCCAGGCTGTAGAGAAGGTGCGCCGCAACATTGAAATTATTCGGACAAAGCGCAGCTCCCGGGCAGCTCCTGCCCGATAAGCTGCAAAAAAACACCCTTCCAATAAGGGAACGATTATGGCAGATAGGACAACACGCGAGTGCCTCCGGTGCGGAAAATCCGCTTCCCCCGGCAATGATTATTGTGAACAATGCTGGAATGCTCAGCAGGATCAAAAAACCATAGCGGCAAACACGCCCACAATCACCGACCATACCGTGGCTGATGCCTCCCCGACCATAGCCGCACCGTCTGATGCCGATGCGCACAAAACGCCACGCACCCAGGATGACACTGCCACCGTAGCCGCCCCTGACGTGACGCATACCGTTGACCGTACTGGCGCGCAGGTTTCAGCAGCACAGCCGTCCGGCACCTGGGCACCTGCTTCGGTCGTCATCAATAAAAGCGTTGCCGCAACAAAGGTGATCCGCGAGGTGCTGAAGATCACCCCGGATGTGGATTTGGAATATGCCTCAAAGCTGTACTACAGCCGCAAGGCAAGCACCGCACCATCAGCACTCACCTCATCGATCCAAGAGTTGATTTCACGCTCAGGGGCAGAAACAAAATACATTTACGAAAAAGAGCTCGGCCGCGGCGGAATGGGAGCGGTTTTTTCAACCGTTGATCAAGATGTGCGGCGCAAGGTTGCGATGAAGGTCATGCTGCCCACCGCAGCCCGGAGCCCGGCACACATCAAACGGTTTTTGGAAGAAGCGCAGATTACCGGACAGCTCGAGCACCCCAATATCGTTCCCGTCCATGAGATCGGCATCGACGAAGAGTCAAAGATCTACTTCACGATGAAACTCGTCCGCGGCGAAAATCTCGAATCGATCGTCGAAAAGATTGCCAGCGGTGATACAGCATATGCCCAGAAATACAGTCTCGGCGTGCTGTTGCAGATCTTCATGAAGGTGTGCGATGCCATTGCGTATGCACATTCAAAAGGTGTGCTCCACCGCGACCTGAAACCTGAAAATATTATGGTTGGCGATTTCGGCGAAGTACTCGTTATGGACTGGGGACTTGCAAAAGTTTTGGGACGCGAGGATATTTATACCGCTGATGCCCGCACTGCTGAGAGCGATGCGGCAAGCGCGCTGCATACGATAGAAGGGCAGGTGATGGGCACCCCTTCCTACATGTCGCCAGAGCAAGCCCAAGGGAAGATATCAGAGCTTGATGAGCGCTCGGATATCTTTTCTCTGGGCGGCATCTTGTACAAAATCCTCACCCATCATGCGCCGTACAAAGGCAAACACGCCCGCGAAGCACTCGAAAAAGCACGCAAGCGCCTGTTGCAGCCGCCTGACCTCCGGGCACCCCAGAACGCTATTCCACCAGAGCTTACTGCCATCTGTATGAAGGCAATGGCGCGCGAAAAACATGAGCGCTATGCTACCGCAGAAGAACTCAAAAACGACATTCAGCGGTATCTTGACGGCAGAAGTGTTTCGGCAAAGCGTGACAATCTGCTGGTGATGGCAAAGAAATGGGTGCTGAGAAACAAAGTTGCTGCGATGGGGATTGCCGGCGCTGTGTGTGCACTCATCATAGGAATCTGTGGCGCTGTCATATACGAACATCAGCGAACGCTGCAGACTATCGAACAATTGCTTGCGCGCGGCGATCAGTTTCAGGCAGCAGGTGATTATGAACAGGCTGAGGAAACCTATTTTTCCGTGCTCGGGCTTGACGTGACCAATGCTCGCGCACGGCAGGCCATTGCCCAGGTGAGCGGCAAAGCGCTTGCAATGAAAAACCGCCGGCAAGCTCAGGAAAAGCTCAAAGATGTCGATGCACTGACAGCTCAAGCTGCAGCTGTTGGCGAGGAGATCAAACGCCTGATCTCCGAGGTTAGCCAGTACAAGATGCGCATCAAAGGTCATGAGGATTTTTCCATAAAAAAACCGCTGTGGGATGCTGAGCGGGCACTCCTCGCCAAACAGAACGAGCACCTCTCAATTGAAGGGAGAATTATTTCAAAGTATACGGAGATTCTCAGCCTTGATAGCGAAAATCCACAGGCACGCGCTGCCCTTGCAAAAATCTATTATGAAAAATTTCGTGACGCAGAGCAGGCAAACAGCACCGGCGATATGGCCTATTACCGGGAGCTCGTCTTTGCTTTTGACGACGGCACCTACCGTGCTTTGCTTGAAAAAGAAGGCATTCTTATCCTGACTACCGTACCGCCTGCCGAACACTATGTTCTGTTCCGGTATGTTGAAGGCCCCGACCGGCGGCTCGTGCCTGCGCCGTTTAGCCCTGAGGCATATCGTACCAAAGGTTCGGCGGCACCTGACGCAGGAATCGATCCATCATTTAAAATAGAAAACACTGGATTCGTGCCAGTCAGCACACTGCTCAGTGCCCGGGAATTTAATACCTTGACCCGTGCCGATGAAGTGCTCTTGCCCAAAGGATCCTATCTTATCATCGCCCGCAGACAAGGCTATGTTGATGCACGCATCCCCTTTACCATTCGGAACGGCGAAAAAACAGAGCTGCGCGAGATCAGACTCCTCACGCCTGCTGAAATTCCGCCCGGTTTTGTTTATATCCCTGCCGGCACTGCAATCCTCGGAGGTGATGAACGCGCACCGTATGCAGCGCCGCGCACCGTCAAAAATATATCCGGTTTTCTGATTTCACGGCATGAGGTGACGGTCAAAGAATACCTTGCGTTCATCAATGACCTTGAGGCCCGGATTCCGGGTTCTTCTGAACCGTATCTCCCGCGGCGATCGGTTGCCTCTGATTTTTACTGGCAGAAAATTGGCACTGCGTATCAGCCGAGCTTTCCGCTTGACTGGCCAGTGCTCGGCATTTCCTGGGATGATGCATCAGCCTATTGCAAGTGGCTCAAGAGCTCAACCGGCGGCAGATGGGACTTTAGGCTGCCCACCGACGAAGAATGGGAGAAGGCTGCGCGCGGTGTTGACGGCCGCCTGTTTCCGTGGGGTAATGTCTTTGATTTCAGGTTTTGCTGCATGGTTGACTCGCGACAAGGACTGCGCGAAGGACCTGATCCGGTCGGGTCGTTTGCCCTTGACGAATCGGCATACGGCGTGCAGGACATGGCAGGCAATGTCAGTGAATGGGTGCAGACGTTCTTTGACGAAACCAAAAACATCAGAATCAGCAGAGGCGCTGCATGGAGTTATGGAGACGAACATTTTGCACGCTGTGCCGGCCGCAACGGAGCAAGTCCGTCCATGGTTGCACCGTTCCGCGGTTTTCGCATTGCGGTCTCACTTAAATAATGATAGCGTATAAAAGTTCCGGGCCAGTATACGACTTGCATTATCCATAGGGACACTTTGCTGCACAGGGGGACACGTGATTCAGGTTGAAGCAGCAGGGCTCAGTGACGTCGGCCGCATACGGGAAAACAATGAGGACGCGTATCTCATTGACGAGGTCAACCGTCTCTATCTGGTCGCCGACGGCATGGGAGGCCATCAGGCAGGAGAGGTAGCAAGCAATCTCGTGATCACCACCTTTCAGCGCCTATTGCAGCACCCGCTCTCCGAGACCGAAGCACAAGACAATTTACTTTCTCCGGAAGCCAACCGCCTTGCAGCACTCATCCATGCTGCAAATAAGGCTGTCTATGAAAAATCGCTTGAGCGGGATGAATATCGCGGCATGGGATCAACCCTTGCCGCAGTTTATTATACTGATGCCACGTTTATCGTGGCAAATGTGGGCGACAGTCCGGTCTATCTTGTCCGCGGCAGGAGCATCGAGCCGCTGTCGGTCACCCATACGGTTGCAGCAGAATTCGGTGCCACACATCCTGAACGGCTCCACCAGCTTCCCGAAAAAGTCCAGCACATGCTCACCCGGGCGATCGGGATCGGCCCCGAGATTGTGCCGGACATATGCGAACTGCAGGGGTTTAAAGGGGATATCATCGTGCTGTGTTCGGACGGGCTAAGCAACAAAGTTTCACTGGAGGAGATTGCAGAAATTGCCGGAGCAGAACCTCCTGCTGCTGCATGCCGCCGTCTTGTGACGCTTGCAAATCAACGCGGTGGTGAAGATAATATTACGGTGATCATTTTAAAAATTAAAGACACGCAGCAGCGCTGCAGCCTGTTGCAACGACTGGGGACATATGCAAAAAAGGTTCTGCGGAGCATACAATAACATATCATTTGTATACTGAGGAGGTGCACCATGCCGATCGTGACATTACATTTCAAGGATATGGATCTTGGTGAATTCCGCATCGACAAAGGCGGTACCCTGACCATCGGCAGACGGGAGACCAATACTATCGTCATCGACAACCTTGCCGTGTCTGGCCAGCATGCAAAGATTGACGCACTCGACGACGGGTATCTGCTGACCGACCTGAACAGCAAAAACGGCACATTCGTCAACGACCGCATGGTGACAACCCATTGGCTGAAACCAGGCGATGTCATTACCATCGGAAAGCATAAACTGGTTTTTCAGTTTCTCGAAGGCGAAGTCGTGCCTGTCAGGGAGCAGCAGGTTGAAAAAACAATGGTACTGGATACCAATGAATATCGGGCAATGGTCGGAAAAAGCGCCTCTACAGTTACGGCGGAGGCGCCCGCGAAACGGGAACAGGCTGCGGTACTTTCGTTTTTAAAAGGCGGGGACGGTGAAGTGCCGCTGACGAAAAAGCTCGTGAAAATAGGGAAAGATGAAACAAACGATATTGTCGTCGGCGGATTTTTGGTCGGGAAAACTGCGGCTACTATCAGCAAACGGCCGACCGGTTATTTTTTGAGCTATGTCGAAGGACTCACAAAACCTAAAGTAAACGGCAAAACGGTTAAAGAGACCGTGCAGCTGAAGGAATTTGACCGGATTGAAATCGGCTCGGCTACGCTAGAATTCATTCTTAAAGAATAACCGTTACCTTAACGCGACCACCAACTTCCTTTCATCCCTCTGACGCCCAAGCGTCAAAACAATAGCTTTTCTCCATCCCATCTGCTTATGCGTACCATACTGTTCTCTGCCGCAAGGCTTTAAAAAACAAAGCAAAAACATAACGATATAAAACTGAATGCAGCTGATGAGAGCACTGCTCCCTATCTGGCACGGCATCTGCAAAGAATCAACAAATAAGTAAAGGATTGGGTTCTATGGCAGACATTCTCAGGCTTTCCACTGATAATCATTTCGGTGCGTGCCCCAAATGCAGAAAAAACGACGGGCATGTGAACATCGGGAGGGAGCACTGGTTTATCTGCAAACGCCACCGGGTCAAATGGAAGGCAGGATATGATATCTTCCCTGATTGGCGTCAGGAAAACCTACAGATCTGGCGACAAAACGAACGGCTGCTCGATCTGTTTATGGAAGTGGAGCCGTTGCAAGCATGGAAAAAGACCCTACTTGAAGAAATGTTTGCATATTATGCAAACAAACCCTGCTCTCGTGCCCATTGCAAAAGATACGCAATCGCCTGTTTCCCCTCATCACCGAGGTCATAGGTATATTGGTTTACATACAATTCCACATGACGCTGCATGACCTCCTCATCCATTTCAGCAGCATACCTGCGCATAAACGCACGCGGAGTAGCAGGATTCTCCCATGCAGCCCGAAGGCTTTCGCGGATTGCCGTTTCTACTTTTGCAATCGTTTCGCTTCCCAATGACCGTTTTGCAACGATAACGCCGAGCGGTACCGGATAGCCTGTTGTCGTTTCCCACCATGCGCCTAAATCCTCAACCATGACCAGACCGTATGCGGAATACGTAAATCTGCCCTCATGAACAATTACGCCGACATCAGCCTCACCGTGAACAACCGCCGGCATAATCCGGTCAAACGGCATAAATATTTTTTTTGCTGCGGCAGGCTGAGAGAGGGAGAGGAGGCAGTGTGCCGTCGTCCACCTGCCCGGCACAGCAATAGTGATGTCTGGATCGGCAAGGTCGATCCCTTGAGAACGGGCGACCACAAGCGGTCCGCAGCCCCTCCCGAGTGCAGCACCGGCATCAAGAAGTTTATAGGTTGTGTGCAATCTTCCATAGGCAAAGACCGATACCTTGACAATATCAGGCTGCTGATTCTCCGCCATGTGGTTGAGGGCATCAATATCAGCGATCGTGCTTATTATTTTTGGTGCATGAGGGCCGAGTCTCCCGTTGATCCACGCCTCAAAAATAAAAGTATCGTTTGGGCAGGGAGAAATCCCGAGCGAAAGAGCCGGCTGTGCCATGCAATGGTTCATGTCTGGTATCCTAATGATTACCAACAGGTAAGTAAGGCGTTTTGGGCTGCTGCGGCAGCCTCGGTGAATTTCCAGTACCGGCGGTCGCGGTTGCCGCATTGATTTGAGATCCCGCGGATAACCGTACACGGCAGGCCGGCTCTGGCTGCGATAAGCGCGACCGCTGCTGATTCCATATCCTCACAGATCAGTGCTGGAGGGTAAAGGGTGCGGCAGCGTTCAAATAATGTTTTGGCGACGAGCGGGCTTGCTGAAATTGCCGCAACCGTTGAAAATATACAACGGGGCATTGCAGCAGAAATTCGTTCAAGAGAAAGCGCTATGGCATTAAAGACAGGCCCGCTGTTCATAAGGTGCGCGAGCGGAAGCGCCATATCCTGCAGCATCATAAATCCATGCTCGATAGCAGCTCCCGTGTCGGCAAACAGTGCATACTCTCCGGCAACCGCTGTGCCGATGAGCGAATCATCATCAGCATACACGCCGCACACACCCACGTTGTATACATGATCAATTTGGTACCGTTCGATGCCAAGCGCCGTTGCAGCAGCGGCATTTGCCATGCCAGGCCCACAGATGATCAGCACAACGGATTTTTGATCATGGGTGCCGTAATAAATATACCAGCCGAAAGCTTGCGGTCCTTTCATGCACTGGAGTGTGGTAATCAGCTCGTTGCCCTCAGCTTCGGTAGCGGCAATCACAAGGCGTGTCATAAAGCGTTCCCTTCATACGCAATGTCCTATCGCAGGAACCGGCGCAATGCTTGCCACGCCCCCAACAATGTTCCGTCTGCAAGCATTGTCCCAACCTTCAACCATGTGCGAGGACGGCTGTAAAACGAACGATACGCTTTGCGCCGGGCATGCTCAACCTGCTCAGGGGAGACGGTCGGCAGGCGCATCGCAGCACATGTTTGAGCAAAACAGGAAAAAGCAGTGCCGCGGATCCAACCTTCGTGCAGCGCCTGTTCATACAAACGGCTGCCGGGAAAAGGGACACAGCAGTAAAACTGTGCGATATCTAAGTCAAGCTCCTTGGCAAACTGTATCGTGCGCTTGATTGATTCAGGCGTCTCACCCGGCAGTCCGAATATAAAATGGCCGGCTGTTTTGATCCCGGCTTTTCGCGCCAACGCAACAGCATTTCGTGCCTGTTCAACCCGTATCCCTTTCGCCGCACGATTAAGCACTTCTTGGTCGGCGGATTCAATACCGAAGCTTATCATCCAGCACCCTGCCTGCGCCATGGATTTAAGCAATGCTTCATCGACTGTATCGACGCGACTGTTACACGTCCATGCAACACGAAGCCCTTGGTTGATAATTTCTGTACACAACGCAGCAACATACTCCCGGTCTATGACAAATGTTTCAGCCCAAATAAAAAAGTCTTTAATGCGAAAGTGCTCTATATCATGGCGCATTTCCTTAAGCACACTGGCGATGCTTCGCCTGCGGACTCGTTTCCCATAGTAAGTCTGACAGGTGCAAAAACTGCACTGATACGGACAACCACGCTGGGGAGCAATGATCAGAAAAGGACGCCCCTTCAAAGGCAGACAATAATCTGCAATGTTCAATAAATGCCATGCAGGGAACGGCAGTTGGTCAAGGTCATCAATAAACGGGCGGTCGGGATTTTTATATATCATGCCTGTCCCGTTCCGATAGGTAATGCCGAGCACCTCATCCAGAGGTTCGCCATAGGCCAATGCGTTAATAAGCGCCTTGGCTGTCAACTCGGGTTCCTGCCTTATAATAATATCGAGAGCAGGCTCAAACGAAAGACTCTCGCGGTCAAGCGCCGTGACATGCGTGCCAAAAACAGCCGTCCTGATCGAAGCATCAATCTCTTTGATCGCTGCAGCAAGGGAAAGATCATCGACAATCGTTGGTGTTCCCGTGCTCCACACTACACAGTGTGGCCGGATCTGTTTAACTATCTTAAGCAGCGTTTCCCAGTTAATGCCGTGCGCCGGACAGTCGAGCGCAGAGATCTCGTGACCGTCATGCTCAAGCACTGCTGCGGTTGACGCAAGCGACACAGGTGGCCACAGGGTTGCCCAAAACCCTTGCTCTTGCGTACACCTGCCTTCGCGGATATACCGCTTTCTGTTACGCGTCGGCGGATTAAGGAGGAGCACCTTCATGGCATCAAGCGGGGATGCGGCAACAGCACAAGTGTACCGCTAAAAAAAGAGATGTTTTATTAGGCTATACACATACCGGAACCAGACCTTGCGCACACTGATCTTTGAGTATCCCATTTTGCGTTTGTGTTCATGGCTTGGCACCTCTGCCATGCGAAACCCTTTTTTGAGGGTTTTAATGATCATTTCCTGCTCAATCGTCGTGATGTTCTCTGTAAGTCCAAGTTGCCGTGCCACATCGGTGCGTATGGCGCGAAAACCGTTTTGGCTTTCGCTCAGGCGCACCTTAAACCGCCAGTTAATGCATGCGGTAATAAATGAACTCCCCATGAGGCGAAAACACTCGTCAAACCCCCCGTGCAGCTCGCTTGAACCGCCGATGAGCCGTGATGCCGACACATGATCTGCCTCGCCGCGCACAATGGGCTCAATGAGCCGAGGGATATCTGTTGGATCATGAGAGCCGTCGGCATCGATAAAAACAATGATATCACCGGTAACCTGCTCGATTGCCAGCCGCAACGCCGCTCCTTTGCCTTTTCTGTTGTCAAGCAGCACCCGGGCACCGGCTGCTTCGGCAACAGCACGGGTTGCATCGGTCGAATGTCCATCAACGACCACAATTTCGTACGCATACGGACGGCATCCTTCAATGATAGCTGCCAGTGTATGTTCTTCATTAAGCGTGGGAATAACAACAGAAACTTTCATAACACCCTGCATGCATACAATGTGATTACATTGTATACGAGGCGCGCACCGCTGACCACAAAAAACTGCGCGGTACAAAAACACATCAATTTCTATTTCGGTTGTGCCGATATCGGTAAGCGCTAATATGCTGCTCCCATGCACAATAGGAGTACCCCCTGTTTATGGCGGCTATGAGGTTTTCTCTCAAGGCAAAATTGATGTTCTGTGGTATCCTCCTTGCGGTACTTCCGCTGTCTATAAACCTTGCGATTGTGCTATATCAAAATGTGCGGATGATCGATGGGGCAGGCAAGGAAAGCCAAGCGCTTTCGTATGCACAGATCGACCAGACGATCATCGCAGTTCATGCCATGTGCGCAATCCATCACGAGCTGCTCGGACAGATGCTCGCAGGATCTGTCCATGCTGCCCGCCAAATGATCGACCAAGCAGGCGGGATTAGGGTTGCGGATAATGAGACTACCACCGTGTCTGTGCCCCACACCGCAAACGCAGCTCCTGTTTGGGTTTCACTGCCTCGGATATTTGTCGGAAACTCGCCACTTGAAGACACTGCACTGCTCACCGCCCCTCCGATCATTGCCTCAGCTGCTGAACCGGCATCAGGAACCTTGGGCATCTTTCAAAAAATGGACGAACACGGCACCATGGTGCTAATTGCGACAAACAAGCGTGATCGTTCAGCACCCGATTCCGCAGCATGCGTCATTCCGGCAGCCAATGCTGACGGCAGACCGAATCCTGTCATTACAGCCGTACGCGAGGGCCGGTGTTTTCTTGGCCGTATCACCTTAGCTGGCATATGGCATGAGGCTGCGTGCATGCCCCTGCAAGATAGGGCACAACGATGTATCGGTATGCTCTGCTGTGGCGTGCCACTTGACAGTCTGAAGAGCCTTCGCAGTCGCATTATGAATCTGCGGCTCGGTCAAACTGGCTATGTCTTCGTTCTTAATTCACAGGGTACCTATATTATTTCAAAAGACGGGAAACGCGATGGCGAAAATCTGTGGGATGTCCAGGATGCTACCGGTTCGTATCCGGCGCGCGATATCGTTACCAAAGCCCATGCATTGATGCCCGGTGCAATTGCGACCCATCGGTTTCTTTGGAAAGGTGCCGGTGATACAACTCCTCGGATGCGGTTTGCGAAAATTATGTATTTTGAGCCCTGGGACTGGGTTATCTGTGCAGGCTCCTATGAAGACGAGTTTCAACAAGTGAGCCGGCACATTCAGGCATTGGGGACACAGTCAAGCAGAATGCAGATACTTGTCGGGCTGCTCACCTTGTTGATTGCAGTGCTCATCTGGTACCGCATCGCCCGGCGTCTCTCGGAGAATATCGGAGCAGCCGTACACGCACTGCGTTCCACATCACAGCACCTGCCAGTAGTTGCCGACCGGGTTTTTGCTACCAGTCAGCACATTGCGCGCAGCACCAACGAACAAGCAACACATATCGAAGAAACATCTTCTTCGCTTGAAGACCTTGCTTCAATGACCAGCCGCAATGCCGAAAGCTGTATTGTCTCAAAAAAGCTTTCTGCCGATGCCGTGCAAGCACTTCAGACCGGTATTCAGACTATGCAGAAACTGTCAGAAGCAATTGCGCGGATTAAGGCATCGTCAGACCGCACGGCGCATATCATTAAGAGTATCGATGAAATAGCATTTCAAACTAATTTGCTTGCGCTGAATGCCGCGGTTGAAGCAGCGCGTGCCGGTGAAGCAGGCAGGGGATTCAGCGTTGTCGCCGATGAAGTGAGAGCGCTTGCGCAGCGTAG
>JAOAHH010000042.1 GCA_026415325.1 Thermodesulfobacteriota bacterium | reverse complement strand
AAACTTGACGAAGAAGTGGCACGACTGCATCTTGAACGGCTTGGTGCAAAACTCACGCGCCTGACTAAAGAGCAGGCGGCATATATCGGCGTTTCCGTCGATGGACCGTTTAAGCCGGAGCATTACCGGTATTAAAATCACGTGTAAGTAATCCGTGAGACGGAAACCGAAAAACCCGTGAAGGGTTTTATTTTATTACGGTTCACGTTTCACCCTTCATGCCATGCCGCATATGACGCTCTCGCTTATCCTTGGGCTGCTTGCCGCTTATCTGCTCGGCTCAATTCCAACAGGTATCATCATATCAAAAATAGCTGGTGCACAGGATATTCGTTCGCAAGGGAGCGGCAATATCGGTGCTGCCAATGTGACGCGAATGCTCGGGATAAAACTCGGGATATTGACGCTGCTCGGCGACGCTGCGAAAGGTTTTTTCCCAACATGGTTCGGGCTGTCGGCACTGCATTCCACCGGCACCGCTTGTATGCTCGGCGGTGCTGCGTTTCTGGGGCATCTGTATCCCGTCTTCCTCCACTTCCGCGGTGGGAAAGGTGTTGCAACTGGCTTTGGCGTACTTTTGTGTCTTGAGCCTGTCCTGATGCTTGTGGCCTTTGCCCTTTTTGCTGGAGTCGTTGCCGTATCAAAATACGTCTCGGTAGGTTCTCTGGTATGCGCAGTGCTTATTCCCGTATGCTGCGCACTCATTTCCTCCCATTGTTCAGTGATCGCATTGAGCTTTTTTATAGGAATACTCGTTGTTATTCGGCATAAAATGAACATCGTCCGGCTCCTGCAGGGTTGTGAGCATAAAATATCTTTCCATCTCCTGGCAAGAAGCAGAACGTGAAGTCTTGTGGCATCTGACGTGACACCTGTTATAGTTTCTGGTTTTTACATTATGCGTGCAATGCATACACGCCGTAAAAAAACAGCACCAGATCGAGAAACCACAGGACCTTCGTTATCACGATCATCACAAAAAAATGTGCTGACCTGCCCATGAGGTGTACGAACACCGCCCCGAGAAATAACAGCCACACCATCACGCATATACTGATGGCTACGATAATGAGAGGATGTGTCCCGATATTGATGGCAAGCGATTTGCAGCCGCTATTAGGAATGACCGTCGCAAAAAAATCAACGGTAATCCCTCCTGCCATAAGCCACAGCGATCCTGCCGGTATCCAGCCGCTGAAAGCACATGCTGCACCGGTAAGAAACATTATGTATGCCGCACAATATACCCCATCAAACACCAGGGCATCCTCGTCAGTAGTGTATTTCATTTTCTACCATACGGCGATCGAGCCGTCAAAAAGTTCTACTTCTTTATTGTTTACTTTTCACCGGTTCTGTGTACAATAGCGCATGTTTTTTGCCGAGGGGTTCATCGAACCATAGAGCTGCATACCAAACGTCTATGCAGGCAAAACTATACGCTCGGACAATCGTTTTTTTGTTGCTCTGCTCAGTATATGTCTCTGGCTGTGCAGAAAATTCCCAGGTACGATATCGACCGGTATGCAGCGGGTCTGGCGGTCTCTCTACCGGTAGCGAAGCCGGCATTAGCTCAAACTCTCCTCAGGCACGTCTGGAGGCGGCACTTTCGCAATGCCAAACCTCTCAGGAGTTATGGGAAGCAGGGGAGGTAGAACGCGCCATTGCCGCACTCGATGCTGCCTATGCATTCTTGCTCGACATCCCTTCCGATGCTGAACCTGCGATACTTCGGCAGAAAGAAGATCTGCGACATATTATCGCCCAGCGCATCATCAAAATGCGCGCCACCCGCCTCAATGCCGTCAATGGATCCCACAAAGCCATTCCGCTTGAAATGAATGAATACGTAACGCAGGCAATCGCATCGTTCCAAACCCGTGAGCGCAACCTCTTTCTGGAAGCCTATGCACGTTCAGGCAAGTACCGGCCGATGATTGTTAAAGCGCTCCAGGAGGAAGGCATGCCGGAAGAGCTTTCATGGCTTCCTTTTATCGAAAGCGGGTTTAAGGTGAATGTCTGTTCCCCGGCGCGCGCACTCGGGCTGTGGCAGTTTATAGCATCAACGGGCTATAAATTTGGGCTGGAGCGCAATGAATGGATCGATGAACGGTTAGACCCCTTCAAATCAACCAAGGCTGCCATTGCTTATCTTAAGGAACTGCATGCCATGTTCGGCGACTGGTCAACAGCTCTTGCCGCATACAACTGCGGGGAAAGTATTGTGCTCAAGGCAATCAGAACACAGCGCGTCAATTATCTTGACAACTTCTGGGATCTGTATCGGAGGCTGCCCTGCGAAACAGCTTCCTTTTATCCCCGATTTCTTGCTGTGCTGCATATTGTCCAGTCCCCTGAAAAATACGGGTTTACCCTCCCCGCGCTTCAGCAATGCATCGAAGTAGAGGAGGTCGATATTGACCGTCAGGTGCATTTGCAGACCATTGCTGATGCCCTCGGCATCTCATTCGAACAGTTAAAAGAACTCAATCCCGAACTCCGCAAAGAGGTGACTCCGCCAGCACCGTATGGTCTGAAAGTTCCAAATGGTTCTGCTCGAAAACTTATGGCTCGGCTTGCAGACATTCCGCTGTGGACGCCTCCGGTACCCGGCTATACGGTTCATAAAGTTAAAAAAGGGGACACGATTTCCAGCCTCGCAGCGCGATACCGCACGACCAAACATGCAATTGCCGCGCTCAATAACATGAGCCAGACCCAACCGCTTGTCGAAGGGACACGGCTAAAAATACCAACGGAAAAGCGCGGCAGCGCGGAACTGGAAAAACCGCTTCGGATTTCATCGGCACTCAAAGATAATATGGTAGAGCATGTGGTGCAGGAAGGGGAAACGCTGTGGGATATTGCAAAACGCTATAATACAACGGCCAAAAATATTCAGGCACTCAACCGACTTGCGACAACCGATTTGGTTGTCGGACAGGTGCTGTCGGTGCTTGAAAATCCGGGAGCACTCAAACAGTCTCGAATCATAAAATATACGGCACAAAAAGGCGACTCGCCGTATATTATTGCCAAAAAACACCGCATGAAACTTGACGAGTTTCTCAAACTCAATAAGCTCGCCAAAGATGCCCGACTCATGCCCGGCGACACACTTCTGGTAAGGGTTCGGTAACGCCCCTGTTTAAAAGATACCACGGTTTGGAATCTGTAGTGCAGAGCGATCTCTCATCCGCTGCAGTTTAAGCCACAATCTGACCGGCAGTTTCGTTTTCAGCATCAGGGCAAGGAGAAGATCGCACCGCGGACGGCCCTTGAGCAAACGGACAACTGCGCGGGCATCGTCAAAATTATTCTCGAGCACCAAGGATTCAAGAAGCAAGGTTTGAATTTCCAAGACTCTTTGCTGTGCGCGATCAGCCAGACGCGCAGCAAAGGTTGGAGAATCGTGTAAAATTTTTTCTGTGCTTCTCAGTAAAGCCCGATAGATTGCTGATCGATGTGCTGATTTCTGATCCGCATGGTGATATACCTTAACCGAAGGCCGGTCGGTATATGCTGCAACAAAGCGAAGTGCAACTCGCTGTAATAGATCTGAATCCTCATTATGTGCCAGCGTCTCATCCACTCCCCCAACGGCAACAACAGCGGCTTTGCGAAACAGCACCGCGCCGTTGCGGACATTGGTCGAAAAAAAATGCTCCACAGCAAAATTTTCAGGATCGCCGGCAGCAACCGGTATATTAACAACTTCTGTGCCGTCCGGATACACCTCAATAGCAGGACTGTAGACAAAATCCGCGCCTGCGCCATACAATGCTTCGAGCAGAGATGCCACTGCTGTTGGCACCAATGCATCATCAGAATCCAAAAAAAGCACGCAATCACCTGCGGCAACGGCAAGCCCGGTGTTCCGAGCTGCAGCACATCCGCCATGTTGTCGGGCGATATATTTGAGCTGACGACCGCATGTCCGAGCATATGTGGCAACGACCGTTGCCGTTTCATCGTTTGATCCGTCATCTACAACGATAATTTCAATTTCAGGATATGTTTGACAGGCTGCGCTTTCAAGTGCCCGCGGCAAAACAGCGGCTCTATTAAATGTGGGAATTATGATGCTAACAAACATGTATGTTTTTAAGAAGGTGGTTATATGCCGCTGGTACTTTTTTGTAAAATCAAAAACCACGAATCACACCAGCGTTTTGTCCAACCATAGAGAAGGCGTGCAAACCATCCAGCGGTGCGGTAAAAAAAACGGAAATACCGGGGTTGAACCGGCATTGTATAGACGATCCGCATTCCGGGGAAATAGCTCAGAACATCTGCACGTGAAAAACCGACAAGCCCGTCGCCAAGCGAGCGTTGATGATCAATCCAAAAAAGATATCCTCCGGATTTTGTGACACGCACGATTGCATCGGCAATGGTCTTGCGGAGGTCGGAGCTCCGAATTGAGGAAAATACCAAAATCTGCATCACCAGATCAAACGATGCTGGAGCAAACGGCAAATTGTTACCGGCGGTTTTTATCCATGCAATTGCCGGATTTGCCTTTCGAGCAATTGCAAGTCTTTCGGTGGAAATATCAACACCTGCCATTCGCTCAGGTGCTGCCCCGAGCTCAACCAAAAAACGCAGCCAATGGCCATACCCGCATCCGATATCAAGAATGCGATAGTTTTCAAGGCTGATTTGAAGTTTATTAAGAGCTTCTATTAATATTGCATGATGGTGCTCAAAAAACAAAAAGCCGAGAGGATGCCGCGGATGATACATATTGAGATGCCAGTCATGCCACGGCATGGTAATATCCCGTTGCGCATAATATTCCTTAAGCCTGGCAATCTCTTCAGCGCACATCGAAGGTGTTTGATGATCAGTATGCACGTCGTCTTTCATACAAACCAATAATCCAATACGGCATGGGGCGAGCATACATGGTTAAAATATGACACAGTAACGCGGTGAGCTTGCCCAGCAATGGCGGAACATTCGGGCGTTGTTCCAAAAAACTATCACTCCCACAATACGGGCAACAAAACAGTTTAGGGTGGTAGTACCTTCCTCCGATGCGCATCGTCAGCCACGATCCGATTTTGGATTGCCGTTTTTTCTTGATGCCGGTCAAAACAATTTTGCAGAGTTGAAACGCTGGCAGCAGATTATACAGATCGCCGATTGAATATGATCGGACATGGCCGTCTGCATGGGAGCTGTTCAGACAGGATGCGCAGAGCACGTACTTTGCCTGAAGGGTTTCGCGATACGGCACGCCAATTACCACAGAATACCGTGCAAGCCGATCCACTTCCCGCACAGCTGCTACATACTGTTCTTCATCAAGGTGCTCCAACACCTCAAGACACACCACAACATCAAAACTTTTATCACGAAAAGGTAAAGTCGGCAATGCAGCACAGATGACCGGTTGCGGAGCACGAATGCATGCAACGTATGAGCTATCGCAGCCGATCGCGTGCAAGTGCTGGCGCGCTGCCGTTAGTGCTCGGAGCACATCTCCAGAACCGCATCCCACATCAAGAATCCATTGTGCCCACTCCGGTATAAGGTCTAACACCACAGCCGCCCGTTCACAATAATCTGGGCCTTGACCGTACTGTTGCCATACAGCGTCTGAATGATACATAGTCTCCCGCATAACACCTCATTCTCGCACCAGCTTTATAATCTTTTTTATGTCCGCTACAAAACTCCGATCAATGAGCACCAATAAAACTCCATATGCGGCACTATAAAACGCTATACTAACAAGCCGTTCAATAGAGAGCGGCGTCCCTTCTCTTTGGTTCAGAAAAAAACCGCACAACCCGGCGCCAACGCCGCAGAGCACTGGCTGCCATACATGTTTCACAAACGCAAGGCTTCTCAGTTCCTGATAAATCAGCGGCAGACGAATAAGTGGTATCAATACCACCGCCTGCACCACCCAAAACCATGCACCTCCCTCAGGGCCACATTTTTTTATCATATAAAGCCCCAAAGAAAAAATAAGCAGCGTGTTGATAACTCCCCACTTCATTAAATACGGGGTCCTGCCGCGGACCAGCGCAAGATTATCGTAGGCATAACCCGAACAGAACCTGACAATAAATGACACCGTCATAATCCGCAACAACGGTATAACCGGAGCCCAGTGAGAACCATACAAAAAAAGCACCAGTGTGTCTGCATAGACAAGGATAAAGCAGCCGATAAACGAACCGGCAATCGACCAAAGTTTGCTAGTAAAGTTAAAAAGCTTCTGAATCCCTTCTCGTGACTCATTCAACTGTGCATAAACAGGGAATAACATGGCATCAAGTGTATTCATAAATGCCGCTATCAGCATCGGGAGCTGCCATGCAAAATTATAATAGGCAAGGCTGGGGGTGCCTGCATATACTCCCACCATAAGATTGTCGCCCCGCATCATTGCTTCGCTGTTTATCCCTTGCAACATAAATGGCGTTCCAAAACGCATGATCTTCTTTGCGCTTGCAGTGTGCCACTGGATGGATGGCCGATGCATTGCATACAGCCATACATAACAGCACGAAATAAGAAACCCGGCAACATTCCCGATCAGCAGACTCCATATCCCTGTCCGGAAGACCAGCTCGACGATGATCGAAACAACCAATTGCGCCAACGATTGAACACAAAGCGCTGCTGCCGGCTGTCCAAACCGGAGCTCCTTTTCCCAAAAAACAATCGGGAACCGCATCGGGATACTCAAAACCATAATCGCGAGGAACCGGAGGTAGGTGCACAGGTCTGCTGCGACAATGTACTCGATATACGGCGCACTTACCCATACGGCAAAAAATACTCCAAGGCCAATGACTGCGGAAAGCAAAAAGGCTGTATTGATAAACGGAGCATTATTTTCACGATCTCTGATAATGCATGGAAAAAATCCAAAATTAGCAAAAACCGAGGCGATAGCGATACAGCTTCCGGCGAGTGTTGCGGTACCAATGTCATGGGGTGTGAAAAGACGCGCAAAAATAAAAATTTGGACAACCTGGATTAAGCGCGTCAGTACAAAACCAAAGATGCGAAATCCTGATCCGATGAACAGCTTTTTAGCAATAAAAGGATACTCAGCGGAAGCAGTTGACATAAATAGGCACGCTCTACAAATTTTTTGTTACCTATAGTAGCAACCCTACATGAGAAAAACAAATAATATACTACTTGAACTGATGCCGCACACAATATACACTTAAAATCGCCTATCTATCAGTATGTTATTGAATCCATGAAGGCCATTTCCATCCTCCATGTGTTTGATTGCTATTTGCCGGAAACCGAAAACTGGGCATACCGAATGCTCAAAAGCATTCCTGATACAGAGATCCGTGTCGCAGCAATACGATTTAATGGCAAGTTTCAAGATAAAGATTTCAGCTTCTATCGTTTTCCGCTTAACCCTTTCCGGTATGCAACTACATTTTTCGGCACAGTGCTCATTCCCGGATTGATCAAGCCGCTCTACCCTTACTACCTCAGAAATCGTATGCAATCACCGGACATTATCCATGCACATTTTGCAAATACTTCTTATTTTTTTCTAAAACTCAAAAAACTATTTAACCGGCCTTTTGTCATTTCGTTTTATGGCTTTGACTATGGTGCGCTTCCTGCCGCAACCGAACGATGGAAAGAGCGATACCAGAAACTATTTAATGAGGCCGATCTTTTTCTTTGTGAAGGCGCAGCCGGTGTTCAACTCCTGGAAGCCCAAGGATGCCCTGCTGAAAAAATCGGTATTGCGCGAATCGGTGTTGAAATAGAACGCATCCCCTTCTTTAAACGCATAAAACACCCATGTCGACTCAATCTCCTTCAAGTAGCCACGTTCAGAAAAAAAAAGGGGCACCGCGACACCATTGCAGCATTTGCTGCTGCACTTAAAGAATGTCCTCATATGCACCTAACACTTGTCGGCGAGGATTCCGGTGATGGCACCCGCGAGGAAGTCCTTACCAAAATCACCCGTATGGGCATTGGTGACCATATAACCATAATTGACAAGATTGATTATACCCATCTGCATCTTTTTATGAAGGATTTCGATGTTTTTATTCAGCCGAGCTGTTTTACCGAAGAATGCGATTGTGAAGGAGGCGCGCCTGTGGCATTGCTCGATGCGCAGGCAACGGGGCTACCGGTTATCGCCACACAGCACTGTGATATACCCGAAGTAGTACTTCATGGTCATACCGGTCTCCTTGCTCCTGAACACGACATTGTTATGCTCACCGAGCACATCAAAGCTTTCTATTACATGGACGGTGCAGCATATGACCGTTATAGTGAACAAGCGCGCGCACATGTGCAGCATTCCTACAATGCCCGTATTTGCGGCGTTCGCCTTCGTAGATGGTACGAAAAACTTCTGAACAAAGGCTGTTATGTCCCCTAATAAAACCACACCACTTGTCAGCGTTGTTATCCCCACCCGCAACCGTTGTGCACTGGTAGTGCGTGCTGTTACAAGTGTGCTTATGCAAACTCATACCGACCTTGAATGCATTGTGGTTGATGATGCTTCAACCGATGCTACTAAAGAAGCGATTATGGAGATCCGCGACCCTCGGCTGCGGTATATAAGACATGAATCGAACCGCGGCGCATCAGCGAGTCGCAATCAGGGCATTATACAGGCACAAGGGTCCTATATCGCGCTGCTTGATGATGATGATACGTGGCTGCCAGAAAAAATTGAAAAACAGCTCGGGGTTTTTGCCAATGCTTCGGAAAATGTTGGTCTTGTGTACTGCGGCTTTAATTTCGTTGCGGCTCATAGTGATAAAATTATCGCAACAGCACAACCAACAAAACGAGGCTATGTCTATGCTGAAATGCTTGCGTCCTGCATCCTCGGAAGCCCAACACCTCTTATTAAAAAAGAATCACTTCTAAAGGTCGGCCTGTTTGACGAGACACTACCCGGCTGCCAGGACTGGGATTTATGGATTCGGATCGCCAAATGCTATGCGTTTGATTTTACACCTGACATCCTCGCGCGGCATTATGTCCATGGAAACCAGATTTCAGCAAACCTTGCCGCTAAAATTACAGCCCGCACCATTCTGCTCAACAAACATGTCCAAGATATCTGCCATTTTCCTCCAATTCTTGCCGAGCATCTCAGGCGACTCGGTGTCTTACATATGCTTGCAGGCAATGTCACCGAGGCGCGGCGCTTGCTCAAACACGCCCTTACGATACAGCCGCATCACATATTCGGATTTGCGCATCTCATGCTTTCATTCTTTCCGGGAATCTATCGGGTTGTTTTACGAAAATATTGTCTGACGATAGTCGACGGGATTGCTTTTTATTATTAATGTGCCCTTAGGAGCCCACCAGTGACTACGGATTCGCTGCCGTTAGTTTCCATTATCGTTCCGGTTTACCGGCAGGAGCAGTACCTTCCTCAGTGTCTTGAAAGTATTGCCCGACAAACTTTTTCAAACTGGGAATGCATTATCGTCAATGACGGGTCCCCTGACCCTGCTCGCATTGTGGAAATAGCACAATATATACTTAACGACAATGTAGTAATTCTTCATCAGGAGAATCGAGGGGTATGCAGTGCCCGTAATACAGGCATCGAACATGCGCGCGGTGACTACTTCGTGTGTCTTGATGCTGATGATTATCTTCATCCTGACTTTTTAGCATACACCGTTCCCGTCCTCGACACGGCACATGCCGATATTGTTTTTGTATGGGCACAGTATATCGGAATACGCCATGATCAACTGCAACCAAACGATGTTCATCTCTTTTGGTTATTACAGCGAAATCTCATAACTATTACAACGCTCTGCAAAAGGTCTGTGTGGCAATCGGTGGGAGGTTTCGACCAGTGCATGGAATCAGGCTACGAAGACTGGGAGTTTTGGATACGGGCGGCACTGGCAGGATATCGTTTCCATGGGGTGTCGATGCCGCTTGTATATTACAGAATAAAGCCGGCAAGTAGAGAT
>JAOAHH010000070.1 GCA_026415325.1 Thermodesulfobacteriota bacterium | reverse complement strand
TGTGTATAAGAGACAGGCTTGATACTGTGCGCCTTTTGTACGGCATTGGTCATAACCGGCGCGTTTCTGTTTTCACGGGTCGATGTGGAGTGACATGAAAATCGTGATGCCTGCGGCATGAGCAGTGGGAGCAAGCGGGATACATTTTCCGGTAAAAAGACGATGGAGATAAGAAACATGAAACAGCTTGTGCTTGCATCTGCATCACCTCGACGGCGTGAGATTCTGAGGCTGCTAGGCGTTTCGTTTCTTGCAACTTCCTGGCGGGGAAGTGAATTACCCTACACAAGAGGGCAATCGTTTGCAGGATATGTTCAGAAAAACGCTGCCGCTAAAGCGCTGAGCGTTGCACAACGATTCGCCGATGCGCTGGTCGTTGGCGCCGATACCGTCGTGGTGCATCGCGGAGCGGTTCTGGGCAAACCCCGCACTATGGATGAAGCATTTGATTTTATGAGACGACTCAGCGGTGCTACACACGTGGTATATACGGGAATTGCCATCGTTGACACAGTTCAGGGTATGCTTGTGCAGGGGTATGAACGGACACAGGTTACGTTCAGAAGATTATCGGATACGGAAATTGCCGCCTATCTTGCTGTCGTCAATCCACTTGATAAAGCAGGCGGCTATGCGATTCAAGGACCGGGTGCGTTGATTGTGGAGCGAATAGCGGGTTGCTACTATAACGTTGTTGGTTTCCCGGTGGCGCGGCTTGATGCACTGCTGCTCGAATTCGGGGTATCGTTGTTTGACTATATGCATCAGCGAAAGGGTAGGAATACCCGAAGGAGAATATGAGCAGCGATATCATTATGATCACCGGGGGGATAAAAAGCGGCAAAAGTGCCTTTGCCCTTTCCTGCGGCGAGCGTGATACCAAAGAACGGGCGTTTGTGGCAACCGCATGTGCGCTTGACGATGACATGCAGGAGCGCATCCTTTTACACCGAAAAGAGCGGGGTGAGCGATGGAAAACGTTTGAAGAGGCTCGCGATATAGCGGGGCTGATTGAAAAAATCAACGGCGTGTTTGATGTCATTGTCGTCGATTGTCTCACAATGTGGGTTTCCAACCTGCTGACCATATATACATTGACACGTCAGGATATTGATTATGAGTGCAAGCGGCTGGTCGATGCGGTCACGAGCGCATCGTCACGGATTATCCTGGTGACCAATGAGGTTGGCATGGGGATCATTCCCGCTGATGATTTGGCGCGATCATACCAGCATGCGCTCGGCATGGTGAATCGACGGGTTGCCCGTGCGGCAACAAACGTTTATTTGCTTGTGGCAGGCGTGCCGCTTAAAATGAAATAGTCGATTACAATGAAGATTGTCCTCTTTGAACATCCTCGATGTGATTCTGATGCGCATTACCAGGATGTTGCCAATGCACCTTTACATTCGTGCCTTATGAGTGGCTATGTGGCATCGGTGCTGCAACAAGATGGTTATGACGTTACTCTCTATAATGCTTATCTTGCAGGCGATGATTTTGACACAGCGCTGCAGCGACTGTGCCGGATACCGTGCGATCTGCTGGGCGTTCATGCGGTGTATTTCTGGGAGCACACGCCGAAACTATTTGATATGCTTGCGGCATTTAAAGCAGCACGGCCGGACAGTACCGTTGTACTGTACGGTATTTTCCCCACAAGTTGGTGGAAGTATTTGCATGGGCAGCATACCTACATTGACGGCATTGTACTCGGAGAACCAGAACTGACATTTCGTGATATTGTCCGCTTCCGGTCAACAGGAAAACGTTTTGCTGACGCTGATATTCCGGGAGTTGCCATCCGGCGTAATGGGCGCCCTGTTATTACGGGTCTGCGACCAGTAATAGACCAGCTGGATGCGCTACCGTTTCCTATGCGACAATCGACGTTACTCCGCGCTATCGGCGGCAGCGTTCTCGGCAGCAGAGGATGTACCATGTCGTGCTCGTTTTGTTGTATCAATCCTTTTTACGGGATAAGGCGCTGGCGGGGAAGACGGCCTGCTGCAATCGCAGAAGAAATCCGAACGTTGCTGCCGCTGCTTGAAACCCGCTATATCTATTTTCTCGATGCCGATGTGTTTGGCCCGCGTTCTCAACGAACCGTTCGAGCAATCCAACTTGCAGAGGTGCTTGGCGAACTTCATTTGAAATTTGGGCTGGAGGCACGGCCTACTGATATAGATCGTCACATTGTTGCCAGTCTTGTTGATGCAGGACTTCAGGATGTATTTCTTGGTATTGAGAGCGGATCTGCTGCCTCGCTCAGGCGAATGCGAAAACCGGGTGTGCCGACATCGAGTCTTACAGCGATTCGCCTCCTTCGCGAATACGGGGTGCGGGTAACGCCGGGGTTCATCATGTTCGAGCCGGACGGGGTGCTCGAGGATGTTTGTGAAAATCTCATGTTTCTTGAAAAGGCACAGCTTTTGGAAAACCTCGAAGTAACGGCGCATGTGTTGTATCACAGGGAGATTTTCCTTGGCTGTATGCCGAATTTTTCGCGGTATGAAACGGATGGTCGTTTTTATGCGAGAGACACGCTTGGGTATGAAGGATGGCCGCGATACGTTGACCCGCGTGTGGCGTTTCTTGCAGACGTCATGTCGCAGGTATGTCGCCATGTGCTCAGAATGATGGATTCGCCGAACTCGTTGCTCTGGCGGCATGGAAGCAACAGAGCGGTGGCTGCGCGGGTGAACCGCTATTTAGTTGAATTCTTTAAAGAATGTTACGATCGCCTCAGGCGCAATGAAATACCGCTTACGATCCAGTCGCAGGCGCTGTGGCAAGAGGCAGCACGAAATGACATCTCGCGGCTTTGCTATGAGGAAAACAGCACAGCGCACACATGCTGATAGGCTCATCTACCTTGCAACAGCACATCAGGCGATGCAGGCCATTGCCGTATCGGTGCGCATAGGGCTTTTTGAAAAACTTGGGCACCGAGCCTGTGATGGTGCAACGCTTGCATCCATGCTTGCAATAAACCATGCGACATTGGGGCGTTTTATGAACGCTCTGTGCTGTGTTGGGCTTGTGCAGTGTCGGAACGATTGCTATGCGTTAACCCCCTTTGCCCGGCGATATCTGCATCCAGACAGCCCGTCGTATCTTGGTGCCCTGTTTGTGCATCAGGCATCGCTTGTTAACGTATGGTCGAATTTAAAGGCAGTGCTTACCAAAGGCACGATGCAAAAACCGTCGCATCAGAGAAGCGCGTCTTATTCCCAGCAGCTTATGCTCTATCTGCAGGCGCATGACTGCCTTGGGAAGGTAAAGGCAGAACGTATAATGAAGCGCATCGACATTCGCCGCTACCGGATGATGCTCGATCTCGGGGGCGGACTCGGAACGTATGCGGTTGCATGTGCCCGCGCTCATAAACAGCTCATTGCAATCGTAGCCGATCTGCCCGATGTCGTAGTCCATGCCCGGCGGTATATCAGAAATAATCAGGTGAGTGATCGGGTAAAAGCCGTTGCGCGGCACTGCCTTGACGATCCTCTGCCGAAAAAGCCATATGATTTTATCCTTGTTTCAAATGTGCTCCATTTGTATCGGGACGATGACTGTATGCGTCTTATCTTAAAGGCGACAAGGGCGCTTGTACGGGGAGGAACGTTGGTGATCCATGATTATCTATTCGGATGTGGCGACCAAGCCGCGGTAGGGCTTTTTGATCTCATGATGCTCGTCGGTACTCCAGAAGGTCGCTGCTACCATAAACAAGAGGTGTCTGCATGGATGCGGGCGGCGGGGATAGGGCGCATTCGCACTGCTTCGGTGATGGCAGGAACGTCAATGGTGTGGGGAATAAAGGTATAAATATACAAGCATGAAGCATGCGGGAACGCACTCCGTAAAGGAATGGTTTTTTACAGAAGAGGGCAGAGCTGACTATGGATGACGTCTCTGAGATAATCGCCGGAATTAAACCAATTGATCAGGATGCGCTCGACAAGGCGCAAGATCGACTTGACCGATTGGCAATTCCCCGGGGAAGCCTTGGAAGGCTTATGTCCTTAGGCCGCCGCTATGCAGGGATCCGGCGGGATCCAATGCCGTACATCAGGCGAAAACAGATTTTTACGTTTGCTGGGGATCATGGGGTGGCTGCAGAAGGAGTAAGCGCATTCCCCCAGCAGGTGACCCGTGAAATGGTCTTCAATTTTATGCGGGGCGGTGCCGGCATTAACGTGCTCGCTTCCCATGCAGGCGCAGGGGTAACGGTTGTTGATATCGGCGTTGATTATGATTTTCCGCGCCTTGAGGGGCTGGTGGTACGCAAGATACGGCGCGGCACTGGCAATATTGCCAGTGAACCTGCTATGACGCGGGATGAGGCTCTCTCAGCGGTGCGCGTTGGGATTGATCTTGCCTGCGGAGCAGCACGTGACGGCGTTGATCTCTTTGGCACCGGTGATATGGGTATCGGCAATACCACGCCGAGTAGTGCAATCATTGCCGCCTTTTCAGGATTGGAGGTTGAAAAGGTCACTGGCAGAGGAACTGGCATCAATGATCAGGCGCTCAAAAAGAAGATCGAAGTTATAAAAAGGGCGATGACGTTGCATCGACCCGATCCTACGGATCCACTCGATGTTTTAGCAAAAGTCGGGGGTCTTGAAATTGCCGGGATCTGCGGACTTATTATCGGAGCTGCGGCAATGCAGCGGGGTGTTGTGATTGACGGGTTCATTTCCGGTGCTGCTGCCGTTGTTGCGTGTGAGCTGAATCCGCTCATCAAGGACTATATTTTTGCTGCGCATCTCTCTGTAGAGCACGGCCATCGGGTCATGCTCGAACGGATGGGGCTCACTCCGCTTTTTGATCTTGAGATGCGGCTCGGCGAGGGAACCGGTGCGGCGCTCGGCATGTGGCTTGTGGAAGCCGGTGTTAAGGTGCTAACGGAGATGTTGACGTTTGAGGAGGCAGGGGTCACTGAAGGAACGATATGAACGATCGGAAGGCGTTGAAGAGCGTTTATCCCTTGAGCTATTACGTTGCCTTTGTACGGCCTTCCAGAAACATCATCATCCAAAAGGAGAGAAGGATATGACGCAACTTGAACACGCCCGCTGTGGAGAAACAACGCCGGCAATGCAGGCAGTGGCAGCACAGGAGGGAATATCAGTTGAGCTTGTGCGCGAACGGGTGGCAGCGGGCACGATTGTTATCATCAAACATCCACAGGGAAGATCGCAGGCAGTTGGTGTCGGCGCTGGGTTGCGCACAAAAGTAAATGCGAGCATCGGTACTTCCTCGGATATCGTTGACGAGGAGCTCGAGGTTCGCAAAGCACGTATTGCACAGGAAAACGGTGCGGATACCCTGATGGAGCTGAGCGTCGGTGGTGATCTTGACAATATACGGCGCCGGATCATCGATGCTGTTGAGCTTCCGGTCGGGAATGTTCCGCTGTATCAGGCATTCTGCGAAGCACAGCGACGTTTCGGGAGTATTGAGCGGCTCGAGAAAGAGTTCCTGTTTGAGCTTATTGAGCGTCAATGTAGTGACGGCATTGCTTTCATGGCAATACATTGCGGTATAAACCGGATGAGCATCGAGCGGCTGCGAAACCAGGGGTACCGGTACGGAGGGCTTGTCTCAAAAGGCGGTGCGTTACTGGTGCGCTGGATGCTTAGCAACAATAAAGAAAACCCTCTCTACGAACATTTCGACCGTGTGGTAGGTATCCTCAAAAAATACGATGTGGTTTTGAGCCTTGGCAACGGTATGCGCGCCGGTGCAATCCATGATTCATCCGACCGTGCGATGATCCAGGAGCTCGTGATCAACTGCGAGCTTGCCGAACTGGGGAGGACGATGGGGTGTCAAACCATGGTCGAAGGGCCAGGTCATGTGCCGATCGATGAAATCGAGCAAAATATCCAACTCCAGAAGAAAATGAGCGGCGGTGCGCCGTATTATGTGCTCGGGCCGATTACGACCGATATCGCACCGGGCTATGATCATCTGACCGCAGCGATCGGTGCTGCACATTCGGCGCGATACGGAGCGGATCTTATCTGCTATATAACACCTGCCGAGCATCTTGCACTACCAAACGAGGACGATGTTCGGGAGGGCGTCCGGATGTGCAAAATCGCAGCATATATCGGTGATATGATTAAGTACGGCAAACGGGAAAAAGACCGCGAGATTGCAAAGGCGAGACGGGACCTTGATTGGGAGCGACAATTCGAGATTGCGCTGTATGGTGATACTGCGCGGTCAATACGGGAAAGCAGAAAACCCCACAAAGAGCGGTCATGCACCATGTGTGGGGCGTATTGTGCAATGGATAACGTCAATATTTTTTTTAAGGACGCTCTTGAGCGGGGCGGCAAGAAGTGACCGTGCTGTCACCGTCGCCTGTTCTTTTTTCGCGCCTTTCGTTCTTCTTTGCGTTTTTTTCTCAATTTTTTCTTCTGCTCATCTGAAAGCCCCCGGGCAACGGCTGCAGGATTGCCGCCGGATAAGGGAGGCATAACGGTGCCCATGCCCGGAAGACCCGAAAGCCCGGGAATGTTCGAAAGTCCTTGAGCGAACTTACTCAGCAGGCCGCTTTTTCCGATGTTTTTCATCATATCGCGCATTATGCGATAGCGTTTCAAAATCTCGTTGACATCCCGGATCGACCGTCCGCTCCCGCGCGCAATCCGCTGCTTTCTGCTGTCATTAAGGATATCGGGTTGGGTGCGTTCCTTCGGGGTCATCGAACGGATAATCGACTCTACTTTTACGACTTCACGTTCATCGACAACGGCATTCCCGGCCATCTGAGAGAAAAACGGAATTTTCGCAACGATGTCCTGCAACGGCCCCATTTTTTTTATGGTCTGAATCTGTTCGAGAAAATCGCTGAGTGTGAACTGACCTTTGAGCATCCGCTGAGCGTCTTCTTCGGCTTTTTTCTCGTCAACAACTTCCTCAAAATCCTTCATCAGACCGATGACATCGCCGAATCCGAGAATGCGTGAGGCTAGACCTTCAGGACGGAATTCTTCGAGACGGTCAAGTGCTTCTCCGGTACCGAGAAATTTAATGGGTTTGCCGGTCACCTCCTTGATCGACAGCGCTGCACCACCCCGTGCATCACCGTCAAGCTTTGTCAGGATAAAACCAGAAACGGGAAGCCGCCTGGAAAATGTTTCGGCGGTTTTTACGGCATCCTGCCCAATCATGGCATCGCATACGAGCAGTGTGTTTTCAGGCTGTGTCATGGCAACGATGTTTTCAAGCTCATGCATGAGCGCGTCATCAATGGCAAGCCGACCGGCGGTGTCGAAAATCGCAACATCACACCCAATGGAACGGGCATGTTCGAGTGCCTGTTTGCAGATGAGCGGTGGCAGTGCGTTTTGCTGGGTGTAGACCGGAATGCCAAGGGATGAACCGATGACCTGCAGCTGCTCGATTGCAGCAGGACGGTAGATGTCTGCTGCCACAAGCAACGGTTTTTTATTTTTTGATCTGAGATAAGAAGCGAGCTTGCCTGCGGTTGTTGTCTTGCCGCATCCCTGCAGGCCAACGAGCATAATGGCTGCGACAGGCCGAGAGCCGAACCGCAGACTGACATCGACCGGTCCCATGAGGTTGACCAGTTCTTCATAGCAGATGTTAATGAAATGATCGGCCGGCGAGACTTTTAGTTTTTTACCTTTATGCGCAACACGGGTGGCAACAACTTCGCCGACCGCTTTCTCCTGGACGTGTGCAATAAATCGTTTGACAACGGAGAGATGCACGTCAGCTTCAAGCAAAGAGAAGCGGATATCGCGCAGCGCATCCTCGATGTTGGATTCAGTCAGTTCAACCTTGCCCTGGAGGCGGTCGCGTACTTTATTGAATCCGCTGGTAATAACTTCAAGCATGGCTCAGGAAACCTTTCGTGCTGCCCTTCTGGTTGTAATCGGACGGTTACATTTTTTTGAGTTCGTGTTCGACCAGTGCGGCGAGGGATTCGGCATCAAGCCCCGATCGTTTAAAAAGTTCATCGGGGGGGCCTGAGAAGCTATAATCGGCAATGCCGCGCTTGATCAGACGTGCCGAAAGCGCATGCGTTGCGAGATGGTCGGCAACGATCGAGCCAAGGCCTGAATGCACGTTGTGATCTTCACAGGTGATGATCAGCCCAGTGTGCACCGCCTCTTGTATGGCCGCAGGGTCAAGGGCGGTAGGGCATGAGACATTGAGGACCCGAACAGCATAACCTTTATGGTGTAAAATTTCCCATGCAGCAAGAACGCGGTGCAACATGCAGCCATAGGTCATGATAACAGCATGATGTCCTTTTCTGACGAGGTCGATCGCACCGTAGGTAAAGGTATAACCATCACCGAACAACGGCGTGCCGTGTTCGTCAAGGATGATCGGCGTGCGGGATCGTCCCATGCCCAGAAGGAAATTGCCGCTGGTGCTGCAGATATAACGCGTGGCGCGGTCGGTCTGGTTGGGATCGGCTGGGATAATGATATTGAAGGTGTACAGGTTGCGGAAAAGCCCGATGTAGTCGATACACTGATGGGTTTTGCCGTCTTCCCCGACATCAAGGCCAAGATGGGTGCATACCAGTTTTAACCCAGTGCGGTTGATGTCGTTAAGGCGGTGTTGGTTATAGGTTTCACATACACCAAAGACGCCGAAATCAGCAAAGACCGAGAGCACGCCGTCGATCGAAAGCGCACCTGCCATGGTTGCGGTATTGTGCTCTTGAATGCCGATCTCAAAAAAATGATCGGGCATAACTGATTTAAAACCGTCAACCTTCACCGATGTTTCGAGGTCACAATCAAATACGGCAATCGGCGTGCTGCTGCTCCGGTTTTTGTTCAATACCGCAATGTCTTTGAGTGCATTGCCGAACGCAGATCGGTTGTCCAACCTGTCATGTTCTTTGTAGGTACGAGGCTCTCCGACGAGAACATCCGGTGGAGCAGGAAACGGAACATGTGACGGCGAAAAGACGGTCTGTGCTCGTTTGGCACGAAGCTGCTCGATGGTATTCGGAAGCCCGAGTTCTTGCATTGCCATATCGTACTGTTCACGGGTAAGGGCAACGCCGTGGTATTTTGCGACATGTTCCATAAACGAAACGCCTTTTCCCATCACCGTATGGGCAATAATCACATAGGGGGCATCGCGGTCATGTGTTGCAGTGTAGAGTGCATCGTAGATGGCAGCGAAGTCATGGCCGTCGATCTCGATAACCTTCCATGCATCGGCGCAAAATTCCTCTTTGATGTTCTGGGGCATAATATCATGAATGCTGCCTGATATCTGGAGCTGGTTATAGTCGATAATCGCCGTCAGGTTGGTGAGTCGGTATTTAACGGCGCAGCGGCGTGCCTCACTGATTTGACCCTTTTGCTGCTCGCCGTCGCCCATGACGACAAATACATGGTACTGTTTCCGTTTCAAACGGGCGCCGAGGGCAAAACCGCAACCAGCAGACAATCCCTGCCCGAGGTTGCCGGTGCCCCATTCAATGCCGGGAACGGAACGTTCTACATGTCCTTCGAACATGCTGCCGGCAACGCGGAATCCGATTATTGCATCTTCGGGCGAAAAAAAACCAGCATGGGCAAGCGCAGCATATGCGCCGGGGGAGGTGTGTCCGTGGCTGATGATGATGCGATCACGGTCAGGATGGCGCGGGTTATCAGGATAGACGTTGGCACAATGGTAGAGCGTTGTATACAGATCGATCGATGAGAGTGAACCGCCGGGATGACCACATCCGGCAAGTGTTGTCATGGCGAGAACATCTCCGCGTGCACGGTGTGCGCACTCCTGAAGAAACGAAACTTCAGATGGATCGAGGTGGCGCTTAAAAAAACCCCGTTGAATCATTATAAACCTCATAAGGACAATGTTGTATCGGAATATAAAAAGAAATGGGATTATAAAAGGGGGATGCTGAGATGTCAACAATGAATCCGGTTCGGGTTACCCATGACGGCCATACTTTTTCCGGAGCCTCTCAAGTTCTTGTTCTACATCGAGTTGTGGCTGCGCATCTGCCCGCATGAGGAGGTGTAAAACTTCGGCGGGTGGCACGTCATTATTGCGCCGAATAAGTTCGGCAATGCGGCGTTCAAAATTGGCAAAGCCATTGGGTATCTCATCATGATAAGCCATGGCTGCTCTAGCTACTCGAAAATTGTGAGCACATTATTTGTTTCTGCAGCAATCAGTTCGCGGATGAGCAAGAGGAGATTTTTATAGGATTCCTGATCGATGTCAAGGCCGGTTTTGTTCATAAACTCAAAAAGGCTCGGTTTTACAATATCTTTACCAGACACAGGCGGTTCTTCAGATGAACAGGTGAATCCCGAAATTTTTGTCAGGACATTAGCGAGATATAATATTGTGGATTCGGTCGTGAAGTTTTTGTCATGCCATGGGGCATGGTGATAGAAGATTTGCATGATCACTTTTTCAGGAAAATTCCACTGACGGAGCAGCTTTGCACCGATTTGATAGTGGGTTACACCGAGCACTTCTTTCTCGGCTTTGCTGAACGAACATCTGTTTTCGGTAATATGGGCGACAATTGCTTTAAATTCTTCTGGGAAGTACTGGTCAATGACAAGCTTGCCGAGATCGTGGATAAGACCTGCAAGAAAATAGGTGCCGTCGTCAAATACATTGAAATATTTAGCAAGATATTTAGCGATTTGGCTGCAGATGATGGAATGCTTCCAGAATCGAGCAGGTTCGAAATGGTTACTGTGTGTTTTAAAATGGTTCTGGAGTGCAAATCCAAGGGCAACACTGCGTACCTCATTGGTACCGAGAATGATGATCGCATGTTCGATGGTGCTTACTTTATTCAATAGTCCGTAAAATGAAGAGTTTACGATTTTCAGAATTTTTGCAGCAAGCGGCGGATCCCGCTCGATGAGATCTTGAATTTGCCTGATCGTGATATTTTCATTACGAAACAGGTTGAGAATCTGGGTCGAAATGACTGGGAGCGTTGGTATTTGTTCTATGGTTTGGACGATTTTGTCGATTTTTGTTTCTCGGGTCATGATTGCTTCTCAGCATGTTGTTGTACGTAGGATTCAAAATCAAGAATAATCGGCGTAACACCGGTGTCGTGCGATATATCTGAGCCCTTACTTACGTGCGGTGGTGAACTGGCCGGATGATTCGAGTTTTCAATCGCCTTGCGCAGCAGCTTGCATTCCTCGGCGATTGCCGCTATCCCTGATGCCAGCGTCTGCAAAAGACTCTGGATGGTTTGATCTGCAACGCCCTGCAGTGGAAGTGCAGGAGGGGGTATTGCGGTTTCTTTTTGTGGCTCAGATACCGTTTCTGCGGGTATTGGGACTTCGGCAGGAGGTGCAGCGGTTTTTCGCTCCTCGGGTGGTTGAGGAGCAGGGGGATGCTCTTCAGGAGCTTTTCCTTTAACTTCCTGATCGCCGACCAAGGCAAGACGACTTGAAAAAAGACCGACAAATTGTTTCCAAAAGGATGAAACCGGTACGGCAGCGAACGCATCCGTCTGCTGCTGCAGGAGATTATGCGCTATTGCTTTAATACATTTTGACGCAAGCGTTGCGGGGAAAAGTTTGACAAACGGCTGTTGCCGTTTGACGGCAAAGGAGACTTTCGGATCCTCAATGATAAAACCGAGCGGATGCAGCTCTACCGGGAGGTATTTTTTGACGACATCTCGAAAGCGGGCATAGGTCTGCCGCGCAACAGCAGCATCTTTGCAGTGATTGACGATTATGCGGATGGGGTGCTTTAGCCCGTTTGCGCTCAGGATTTTCAAAAGAGCATAGGCGTCTGTCAGCGAGGTAGGCTCCGGCGTTATAAGCAGTATGGTCTCCGATGCAGCGAGGCAGAATGAAACAACAGCTCGCGATACACCGGCACTGGTATCAAAGAACAAAAAATCGTACGCGGGGAATTCAGTAAACGATGCGATGAGATGGTCGATCTGTTGGGGGGCTGCATTTGCAATACTTTCAACGCCTGAACTACCGGGGATGATGTCGATTCCATGCTGGTTTTTGATTGCGATATCCTGGAGCGGCGTATCGGAGGTCAGGACATCCTGAATGGTCTTTTCCGGGTAGAGCCCGAAAAGAATATTGATATTTGCAAGCCCGAGATCGGCGTCAAAAATACAGACACGGTACCCCTCCGAGGCAAGTTGGACTGCGAGATTCGCAGTCAGGTTTGTCTTGCCGACCCCTCCTTTGCCGCTGGTAACGGTAATGATGCGTGTCATAGACGGTTACCGTACATCGGCAAGCGCCGATATTTCAGCCTTGCCGTTTTTGCCCTGTATCGTGAAGCTAACGCGCTGGCAGCCGTACTGCCGGGTTATGCTGCGGAAATGTTCGCTGATGAATTTCCGAAACAGTGCCGGATCAGGTTCATTGCCGGAGACATGCAAACTTTTCATGATCGCAGCATACTTTGAAAACATATTCTGAATAATATCTTCTTGCCGGACGGGATCGGAGAGCACAAACTGTTGCGGCGCAAGAACCGATCGCGCTTTCGATCCGGTGCCGTCAAACAGTGTATCGATCAGGCTGTTGACATCTTCCTGCACCTGTTTGCGGGCGCGGAAGGTTTTAATCATTTCGTGCGGAACAACCCTAAGGATTTCTGCAAGCGTTGTATCCTGAAGTTTCATCAGCCCGTCTTCAAGCATCGATTTCATGCCTGCTTCAAGGGCAATTTTTTTCAATGTATCAACCGATGTGCCGCGGCTCAGTGCCGCGCCAATTTCCTTATCGACGACAAACAGTTCGGAAATCAGGGTGCGGCCCTTGTAGCCGGAAAAATTACACGAGGTGCACCCTTTGCCCCTATAAAAGGTAAGATGAGATGGATACGCATCAAACAGAACACGCCACTCGTCTTCTCCAGGGACGTATTCCTGTTTGCAGAATGGACAGATTCTGCGCACCAAGCGCTGGGCAAGGATACCGAGCAGACATGATGCGATCTGACTGTGGTCGATACCGAGGTCTGCAAGGCGAGCGACCGCGCTGACGGCATCGTTGGTATGAATAGTACTGAGCAGAAGATGTCCTGTCTGTGCTGCATCAAATGCAATTTCAGCGGTTTCTTCATCACGGATTTCGCCGACCAGAATAACATCGGGATCGCACCGCAAAAAAGAGCGCAACAGCCGGGGAAACGTAATACCGATTTTCGGCTGAATCTGAGTCTGCATAATGCCCGGAAAACTGTACTCGATCGGATCTTCCGCAGTGATGATTTTTACTCCAGGGTTATACACATACATGAGGGCACCGTAAAGCGTTGAGGATTTTCCGCTGCCGGTCGGGCCCGAAACAAGGATCATACCGGCAGAACTTTTCAGTAACCGCTGCAGCGGGACGAGGACGTGCGGCGAATGGTTGAGATTCTCCAAACCGACGTTTGCCTTCCGTGAGTCAAGTATCCGGATTACCACGTTTTCACCCACGATTGCACGACAGGTCGCAACGCGAAAATCGAGGTCAAACTTCTGATTTTTTGCCTTGTCGTAATAGTTGATCCTGAAAACGCCGTCCTGCGGCAACCGCTTTTCGGCAATATCGAGATTGGACATTACTTTAATGCGGGAGATGATAGCTCCGACTTTTTCAGGCAGTTTGCGCTTGAGCCATTCAATATTCAAATCCTGCAGAATACCGTCAATGCGGTAGCGTATTTTCGGACCCTGCCGGTCTTGTTCGATATGGATATCGCTTGCGTTGTTCAGGATGCCGTATTTGATCAAAAAGTTTACAATTTCCTCTGCCTCGATATCCTGGGCGCTGTACGCTGGTGTCTTTTCGCTTGCATCGTCGAGGTTCTCGTCAAGATCGATTTCCATGAAATCCACATCCTGCGCCGCTTCGACAGGCTGCTCTTCTGTGGTGTCGGCACTGAGTCGCTTGCTGTAGAGGATTTCAAACAGCTCCTCGAATTTTTCTTCGGTGATAAAGGCGCATTCGATCGTCAGGTGCGGAAAGAGGTTTTTCAGTTCGCCGACGAGATGAAGTTGCTCGGGCTTGAAAATGGCGATGGTGAGTTTTCTCTCAACAAGAGACAGCGGGAGTACGAGGTTTTTCTCTGCATATTTCTGATTGATGAGGTTGGTAAGGAGTGTTTTGTCGCCTTTGCTGTAAGTAAATTCCTGGAGCGGGAGAAACGGAAGGTTGTAGCGACGTGCCTGCGCCGTCTGAATCTGTTCAGGGGTCAGATACTTTTTTTTCAGAAGAACTTTCTGTAGAGGATCGCCGGTTGCCACCTGCTCGCGCTGAACCTCTTTGATCTGCTCATCGTTCAGGTAGCCCATCCGTTTGATAACATCCAGCAGACCCAACAATTTATTGTGCTTTTCAAGGACGTAATTGAGATCAAACGGGCTGACGATGTTCAGATCAACCAAAATTTCACCAAGCGAACGAACCGTGCGCTGCCGGCGCAGCGCTTCCTGAAGGTCATGCTCGGTGATCAGTTTCAGGTCAAGCAGCACTTCACCGAGTTTGGGCGAATTGATTTGTTCGCGCAGCAGGTTGCCGATGTCGTCACGGGTAAGCAGCCCGTATTCAACGAGCAATTCACCGATAAGCTGCCCGGGTTTTTTGTTTGCGAGAACAAATTCAAGATCCTCTTTAGTAATCAACCCCTTTTCAACCGCAAGCGAACCGATATTTTTCCGAAGGTTTGGATGATTTAAGGCGGTTGTCAGGTCATCTTCCGTCAAGACGTTCATTTTGACAAGGATTTTGCCGAGCGGCAGGTTTCTGATCTCCTCTTCCGATTTTTGGATTGCAAGCGCACGCTCAATATCGGCTTTGGTGACAAAGCCTTCTTTAATGAGGAGATCACCGATCTTCGGCTGATCTTGTATCGGGGGCTGCTCGATAGTAAGCTTTTTGGGATTTGTGGCATCTTTTATGATCGCCATATATCTATCCTGTACATTACGGCACGATTATCACGCTATGGTGTTTTGATTATCGAGTATACCATACATTATCTTTAGTACGTTATTGAATTGTTTTTAGCATTCCTGACGGCGAGAAGGAAGCATGTCCGATACGGATATCGCAATCGTTTTCCCTTATGCGATGCGCCGTGTGGCATGTTCTGTTTTTTGCTGCGACGGTGACGATGCGCCGTAGATGCCCTTTAAGAGTACGGAACCCTATGCAGATGCACCTCATGGTTGTCATCAGCTGGCTCTCATAGTATAGTTAATTTTAATGTGTATACACGATTATATCTATGTCCTGCATCCACAAGAATGGAAATAACGATGTTTTTCGGCAATGAACTTCTTGATGCAATAGCGGCCTTTATGAAGGCGCGGGTCATATTAAGCGCTGCGGCTCTCGATATTTTTACCTGTCTTGACCTCAAACCTTTGCGCTCTGACGAGCTGGCCCGAGAGCACGGTCTTGACGTGCGCGCAACCACACGGCTGCTCGATTGTCTTGTTGGTATGAAACTTCTGCTCAAGGATGTAAATGCATGCTACCACCTGACTGAGCATGGAACATTGCTTTCTTCCCGGCACCCTGATACTGTTCTGCCTATGGTATTGCATATGAACACCATGTGGGATAACTGGACGCGCTTAACCGAGACGGTTCGGCACGGGAGCACGAAGGCACCTGTTCCGGTATTGGGATCTTCTGATCCGCAGATAACCCGTGCGTTTATCGGTGCCATGCATGTCATCGGCAGACAACTTGCCCGGGAAATTGCTACTGCATACGACATGGCAGGATGTCGCTGTTTACTTGACATCGGCGGCGGCTCAGGGGTGTATACTATTGCTTTTTTGGAACGTAATCCCCACCTGAATGGAATCATCTTTGACTTGCCGCAGGTGCTGCCGTTTGCACAGGAACAAATACAGAGGGCAGGTTTGGACGATCGGGTGCGGTATGTAGGAGGAGATTTTTACTACGACGCACTTCCCGAAGGGGCTGATAGTGCGCTACTGTCAGCAATCATTCATCAAAATAGTCCTGATGAGAATATTGCATTGTTCAAAAAGGTTTTCTGCTGCCTGGAACCGGGAGGAAGGCTGCTGATCAGAGACCATATTATGGAGCCATGCCGCACCAGGCCGCAGGCAGGGGCCTTATTTGCCATTAATATGCTTGTGCACACTGCTGGCGGAGACACCTATACCTTTGAAGAGGTTACGACACAACTTGTTGCTGCGGGGTTTATCGACATCAAACTTTTACGTTCAGGGGAACGGATGGACTGTCTGGTCGAGGCGCGCAAGCCAGCGACATTATGATAGAGGCGTTTTACGGATCGGTACCGAAGCAGGACATGAGTGCCGGTCAGCGGGTTCGTAGCCGGTGAAATGAACGAGCTGATAGGAAACAAGAAAAGGAAGCACTTTGTTGAACATCTCAAAGTACGGTAACGCTTTTTTTAGCGGGGTTTTGAGTAGCATGTGTGCAAGAGGTGGTGGCAAAAAACATATCCGTGTAAAAAACGGATTTCTAAAGCCGCTTTTATTCAATTCATGGAAGAGACGTTTTTTTGTCAGCCGCAAGTATTCGATTTCTTCCTTCCAATCCATGTCGGGATGAAAGGTGACCTGCAGGAAGATGAGCGGATTATAAGGATTCGGCTCTGCAAACAATGCCTGAACGCGTTTTTCTTTTATGAAGCGGTACAGCGTTTGACGTTGGTGTTTATTCAAATGATGTAGGATATGGAAGCCAATAATCACCGAACCATCGGAGACGTCGTAGGTAGAGAAGAATTCTTCGGCAGTCAGTTCATGTACTGTGACGTTATCGTTTTTAAAAAAATCGCGCAGCGACTGAGCAAAATCTTTAGATGGCTCAATCAAGACAACGGTTTTGAATTCTTTGACCAGCGAACATGAAAATCTGCCCAACCCTGGGCCGATTTCGATCGCTGTATGCGCATGACGAAAAAAATGGGGTACAATTTTTTTTATTAGTGACAAAACATAATCACCGTAGGAATCATCTTCAAAGCGGAGGTACCCGTGTTTACCGTTTGCAAAATAAGCAGTTGAACCGTTATTGCCGTTTGCGCTCATATGGAATAACCTTATGCCTATTGAAGACGATGAGATGCGAATACAAGAATGATGATGAACGCCATATATATGTAAACGGCATCACCATATACGGAAAATCATTTTTCAGTGCAAGTATTTTTTGCTTTTCCCCCGAATTCGGGATTCGGCGCATGGTGTATGCTGTATCCGGAGGCATGCATGGATAATGAGGAAAACTTAGTAAAAATCTCGTTATTATATGGAGCCGGTTATTATATAAGGACCCGTTGGTAAAAGCATGATTTGAAAATTAAGGCCGTGTTTTGTTACCTGTCAATATTGTTTGAAAAAATCACCACTTTTAAACAGCATTGAAATGCAGCTTGCAGATCGTGTTTTGTGATGCGCTTCGGGTTGGATAAAAAAGA
>JAOAHH010000017.1 GCA_026415325.1 Thermodesulfobacteriota bacterium | reverse complement strand
ACGGCGGAAAATCATGGCAGACAAACAGCACCTTGTATGTTCCGTTGCCGCGCCCCGCTACAATTGGATTGCCGCGCCGATCGTGCGTCTTGGTGACTACAGGCCGCCTGCGCCGGTTCGCAAGCTGTAGAAGGTACCGGTACGCCTGCGCCTTCTCCTGCTCGCTGTAAATGCCCGGAAACGCATGGACAATCAGAGACGCACGAACCGCCGCATAGGCCTCGTTCGGGTCAAAGGGCTTTTGTCTCGCAGGTGGCTCGGGAAACTCGCGCAGATAGTTCGCCGCCCACTCCCGTTCGACAGGATCATACAGCGCCGGGCTGTTCATGATAATATGCGCGACATTATGTTCATGCCGCGCAGCCGCCCGGTCAAGCATCGAGGTTGATTCGGTTGTGCGGTACATGATGCAGATGCGGTCAAGGCATATAAATTCTGCCCCGGCCTGCGAGGCGCGAATCCAGAAATCCCAGTCCTCATATCCCGGCACATTTTGGTTATACCCGCCGATCTTCTCCCACAACGATTTGCGGTACAAGGATGCATTCGGGAGTTGATTCTGCCGCGGCAGGATATTCCTATTGCACGGCCCTGTCGGCCAGACGTTGTTTTTTACGCCGAATTTCTGCATATACCCGTAGGCGACGACTTCCGATCCATCGCGGGCATCGGCTGCTGCAACCATTCCGGCAAGGGCGTCGGGCAAAATCCAATCATCTGCATCAAGCGAAAGGATATATTTCCCGAGAGCTGCGGCGATGCCGTTGTTGCGCGCAATGGCTGGCTGGCCGGAATGGGGCTGGTCGAGAATTCGTATCCGATGATCGGGATATTCGCGCATCAGTTGACGCGCAACGCCAAGCGAATCATCGGTGCTGCCGTCGTTCACTATGATTATTTCAAAGTTCTGGAAGCTCTGCCGGACAATGCTCTCAACGCATTCCCGCAGATATGCGCCGTGGTTGTAGCAGGGCACGACAACGGAAACAAGCGGCGCCTCGCGGTATTTCGGATTGAACAGAACCTCATAATACGGGTGGCTGAGGTAGCCCTGAATCTCGTGGTATAATTGAATCTTTTTCACTAGCGGATACAGCTCATCTGCCTTCTTTTTAATTGTCCCAGCATCTGCCCCCGCCCTGTCTTCGTCCTCAACCTTCGCCACAAGCTGCCCGATGTCCGCCTCCAGCTCGGCATTGCCCACAACCGCGGTTCTGATATGGCGGTAATCCTCATCGCTCAGCCATTTCAGCCCGGCATCCCTGTACTTGTACAGCATGGCGACCCGCCAGTACCCGCGCATGCGGTGCGTAGCGCAAAAATCAGCAATCTTCAGCTTGTGATCATGAAATGCAATACAGGTGTCTTTGTAAAAAACACGCCACCCCTTTTGGTGGAGCCGGTACCCCAGATCAATGTCCTCTGCTGCAGGAGCGGTAAACGACTCGTCAAACATGCCTGCATCTATCACGGCCTGCCGGGGAAGCGATATGTTGCAGGTATAAAATGAGTTGTAATTATAATACTCATCAGCTGCCTTCGCAGCGTAATTGAATAAAATATCAGTCGTATCTAGCAAATGGCCGAAGGGGGTTTGGCGGTATTCAGCTGCGATTGCAAATCGTCCCAAAACCGCTATTCTTTCACCTCTCCGCGCCATGTGCGTCTGATAGTGAATTGCAAGAGCATGCTTGTCGAGAATCGCGTCATCGTTTAAGAACAATACATATTCTCCCCGCGCCGTTTTAATGCCCAGATTCCTCGCGGCTGCAGGACCCTTGCGCTCTTGGCGCAAATAGAAAAGAGGCCAGGGAGCAGAAAAAGCCTGCACCACCTGTTCGGTTGCATCCGATGATCCGTCGTCGCAGACAATCACCTCGATCTTCGACGGCTCAAAGTCCTGCGCGGCAAGCGCGGCAAGGCATTTCTCAAGAACCGCGCTTCGGTTGCGCGTGGGAATGATCACGGAAAAAACAGGGGCGTCTCCAGTCTCTGACGGCGGCTTTGCAATGCAAAAAAGCGACGTTCCCTTGTCAGGCGCGCAAAACCTGCTGCCGAGCTGATGCCGATCCAGAAAAGCGTGCACTGCCTGCCGCACGCTTTCCGTCCACGTATAGTCATGGCCGATGAGCACGCCGCCGGGTTTTACCTTGGGATACCATGCCTCAAGATCATTAAGGCATCCCTGCAAGGAATGGTCACCATCCACAAAAACCATATCAGCGCAGTTGTCCTCAAAGAGCGCAGCGCATTCCGGGCTCTTCCGGTCAATAACCGTGACCATCCGGTCAATGCCTGTTCTGAAAAGATTTGCCTTGAAATTTTCAACGCTGTAGAACGGGCGGTATTCAGGGGTGATTCTGTCCTTAAAGGCGGTCCACCAGTCGATGCAGTAAATCCGCGCGTTATAGTTACCGCTTTCAAGCAGCGCTCGCGCCATGATAGACGCGGACAGCCCCATAAAGCTTCCGATTTCAATGATCATGCCGCCGCGCCGCAGATTTAGCGCCCGGTTATAGAGCTGCTGCATCTCCTTGTCTTCCAGAAACCCCTTGATCCCGTTGACTTCGATCATCCCGAACTTGTTTCCGGGAACCGGTCTTTTGGGAAACAGGCGCTGTATCTCCTGAAGCGTTCTGCCTGCAGGTAGATCACCGGTAACTGCCTGCATGACGCTGTCCTGCAGACGCCATTTCTGTTCCCTCAGCGCTTCAGGAAGCTTCAGATCCGGAACAGCGCTTTTGTTCTCAAGAAGACTCACATACGCATCAAGCGTCTTGTCCCAGCTAAAGCACGCGGCATATCCTTCTTTCCCCTGCCTGCCGAGCTCTCTCCGGATTTCGGGATTGCCAAGAAGATACCGTATAACATCAGGAAATTTGTCTATTCCGGCAATGACGCCGCCCGGTTCGCTGTAAACGCCGTTGCAATGCGGCGTGGCGATCCACGGCGTGCCGTACTGCATTGCCTGCAGCACAACCAGCGGTCCGGCGCTTTCCGCCTGTGACGGCACCAGCAGCAGGTCGGCATCCCTGATTGCGGCTGCCGCCTGCTCCCGCGGCAGGCCCGGCAGGATCCGCACCCGGCTGTCGCGGGCGGCTTCAGCGCATGCCTTTTCATAGCAATACTTCACCGCTTCAACCGGATTGCCGATGAGCACAATCTGCCAGTCGTCATTGCATGTGCGCAAAGTCCTGAGCAGTTCCCGGTGGTTTTTAACCGGCCAGAAATTTGCGACAACCGCCAGCAGCGGCTTGTCCGGATGCAGGTTGTGTCTTGTGCGGAAATTAGCAGGGTCTGCAACCACGTCAATGGAGTGCGGGATATAGACGGCGGGTATTCTGTTCTGCGCCGCATACCGCGCGTCATAGCCGTCCTCGGTGACAACCACCAGCGCATCCGCGGAGCGGATAACCGCCTCGACCTCAGCCTGAACGCCTCTGCGCTGCCAGCGCTCAATATCAGCGCGGTTGATGCTCGGCAAAAAAATGATCTTTGAAGATATTTTTTCCCGCACTTGGTACAGACCAAGCGACACCCAGTTGTCGGGCTGGGAGAGCACAAGAATGCGGTCAAACCCCGAGGAAATTAGAAACTGCTGATAGCCCTGAATATCGCCGGTCAACCCGCCGTACAGATCGCCGTTGCATGCAAACTGATGAATGGTGATGCCGTGACGCACGAGCTCCTCACGTTCAGGTATGTGCCTGACGGCAAATGCGACCGCATACCCCTTGTCTCTGAGACGGACACCGAGATCTTCAACCAGCGCTTCCACCCCGCCCACCGACGGCCAGAAGTAGTCGCAGCAGATCAAGATGCGCTGCTGACGTAGTGCCTCTGCGTTTTGGAGCGGCTCTTCGCATGATCGCCATTGTGTCGCCGGCTTTTTGCCCCATGCTGCCGGCCAATGCATCGAGCGTGCGCGTTCGGACTCCTTCCACGTGCGGTCGAGATTTGACAAGGATACGCTGGTGTCGCGCTCAAGATAGAGCCCCAGTGTCTCCGGGATATGCCGCATGCGAACGCCCCGCGACGCGATGCGAAGCCAGAATTCATAATCACCTGCGGAGACAAAGCTCTCATCAAAATAACCGTGCTCATGGTGCAGGGATGCGCGCCACATTGGATGCGGGCCCATGTAACAAATGTCATAGAGCAGCCGCAGGTCGAATTCCGGCCAGCGGAACACGCCCTTGGCGCGCGCGACGCCCCAGGCTGCGTTTTCATCGCGGGTGACCAGGCTGTCGGCATACACAAGGCCGATCGCAGGATCATCCTCAAGCGCCTGCGCCATGCGCTCAAATGCCCGGGGATGATGGCGGTCATCGGTGTTTGCAGTAGTTAAATATTTACCGCGGGCAATCTGAACACCCCGGTTCCAGGCAGCATAGAGCGTCTCCCGTTCTGTCTTAAAGTAGACAATATGCGGATGCCGCATCTGAAACTCTCTAACAATCGTTTCCTCGTTTTCTTGGGAGCCGCTGTTAATAACGATAATTTCAAGCAGCCCCTTTTGGTAAAGCGTTTGCACCACAAGGTCTTCAAGGCAGCCGCGGATAAACCTCTCCGCATTGTAGGTCGAAACAATTGCGGAGACTAGATACTGATGCTCTCTTCCTGCCCGAGCAGGCTTCACCGCAGTGGCCCAGAGCCAATGTCCGTCAGGCTTCAGTTCGACAACCGAAAGCCCCGCCTCTTCAAGTAGCGTATTAAGGTCTTCTGCGGTGTATCCGTTTCCGAAAAATCCGTATTGTTTCTCAGGTTCTGCCTCGTCATCGGCCTTTCCATATCCGCGACTGCCTGCGCGGTGAACCTGTATTTTGAAGTACCCGCCCGGCTTCAGCACACGGCAAATTTCCCGAAAATAGCTCCTCACAACCGATACCGAGCGGATGTGCTGAAACACAATCATGGAGAACACAAAGTCATAAGATGCGTCGGGGAACATTTTTAGGTCGCTGCCGCTGTTCACCATCACCCGTCCGTTTTGTTTTGCGTCGGCCAGATATTGATGTGCAAACGCAATCATATTCTCTGAAATATCAACACCGTCAACCTCGGCAAACCGCTCGCGCAACGGTTTGATAAGCCTGCCGACACCGCACCCGATCTCCAGCACCTTCCATTCCGGCCTGGAGGGGATACCTGATAACACGCGGCCGACCGATATTTCTGCGGATTTGTTCCATCGCTCTATTTTTTGTTCAAGCGGCAAGGTCTTAAGCGCAGGGTCAACATAGACCCGCTCAAACATCGCCTCATACATGCTCTGCACATTCCAAAACTCACGCTGCCGCTCAAGAAACTGCTGATTCACCGGGAGCACCGTAACAGGCGGTTGCACCGGTGCGACCGTTGGTGCAGAAACACTGGAAATCTCCGGTACTGATTCAAACAATTCCGATACGCTACCCCCCTCTGTACCTCCTATAGATGACGAAGACAGAGCAACGGATCTTCGCGATATGCCGAAAACCTCACGGTAATCGGCCTTGGGGAAGACATTGAGTTTGCCCCCGAGCGTTGCGTCGATAATACGGCGTCCATCGGCTTCAAATGCTTCCTTTGCCATCCGATAGGAACGTTCTGAACGCTCAAGATCAGGCAAATGCCACCGCTTGCCCTTGCCGAAATAGTCAGGATGAAAATGGTTGGGGTCATCACCTTGCGAGACAACCTCTTCGTTGGGCTTACCCGTCGCGACAAAATGATGGTCCACACCGATCAGTACGACCTCGCTAAAACCCATGAAATAAGCAAGCTGCAGGGCCACATACGTAACAGTCCATCCTTCGTGTAGCCCGTTGCGGGGATCTGTGGTGAATACCCACCGGTCATGGCTTTTTATAAATATAATGTCGCGGGGATCTTCGAAAAACCGAATCCCGCGGTGGCTGAGAAATTTCGGACAGGACAAGTTGAGAATCTCTTTGGTGCTCTGCTCGATGACCAGGGGGTTAACCGCAACGTAATACGTCGGCCTGAACTGCCAACGATCAAACAGGAGGAAAATCTTGTTCATGCCGAAACAGATTTCATGTTCGAGAAACGAAAGGTCCATGTTGTTGAGACTCGGGCCGTTGCCGATAATGACGCAGCGCCTACCCGCATGGATATTTTTGAATGCCTCGAGGCGTTCTCGTGAAATTCTCAGCACTTCCTGAATGTCTCCTGACAGCCGTGGCACGTGTGATACAAACGACTGCCGGTTGATTTGGGAACGTGCCGTGGGCAAATCATACGCGTTGCGGATAGCTGTCATCACCGGATCGTCTTTGCCGCGTTTGAGAAAGAGGCAGTCATGCTGTGAATCAAAAGTGCCGTGGGCAGGATATTTTTTTGCCAGTTCAAAACCAAGCGCTTCAAGATATGCTGCGACTTCGGCAAAAAGTTTTATATCCTTATACAAGGGCAGCTCAAACAATTCGAGATGGAGTCCGTAGCAGTCGTTCTTCAAATAGTGTTCCGCTCCTTTCAGAATGTTATACTCAGCGCCCTGTGCATCAATCTTCAGAAAATGATACGTGAACGGCAGATTCAGCTCCCGCAACACACTGTCAAGGGTGCGACACTGAACGCGCTGCACATCAACAAGAAGCGACCGCTCAAGCCATGTCTGGGCAAGCTGAGGTCGGCCTCGTTTTTTCAGGGTCTCGTAGTGTTGCAACACATACTCATAATTTTGCAGAAACAATGACGACCCAGAACCGTTAAAGCCTCGATAGATATAAAAATTTCTTTCCTCCTCTTTGTCCCAGAGCATGGCGGCCAAGGATATCACGTTGTCAGCCTGCCGGGCACGCTCGCGGGGCTCAAAACGCAGTATATTGCCGATCAGATTGCGACGTTTGTCCCATGGATCAGGCAAGTCTCCTGCCGCGCCGACGTCAATAAGATTTATTGTGGCCGATTGTTCTTTCTGCATGGCATATCCCTCATGGATATTTTTATGTGTGGTCATGGAGCAGGATCAAACAGGCGGCTGCCGATGCCGCCATCAACGGCAATAGCCGCTCCGGTGATGAATGATGCCTGTTCGTTTGCGAGAAAGAAGATGACCTCTGCAATCTCTTCCGGTCGCGCGATTCTTTTAAGGGGATGACAGTCCTTGAGCATGCGAAAGGCTTCCGGATTTCTCGCAAACCCCGCTTTGAGCATGGGGGTTGCCGTTGCCGCAGGCAGCACCGCATTGACGCGCACGCGCGGCGCAAGCTCAACGGCAAGTGCCCGTGTCAGGGCGACCAACGCACCTTTAGTGGCGGCATACACAGAAAAATGCTTTTTGGTGAGCCGTGCATGGATGCTCGCCACATTGACAATGCTCCCCCGGGCATTGTGAAGTTGGGGGAGCAGCGCCTGCATGAGAAAAAACGGGGCTTCAGCGTTAACGGCAAGCGAATCTTGCCAATCGCTGCGGGTTATTGCCGAAAATGGCTTTACCGTCTGAACAGCAGCATTATTCACCAAAGCGTCAAGCCGCAAAATCTTGTTCTTTGTAATGAATGATTTAACAGCGCCAACCGTTTCAGGCCGGGCAAGGTCTGTTCGAAGGAACAAATCAACCGCTGCCGTTCCCGAGCGCGTGTCAACGCCGATAACGCGCCAGCCTCTTTTTTTGAACAGCGCGGCGGTCGCACGGCCGATGCCGCTGCTGCTGCCGGTTATCAAAACGGTCTTTTTCATATCCCAAGCCCCTCGTACAGCCGGTCAAGCGAATTACGGTGCACCCTTTCCCAGAAATGCCTGCTGCCGTTGGTGCTGTGGGCAGAGAG